>JBHEPS010000001.1:0-459 GCA_046260175.1 Thermoanaerobaculia bacterium
TTCGGCATGATCCGGGGCCCCATACTCGATCTCGCGTGCGGCCAGGGACGGCATATCCGGGAGTTCAGCGCCGCCGGATACCGGGCGATCGGGTGCGATCTCTCATGGATACTCCTTCGCCATGGGGTCGAGGCACTCGGACCGATGCCGGTCGTGCGCGCCGACATGCGAAGGCTACCCTTCGCCGACGCCACGTTCGACGGGCTGGTGAATTTCTTCACCAGCTTCGGTTACTTCGACGAAGCGGAAGAGAATCTCAGAACCGTTCGGGAGATGTCGCGCGTGCTCTCCAAAGGGGCTCCGTTCCTCTTCGATTACCTGAATGTTCACCGCGAGCTCGACAGGCTGGTCGAGCGGGAAGAAAAGGTCAGCGACAAGGGGACGGTCCTGATCGAGCGGTGGTTCGATGGTGCCTCGCGGACCTTCAACAAGCGGATCACCATGGGAGAGAGACGCTTT
>JBHEPS010000001.1:641-91220 GCA_046260175.1 Thermoanaerobaculia bacterium
GTCGCCGTCATCGCAGGTCAGCAGGCGGGTCTCGGCGGCGGTCCTCTCTACACTCTCGCGAAGATCGGATCGCTGCTGGCTGCGTGCAGCCGATTGGAGGAGGGCGGCGTCCCTGCCGTGCCGTTCTTCTGGATCGCGACCGAAGACCACGATTTCGCCGAGGTCTCGAGTCTTCTTTTCCAGACCGACTCGGTCGCCACGCTCCTGCGATCTTCGCGGAGTCCCGCGGTTCGCGAGCCGGTCGGCGCGCTCCCGATTCCGGAAGACCTCCGGCGCCAGCTCGCGGACCTCGTCGGAGAGGATGAGGAGTGGCTGAAGCCGGGCGTCTGCTTCGGCGACTCGTTCGCCATCCTTCTCGCCCGGGTTCTGGGGCGGAGAGAAATCGTACTCGTCGACTCGCTGCTTCCCGAGTTGCGCAAGGCCGGAGCGGGGATCGTGGAGGCTCTCGCGAAAAGGCTCGTCGAAGCGGGCGAGTCGCTGCACGCGAGATCGAAAGCGATTGAAGCTGCGGGATACCGGCCGCAGGTCGAGCCCGGCCCGGACGGCTATTACTCGCTTCTCTACGCGATCGAGCCGGATGGCGAGCGCCAGCCGATCGTTGCGCGGAACGGAGCCTTTGCGATCGGCGCCCGAAGGTTTTCTGCCGCGGAACTGGAGAAGCGCCTCGGCACGGCGCCGGAGACGATCTCGACCGGGGCGCTTGCTCGGCCACTGCTTCAGGACTCCGTATTCGAGCCGGCCCTGTTCATCGGCGGCCCTGCCGAGGTTGCCTACTACGCGCAGGCGACCGTCCTTCACGAGATGTTCGGCGTGGTCCCTCCCGCCGTCGCGCTGCGAGGACACGTCCTGGTGGCTCCCGCGAAGAGAATGCGGGCGCTCGAACGGTTCGGTGTCGACATGCCGGAGCTCTTCGGACCTCTCGAGGTGGCGGTCAACCGTGGCGAGGAGGAGCTCGTGGTGAAGGTCCGGGAGGCGGCGGGCAATGGCCGCGCTTCTCTCGACGATGCCGTCCGGGAGCTGGCGGCGCTGGCGGTCGGGGGCGACCCGGGCCTGGAGCGCGCCATGAAACGTTCCGGGCGCCGGATCGATTATCACTTCCAGAGAATGGCGGCTCGCGCGGAGCGCGCGATCGCACGCAAGGACGAAGAGCGCTGGGCCGCCCTGTCGAGGCTGCAACGGATTCTCTATCCCGGCGGGCAGCCTCAGGACCGGGTAGCCGGATGGCTCGGCTGGTGGCTGGCCTATGGTGACGAACTGGTCGACCGGCTCGTCGAGGCGGCGGAGCCGGACAGCGCGACGTTTCGCGTCGTCGCCATCTGAAAGGCAGAGGAACCAATGACGTCCAAGAAAAGCAGCAGAAAAAGTTCGAAGGTCGATATCGTCGCATTCGGAGCGCACGCAGACGACGTGGAGCTCGGTTGCGGCGGGACGCTTCTCGAAGCGACCCGGCGGGGCCAGAAGTTCGGCATCGTCGATCTCACCCACGCCGAGATGGGGACGCGCGGGGATCCGGAGACGCGCCGGCGTGAATCGCTGGCCGCGGCGAAGGTTCTGGGCGCGGAGTTCCGCGAGCGGCTCGATTTCGGAGACGGGAACCTGGCGACGGGACGCGAGCAGGAGCTCGCGCTGATCAGAATCATTCGCGAGTGGAGGCCCTCGATGCTTCTGGCGCCGTGGCCTGATGACCGCCATCCCGATCACACGCGAACGGGCCAGCTCGTGACCGACGCCTGGTTCTACGCCGGCCTCGCGAGGATCGAAACGGGGCAGAAAGCTCATCGTCCCGACCTGGTCGCCTACTACCTTCAGAACTACCAGATCCAGCCCAGCTTCGTGGTGGACGTCACGCGGTCCTTCCCGAGGAAGATGAAAGCGATCCGCGCGTACGGCTCGCAGTTTCACGACCCCGAGTCGAACGAGCCGCTCACCTTCATCGCGAAGGAGGGGTTTCTCCCGATGATCGAGGCGAGAGCCCGTCACTTCGGGGCGTTGATTGGAACCGATTTCGGCGAGGCGTTCTACACCAAGCAGCCTCCGCAGATCGACGACCTGGTCGCGGCATACCGGAAAAGAGAGGTCAAGTGAAGATCGGGATCACCTGCTATCCGACATTTGGTGGCTCGGGAGTCGTGGCGACCGAGCTCGGCATCGCGCTCGCCAAACGCGGGATCGACGTTCATTTCATCAGCTACGCCCTTCCCTCTCGCCTCAGCACTCTCCACGAGAGGATCCGGTTCCACGAAGTCGCGATGATGAACTACCCGCTGTTCGACAATTTTCCCCCTTACACGCTCGCCCTGGCGACGAAGATGGCGGAGATTGCCGAATACGAGGATCTCGATATTCTCCACGTCCACTACGCGATTCCCCACGCGATCAGCGCGTTCCTCGCGAAACAGATGCTGAAGGATCACCCGATTCGGGTGGTCACGACGCTGCATGGGACGGACATCACGCTGGTCGGCCGCGACCCAAGCTTTCTTCCGATCACGAGGTTCGGCATCGACGTCTCGGACGGTGTCACGGCCGTGTCCGGGTGGTTGCGCGACGAGACGATCAAGTTTCTCGACGTGCAGCGGCCGATCGAAGTGATTCACAACTTCGTCGACCCGGCCCGCTTCATCCGGAAGAGCACCAACTTTCTCTGCGACGGGTTCGTCAGGCCGGGAGAAAAGCTTTTCGGTCACATCTCGAACTTCCGGCCGGTCAAGCGCGTACTCGACGTGATGGAGGTCTTTCTTCGCGTGCAGCGGGAGGTCCCGGCGAAACTCGTCATGATCGGCGACGGGCCGGAGCGCTCCCGCGCCGAAGCCTTCTCGCGCGAGCACCGGATCACGGATCGGGTCCTGTTCCTCGGGAACGTCCCCGAGCTCGAGGAAGTGGTCGCGGCGCTCGACCTCTTCCTGCTTCCTTCGGAAACCGAGTCGTTCGGAATGGCGGCCCTCGAGGCGCTGGCCTCCGAGGTGCCCGTCATCGCGAGCAGGGCGGGGGGGCTTCCCGAGGTCGTTGCCGAGGGAGAGACCGGTTACCTGCTGCCCGTTGGCGATGTCGATGGGATGGCCGCGCGGGCCCTCGAGCTGGTTCGGGACGACGACCTGCGCAAGGAGATGGGCAGAGCGGGACGCCGGCGCGCGATCGAGCTCTTCCATGTCGACCGCATCGTTCCCCAGTACCTCGCCTTTTACGAGTCGGTCATGCAGGCCGAGCGACGGGCGGGCTCGGACAACCGCCGCGACCAGCCGGTTCTCTGAAATCCCGGCGAGGCGTGGGCGGTTACAATCATCCCAATGGGCACCAGAAAGCAGGCGCTGGAGCAGGAGGTCGAACGCTTCCGCGAGTATCTCCAGCGGCAGGGGCTCAAGCTCACCAACGAGCGCGATGCCCTCGTGCGCGAAATCTTCTCGACCCACTATCACTTCGAGGCCGATGAGCTCCTGATCAAGCTGAAGGAGAAGACCATCAAGATCTCGCGGGCGACGATTTACCGTACGCTCGAGCTTCTGGTGAAATCGGGGATGGTCCGCCGCGTCCACCTCGGTGAAGATCACTACCACTACGAGCGAGTGATGGGGGACGACGCTCACCACGATCACCTGATCTGCACCGCGTGCGGGGCCGTAATCGAGTTTCACGACGAGGCTCTCGAGACCCGCCAGCTCGAGATCTGCGAGAAGAACCACTTCACGCCCACCTTTCACAACCTCCAGATTCTCGGCATCTGCTCGAGCTGCAGGCGAAAGGGTGAGGAGCCGGAAGCTCCCGATCGGATGATGAAGTATCCGACCGCCGTGGATCTGCGCCGGTAGGGACCGCCTGCGGCGCTCCGGTCGCCGGAGGCGACGGGTTTTCTTTTCGCCGCAGGTACGCCCGTCGCGCTGCGCGCGACCGGACCGGCGCAGCCGGTCCCTACTCGGACAGCTCCGGCAGGCGGGCGATCATCCGGTCGAGGCGCTCGAGCGACTGCTGCTTCCCGAAGAGGACCGCGATGTCGAAGATCGGCGGGCTCGCCGTCTTCCCCGTCAGGGCGACGCGGAGCGGGTGGATGTACTTTCCCGCCGAGTTGCCGCGGGATTCCGCCAGCTCGCGCAGGGCAGCCTCCGTGGTCACCGTGTCGAACGGCTCGAGAGCGGCGAAAGCGTCCCGCAGCTCCCTCATCCGCACCTCGAGATCGTCGCCCTTCAGGTGCTTCTTCACGGCCTCGCTCTCGTACTCGATCGAATCGGCCGCCATGAAGAACAGCGCCGCCTGCTCGGCCATCTCGCGCAGAGTCCGCGCACGTGGCTGGAGGAGGGGAATCGCGCGGAGGAGCGTGTCCTGGTCGACGGGCACACCAAGGAATGGTTCCAGCTGCGCGACCAATTCGGCGGGTTGTTTTGCCTGGAGGTACTGATGGTTGAGCCAGATCAGCTTATCCAGGTCGAAGACCGCCGCCGAATGGTTTACGTCCGCGAGGTCGAACAACGTCTCCGCCTCATTGCGCGAGATCACCTCGCGGTCTCCCTTCGGCGACCATCCGAGAAGCACGAGAAAATTGAACAGGGCCTCGGGAAGAATGCCCATCGACTGGTATTCCTCGACCGAGGTCGCGCCGGTTCGCTTACTCAGTCGCTTGCGGTCCGTTCCCAGAATCAGAGGAACGTGCGCGAACTCCGGAACAAGAGAGTCGAATGCCTGGAAAAGGAGGACGTGTTTGGGCGTGTTCGAGAGGTGGTCGTCTCCGCGCGCCACGAGAGTGATTCCCATGTCGATGTCGTCGACGACGACCGACAGGTGGTAGGTGGGATTGCCGTCAGAGCGCAGCAGGACGAAATCGTCGATGAGGTCTCCCTCGAACTCGACGTTTCCCCTGATGTGATCCACGAAACGGATCGGTCCCTCGGGGACCTGAAAGCGGATCACGTGCGGCCCATCGTCCTCACCGATCGTCCGTTGGCGGCATTTTCGGGAGTAGCGGTACTGACCCCCGCGGGCCTCGGCTTCGGCCCTCTCGGCCTCCAGTTCCTCCACGCTGCACCGGCAGCGGTACGCGCGGCCCCGGGCAACCAGCTCGTGAACTCTCTCGCGATAGCGCTCGATCCGGTCGCTCTGGTAGATCGGACCTTCATCCCACTCGGCCCCGAGCCACAACAGCGAGGCGATGATCTGTTCCGCATGGTGCTGGCGCGAGCGCTCGACGTCCGTGTCCTCGATCCGCAGCACCATGCGTCCGCCGTGACGGCGCGCATGCAGAAGGTTGAATATCGCAGTCCGGGCTCCTCCGATGTGGAGAAACCCAGTGGGCGAGGGGGCAAATCGAAGCTTCATCGGGCGGTCGAGGGCCATCGGGCGGCGATCTTATGAGTACCCCCACCAACCGTCAAGAAAGCCCCGGGGCTACAATCCCCCCTGCTGCCATGGCTTCGCAACGCAACCGCTCCGAGGGATTCTCCCTGATCGAGACCCTGATCGCCATCCTCATCCTCGGGATCGTGATCACGACCTCCCTGTTCGTCTATTACGAAAGGGAACGCCGGATGGTCGAGGCGGGTGAGGTGATGCTCGTCTGGCAGGTCCTCGGAAACGAGGCCGAAGCGAGGCGCTACGCCTCATGGGCCATGCAGGCTCCAGGGTCGGTGCAGCCGTTCTACACCGATCTCGCGCTGCTCGGGCAGCTCGAAGGGGTCGTGGCGGAGGCCGCGGTCGAGCAGGTCGACTCCGAAACGCGAAGAATTCTTCTGCGGGTTTCGTGGCGCGATGGGAGGCGAGAGGCGATCGCGGAAGTGATCCGGACTGATACCGGGGGAGACACGCTTTGGTGAGGGTCTCCCGAAGTGGAATGACCCTCGTCGAGCTCGTCGTCGCGATGGCGGTCTTTTCGATTTTCATGGTCATTCTCGCCCTGATCGCGGCGGATTTCGCCAACCTGGAGCGAGGGGTTCGCTTCCGGTGGTTTCTGCACCCGGACGACACAGCCGTGATCGCTCGATTGCGCCGGGACGTTCTCGACAGCACCGGCTATCCGATCGAACACGCGGGAGAGATGCAGTCCCCCCGGCACCTGATTCTGTCGATGGGAGCGGGAAACACCGTGACGTGGACGTTCACGCAGGATCGCGCGGTGCGTGGCGAATGGAAAGGTTCGGCCAAGCAAGGGGAGTGGAGCGCGAATGCGACGCGAGACTTCTCCATCGGATCGTGGAGCACCCCCAACGAGGAGACCGCGGTGAGGGTCTCGGGAAGGAGCAGCGATGGATCGCTCGTCGTCGATCAGGTCTTCGTTCCGAGGCCGGACTGAACGCGGCTTTGCGCTGATCACCGCGCTGCTTCTCGCCATCCTCTTTCTCGGGATGATCGAGTTGGCTCTCGCAGACGCGACAGCGGCACAGCGAGAGGCGCGCCGCTTTCGGGAACGGATCTCCAGCCAGATCCTCGCCGACAATGCGATCGAGCTCGCGGCGGCGGGAATGCTGACCAAGCAGAGCAACAGCAGCGTCGAGCGCGAGACCGACGCCGGAACGATGAAGGGTTCCTTCAAGATACTTCCGGGCAGCCGATTCGAGCTCGTGGGCGATGGCCTGAGCGCGGGCCTCGAGGTTCGCGCGACGGTCGTGCTCGAGGGGCGGGTGGTCGGAAACCAGATCGTCATCCAGAAGAGCCGGACCCGTTAGAAGACAGGGGCTAGGGGCTAGGGGTCAGGGGCTGGGGGAGGTGGCGCCTCGTTGCGGCGCGCGTTTGATCGGGTGGATCAGACGTAGGGACCGCCTGCGGCGGTCCGGCGGGCGAAGCCCGCGTGCCGGTGCAACCGCGTCCTCGTCCACGTTGCCGCCTGCGGCGGCGGGGCCGGCGCAGCCGGCTCCTACATCGATTCCTCGGTGATATAAGGGCCGTCGCCCCGAACCTGCCATGAATTTCACTCGGATGACGCTCCTGGCCGTTGCGCTCATGTTGAGCGGCTGTATCGCGGGGGAGAGGTCCGTCCCGCGGGTCAGGATTGCGACCACGACGAGCCTCGAGAACTCAGGGCTTCTCGAGCAGATGCGGATCGCGTTTCGGTCCGACACCGGAATCGAGATCGAAGCGCACGTGGTCGGATCGGGGAAGGCTCTTCAACTGGCCCGCGACGGAACCGTGGAACTGGCGATCACGCACGAGCCGGAAGGGGAAGCGGAGCTGGCTCGGACGGGGCGGGTTGAAGAGCAGGCTCTGCTGATGGCCAACAGCTTCATTCTCGTCGGCCCGCCCGGAAATCCGGCTGGCGTTTTGCTGGACGCAACCGTAGTGGATGCGATGCGGCTCGTTCACAGCGCGGAAGCGATCTTCGTTTCTCGGGGAGACGAGTCGGGTACGCATGTCCGGGAGATGGAACTGTGGGCCGGTCTCGACCTGGACCCCGAGAGGAATGAGGGATACCGCCGAATGGGGCAGGGAATGAGTGCGCTGTTGCGATCGGCGTCGGAGCTTCAGGGTTACGCACTCACGGATGACACGACTTTCGAAGCGATGAAGCCGGTATTGCGGCTCGAGGAGTTTGCGGGTGGCGGAAACGGGTCGGCCAACGTCTATAGCGTCACCCTGCTTCGGGAGCGTGCAGGGCGCGCGTCGCCCGAAGCGAGGGCGTTTTACGACTGGCTGCTGTCGGAGAGAGGGCAGGAGCTGATCGGAGCCTTTCGCCGGGGATCGAAAGGAAGCTTTGTTCCGCGTGAAAAGGTTCATCCGATATCGTAGGATGGGGCGACCTCAGCGGCGGGAGAGATCGGTAGGTCCGGGGTGGAGATCGACCCGGCATACTCGGTTCTGAGCCGATTCTCGAATGTCAGAAGCGAGCAGAATGATCTACGGCACCCTCATCGCCCAGGGGATCGGGGCGGTGGTCCTCGCCATTCTCCTGCACAGTTTTCATCGCCATTACGGCAAGACCTATCTCCATCGATGGGCATGGAGTTGGTGGATGCTGGCGGTATTCGCCCTGGCGAGCGTCGGCGCGCGCTGGATGGCCCTCGACGGAGTTCCCACCATGCCGGCAGCGATCGGGCTTTCCGTCGCGCGCGGGGTGGCGGGCTATCTTCACGTCGGGTTGATGGCTCTGGGCGGGTGGGAACTGGCGCAGAGGAGGCCGGTTCGACTTCAGGCCACCCGGCGATTCCTCTGGGGTCTCGCGATCGCCGGCACCCTGTTGCCTCTGATGTTCGCGTTCGATCCCGAGGCGAGCCAGGAGCGGTATCACCTCCGATTCTCCCTTCAGGCGCTGGTCGCCGCGATCCTGCTGGTCGGGACGGGTATTGCCGTCCTGCGCAGGCGCGAGTCCGACGGCGGCCTCGGACTAACCGTCGTCGGCGTGGGGCTCGTCCTCTACGGTACGCAGCAGGGTCATTACCTTCTGATCGCGGTGACGGGGTTCGGCCGGGAGTACGCCTCGTATCTCGCTTACATCGATTTCATTCTTCACAGCTTCCTCGGTCTGGGAATGATCACCTGCCTTCTCGAGGACGAGCGACAGGCGGCCGTCCTGGCGAGCAAAGAGATCGAGCACCTCGCCTATCACGACGCGCTCACCGGCCTTCCCAATCGCCCTCTCTTCATCGACCGGCTGATCGTCGCCGTCGCCCATAGCGCCCGACGGCATCAGACCCTCGCGGTGTTCTTCCTCGATGTCGACCGCTTCAAGGACATCAACGACACCCTGGGGCACTCGCACGGGGATTCGCTGCTCAAGGCCCTGGCTCTGCGGATCCGCCACTGCGTACGGGAAGAGGACACGGTCGCCCGATTCGGAGGGGACGAGTTCACACTCCTCTGTCAGCGCGTAGAAAGCGCGGAAGATGCCGCGAAGATCGCGCAGAAGC
This sequence comes from Thermoanaerobaculia bacterium, assembly GCA_046260175.1. Taxonomy (GTDB): domain Bacteria; phylum Acidobacteriota; class Thermoanaerobaculia; order Gp7-AA8; family Gp7-AA8; genus JBHEPS01. The sequence continues at coordinate 9,464 of JBHEPS010000001.1, forward strand.
TGCTCCAGGCGGTCAAGCAGCCGTTCACCGTCGGTGATCACGAGCTCTACGTTTCGGTCAGCGTCGGCATCAGTTTCTACCCCACCGACGGCGTGGATGCCGAGTCGCTCGTCAAGAACGCCGATACGGCGATGTACCGAGCCAAAGACCACGGCAGGGACAACTATCAGATCTATGCCCCCGCGATGAACGCGCGCGCGCTGGAGAGGCTCGCGCGCGAGAACCTTCTTCGCCGCGCGCTCGATAACAACGAGATGGAGATCTATTACCAGCCGCTCATCGACCTGCCGAACCGTCGGGTCTGTGGAGCGGAGGCGCTGCTCCGGTGGCGGCACCCTGAAGAGGGACTCCTCACGCCCTATCACTTCATCGGCGCACTCGAGAGCTCGGGGCTGATCATCCCGGTCGGCGACTGGGTTCTCAGGGAAGCCTGCCGTCAGGCAACCGAATGGAAAGCCAGACACGGTGTCGAGCTCAGCGTCGCGGTGAATCTCTCTGAGCGGCAGTTTCAACAGCCGGACCTGGTCGATCGAGTTCGAGCTGCGCTCGAGGAGACAGGGCTTCCCGCCGGGCAGCTGGAGCTCGAGATCACCGAGAACAACGCGATGCAGAATGCCGAGAACAGTATCCGGACCCTATGGGAGCTCAAGCGCCTCGGAATCCGGATCGCCGTCGACGATTTTGGTACAGGCTACTCCTCGCTCAGTTACCTCAAACGATTCCCGATCGACACGCTGAAGCTCGATCAGTCGTTCGTCCGGGACGTGACCGACGACCCGGGCGACGCGGCAATCGCCACCGCCGTCATCTCGATGGCGAAGACCCTCAATCTCACGCTCGTGGCCGAGGGAGTGGAGACCGAAGGGCAGCTCGCGTTCTTCCGGGAGAGGCAATGTCCGCGTCTTCAGGGCTATCTCTTCAGTCGGCCCCTTCCGGCGTCGGACTTCGATATATTCGTCGGCCACGGGATGCCGATACCGGCTTTCGAGAACACCGGAGCGAGCTGATGAGCAAACGAGCTCTCCGCACCCCTCTCATCGCTCTCCTCTTCGTGGCCTGCTCGCACGGGGGAACCGCAATCCCCCCGAACGAGTACGGGCTTCCCGTCGTTGGTGAGCGCCGTCTGTACCACCGCCTCGTCGAAGTCGATCCGGATCAGGTCCTCGTTCCGCTGACGCAGGCCAGTCCGAATATCCAGCTCGACATCCGCTATGCGACCACCGACAACTTCATGAAGACCAGGCTGTATCCGAAACCCGAGGCGTGGGCGCGCTGCGAAGTCGCTCTCGCGCTTGCCCGGGTCCAGAGCTCGCTCGAGCCGCGAGGGATCGGGCTGAAGGTCTTCGACGCCTACCGTCCCTACTCGGTGACCGTGGCGATGTGGGAGCCGATCCGCGACCCCGATTACGTCGCGGACCCGGCGAGAGGCTCTAGGCACAATCGCGGCGCGGCGATCGACGTCACCCTCGTCGATCTGGCGACCGGGGAGGAGCTCCCGATGCCCACCCCCTACGACGATTTCACTCCTGCAGCGGGCCACGAAGCCTCGGACCTGCCTCTCGCCGCGCTCCAGAATCGCGCCATCCTGCGCGGGGCCATGGAAGCCGAGGGATTCGAGGCACTCGGTTCCGAGTGGTGGCATTACGACTACCGGGGGTGGGAGAGGTTCCCTCTCATGAACCTTTCGCACAGGGAGCTCGAGCCTCAACGGGCGGCCTGTCCAGCGGCGGACTGACCGGATCGACCGCTAATCGTCGCTGTCGAACACCCGCCGGATGCGGGCAAAAAAGCTCTCCACCCGCTGGCGGTTCTGGTCCACCTCGTGCGCCCAGCGGCGGAACTTGTCGAAGGTGATCGCCGCCGGCTCGTCGAACGACTCCTCGTCGAAGAGGATCTTCCGCGCGATCTGGCCGAGCAAACCTCGCGGGCACTCACGCGTGGGCGCGGTCCCGGATAGAAACACTTCGCGTCGGGGGCCGGGACATCCCTCGGCCCAGACCCAGCCCGATTGGGGATCGATGTTCCGGAAGACGACACCCTCCGGCGCGTCGATCTCCTTCCGGCTCGTCTTGATCCGGCTCATGTAGGTCCCCCAGATCGGGACCGCGGCCTCGGCTGACGAGAGCCGAAGCGGAGCTCCGCGATCGGTACCCACCCATACCGCCGTGACGAGGTCGGGGGTGTATCCGGCGAACCAGGCATCGCGGTAATCGCTCGTCGTTCCCGTTTTTCCCGCCGTGTGGCCGAGTCCGTATCGGCTCAGACGGCTCGCAGTGCCGCGTCGGACCACGCCCCGCAGCAGCGAGTGCATGACGTAGGCGACCGCCGGAGAAGTGACCTCGATTTTCTGCGGCTCGTGACGGTAGAGCAATCTTCCGTTTCGGTCGTGCATCTCTGCGAGCAGGAAAGGATCGGTTCGCGTTCCAAGATTCGGAAAGATCGTATAGGCACCCGCGAGCTCTCTCATGGACACTCCGGCCACTCCGAGGGAAAGCGCAGGAACCGCATCGATTTCGCCCTCGAAACCGGCTTCGCGTGCTCCCGCGACGACCTTGCGCAGACCGACCTCACGGCTGATCCGGATCGCAGGAATGTTCAATGACTTCTCGAATGCCTCGCGCAGGGTCACGCGGCCGCGAAACCGCTCGTCGTAGTTGTGCGGCTCCCATACGTCGTTGAGAGCGAGCTCGATGCGGAGGGGAGTGTCCTGAATGAGCGTCGCGGGAGTGAAGTTGCGGGATTCGATTGCCGTCAGATAGGCGAATGGCTTGAAGGCTGAGCCGGGCTGGCGCCTCATTGCCGACGTGCGGTCGAGGCTTCGCGAGCGGGGGTCGGCACCGCTGACGAGAGCGCGTACGGCTCCAGTCTCGGGATCGATCGAGAGGAGCGCAGCCTGTACCCGGGCGTCGCCCGCCGCGTCGAGCCAATCGAAGCGCTGGCGAAGCCGGCGGGTTTCGATCCGGACGGCGCGCTCGGCTTCCTGCTGCATTGCGGGATCGATCGTAGCGACGATGCGCAGCCCGCCCTGGCGCAGAGCCTCTTCTCCGGCGCGTTCGGCGATCTCGGCGCGCAATGCGTCGAGATAATGCCGCCACGGCGTCTGCGGAAGCCCGCCTCCCGTGAACCGGGCCCGCGTCTTCAGCGCTTCGTCGTACTGCTCTTCATCGAGCCATCCTTCGTCCTTCATCCGCTCGAGGATGCGGTTCCGTCTCTCGCGGGCGAGCTCCGGGCGCTTCTCGGGCGTGTCGCGGTTCGGCGCCGGGACGATCGCGGCGATCAGCGCAACCTCGGCAGGGGTGAGTTTCTCGGGAGCCTTGTCGAAGAAGAGGCGGGAAGCCTCGTCCAGACCGCGGATCGAGTGGCCTCGCTGGTGTCCGAGGTAGACTTCGTTCAGGTAGGCCTCGAGGATCTCGTCCTTCGACATCCTCGCGTCGAGAATGACCGCGAGGATCGCCTCGATCGCCTTGCGGCGGTACGTCCGCTCGCTGCTGAGAAGAAGCGACTTGACCAGCTGCTGGTCGATCGTGCTTCCACCCTGCCCGACCCGGCCCGAGCGAATATTCGAAACCAGAGCGCGCATGATTCCGATCGGATCGATGCCGGGATGGCGCCTGAAGCGAACGTCTTCCGCGGCGATGAATGCGTTCGGAACGTAGTCCGGGATCTGGTCGAGCAGCACCGGTTCGGTAGCCCGCCAGTCGCCACCGTAGAGCTCGAGAATCGGCTCTCCTTCGCCATCGCCGTTCGCGAAGATCAGTGTCGGCGTCTTCCACTGCTGAGCGACGAGGACCTCGGACATCCGATAATTCAGCCATCCGAGATAGAGCGAGAAGAGCTGAATCGCGATCGCGATCGGCGTCACCGCGATGGCGAGCAGCGTATTTCGACTCATTCTCACGCGTGACATTTGCACCGGCTTCGCCTACATTCTGATGGTTGCATCCTGTAAGCAACGTAACTGCCACGGGTCGAGATTGCAGGCGTCGAAAGGAGAGGGAAACCCTATGGCCACCAAGAAGGCCTCCAAGAAGAAGCGTGCGGTGAAGAAAGCCGCCCCTGCGAAGGCCGGTAAGGCTTCGAGGAAATCCGCGAAAAGGAAACCCGCGAAAGCAGCATCGAAAAAGAAATCGACTGCTAAAAAGTCGGCGCGACCCGCCGCCAAAAAAGCCGGCGCGAGGCCGGCAAGAAAAACCGCTCGGAAGCCGGCCAGAAAGACCGCTCGGAAGCCGGCAGCCAGAAAGACCGCCAGAAAGCCGGCGGCGAAGAAGGCGGTTAAGAGACGCTCCACCGGGGCCTCGAAGCGCTCCACGAAGAAGGTCTCCGCCAGAAAGACCACCCGGCGAGCCGGAACGAAGTCACGCACAAAGAAGAAAACCGTGATTCAGAAGGCTCAGAGCGTAGTCGGTCGCGCGGTCGACGCCGTGAAGGAAGCCGCTTCCGACGTCAAGGATACGGTCACCTCGATCGTCACCTGAACCGCCGTTCCAACAAGTCATCAAACGTGAAAAGGCCCGGCTCGCAGCCGGGCCTTTTCATGTTCACGGCAACGCCCGAATTTGCTTTCCCTAGCCCCTGACCCCTAGCCCCCAGCCCCTGCTCTTATCACTGGACCGTGGCGAAGAAGTTCTGAACGCGTTTCGGGAAGTAATTGGAATCGAGTCTTCCGTTGCCGTGCTGACGAGCTTTCCGGAAAGCGTCGATCGCCGCCTGCTCTTCCCGGTCGTTGGTCTGTCCGCTCAGGTACCAGTTGTAGTAATGGGACGCGCCGAGGAATGCCCAGAGCAGCGAGTTCTCGCGCTCTTCGTTCGCGAGACGGTCGAAGGCCTGAATCGATCGGGTGAAGTCTCCCGAAAAGTACGCCTCGACGGCTGCCCGGACGCGCTGCCTCTTCTGCGAAAGCGCATCCTCGGTTGCCGCAGTTGCGACTTTCGCCGTCGTCGGCTCCTTGCTCGCCTTCTGCTGGGCGATCTGGTTCTTCGTGATCGCGAGATTGAGGGTCGACAGGGCGCGATTGGCCGTCTTCTCAACCGCGATCCAGTCCGAAGCCGTGTCGGCCTGTGCCGAGTCCTGCTGAGCCGAGAGCATCAGGCGCTCCCCGTCGGCGAACTCCGGTTGAGAGCCGGCCCTTGCCCGGCGAGCCTTTTCGTGGGCATCGCGCGCGGCGGTAAGGGCCTCGCGCGCCCGCGATCGTGCGGGGGCGAGATTCGGATCGATCTGGGGTTGCTGGGTGACGGTGGTCGTAGGAGTGACCGGTTGCTGAATAGGCGGCTGCTGAGCGACCGTCGTCGTGGGGACCTCGGGCTGACTCTGCCTGGCGAGTTGCATCTCCGCGCGTCCGAGGATTGAATCAGGCGCGCCGAGCTTCACGGATCCCTGACCCGTCGCTTTGCGAAGGTCCTCGATCCCGGCTTCGAGATTCCCGAGCTCGACGTTCGCCAGCCCTCGGTAATAGTAGGGGTGGTAGGCGATGAACCCGGTGCCCGTCGTCCTCTCGCGGGCGTTCTCCTTCGGCCGCGCCTTGATGGCCGCCGACATCTTCTGAACCACGACCGACCACTGCCCGCTCTGAGCCGCTTTCAGCCCTGCCTCGTAGTCGTCGAGCCAGTCCGCCTCCGCCGGCGCGGCGGCGAGCGTGAGGAGCATCGCAGCGACGATCAGGATGCGGACACGAATCATTGTCTGAGAATGTCCTCGACGACCTGATCGAGGTCGACCGGGGAACTGATGTCCGCATGGTACGTCGCGGGAGCCCCGCTATCCACTTGAATCCGACGCGTGACGGGCCGCCCGGCGCGGTCGCGGAGGGTCACCTCGTAGGTTCCGGCAATCAAATTCGAAACACGAACGGGAACGATTCTGTCGTCTTCGGACAGTTGCACCGGCTGCTCGGACTCGAGATGCTGGAGGCCCTGGATCTCGAGACCAGGGCTTCCCGTCAGCAGAAGGACGCTCGTGCGGTCGCCGGGAGCGGTCGAGGTGAGTGGAGTCACTCCCGTGATCGAGGCCATCGAGGTTCCGGTGGCCGAGTCGGTCGATGTCCCGCTGCGGCTGAACATGACCCCTCCGATGATTACGAGGACCAGTGCGGCCGCCGCTGCCCCGATCCAGATCGCGGGCTTTCGCCGGCCGGCCGCGGGTGAGGTGATCCTCTCGAAGACGGTCGCCGCGGCGGAGCTGCCCAGCTTCGGTTCCACCCGTGTCGGGGCGGCCGAAGCGCCGAGGGAATCGATCATCGTCGGGACGGCCGCGGCGTCGCCGGAGCCGAAGGCGGTGGGCGCACCGCCGGCCGTTCGCTCGACCACGGTTGGAGCCGCGCCACTCTCGATCACCGTGGGAGCGGCGTCGGCAGAAGTGACAGAAGTCTGGCGGGTCGATCCCGTGCCGGCGAACGGCTTTCCGTCCACGAGGGTTGGAGTTGCCGACAGGGTGATCATCCGCTCGCCGAGCCCGTACTTCGACTCCGGCTGAATCGAGGCGCGGACCGACTGGAGGTCCTCGATCAGGGCCGTCGTGTCGTGATGACGCGACTCGCGATCCTTCTCGAGCACCTTGAGAACGATGCTCTCGAGGGAGGCCGGCACCTTGACGTCCGGGTTGATCTCGGAAAACGAAAGCGGCTTCTCGGTGGCGTGCTTGAGGATGTATCCGTGAGGGTTGGTGGCGAGGAATGGCGTTCGGCCCGCCAGCATCTCGTAGAGGACGATGCCGAACGAGTAGAGGTCGCTGCGAGCGTCGAGATGCTCCCCCTCCTTGATGAATCCGGCCTGCTCGGGAGAGGCGTACTTGAGCTTTCCGAGGAACATGCCGGTCTGTGTCAGCCCCTGGCCCCCCTCGCCTTCGGAAAGCTGTTTCGCAATCCCGAAGTCGATCACTTTGACGAGCAGCTTTCCCCTCTGGTCCTGGGAAAGCATGATGTTCTCGGGAGAGATGTCGCGATGAATGATCCCCATCTCGTGGAGGGCGCCGAGGCCGCCGAGCGCCTGGATGGCGATCTCCACCGCCAGGCGCGGGGGGACGGGACCGTTCGACGCGATCCACTTCTGGATGTTCACTCCATCGATGAACTCCCAGACCATGTAGTAGGAACCGTCGTCGAGAGTCGAGAAGTCATAGAGCATCGCCAGGCTGCGATGCTTGACCGTCGTCGCCAGCCGGGCCTCGTAGAGGAATCGCTGCAACGCCTGCTCGTCGGCGGCGATGTTCGCGCGCATGATCTTGATCACGCGCTGCTCGCCCAGGTGAATGTGGCGGACCTTGAAGATCTCGCCCATTCCACCGACTCCGAGCCGGTCCAGGATCTGGTACTTGCCGTCGATCAGCCGGGTCGAGTACGTGCGCTGAAAGTCAGTGACTTTCTCGCTGCACGAAGGACACGCCTCCGCACGCGGATCGAGTTGTGTTTTGCAGCGCAGGCAGATCAGTTCTGTGGGGGCCATGGGTCGGTTCCTTCGTCCCGTCTGCGAGATCGAATCGTATAGCTGCAGGCGGGATCGGCGCCGAAGCGGACGATGTCCCCGGGCTGCAGTTTCGCGCTTTCGACGCGAGCATTGTTCACATACGTCCCGTTCGCAGATTTGAGATCTTCAATGAGAAACGATGCGGGGGTAACGGTAATTCTCGCATGCCGCCGCGACACGGCGGGGTGAGGGACCACGATGGCGCAGGTACGGTCCCGGCCGATGAGAGCGCTTTCCCCGCTCACCGCGTGTTTCCCGCTGACCCCTTCGAGCAGCCACTGCAGGTCGGGAGCACCGCCGGAAGTCCGCACCGTGGCGTCGTCCGCGGCCACGGGAGACGGGGAAGCGGCAAAAATCCGCTGTTTGTAACTCTCGAGAGCGTCGCAGAGGTCCTGGGCGGTCTGGTAGCGCTTCTTCGGGTCGGGAGCCATCCCCTCGAGCACAATCGCGTCGAGAGAAGAATCGAGGGCCGGCCGAAGCGCGCTGGGCGGAGCCTTTCCCCCCTTGTAGATCGCCTCGATGAGCTTCGGAAGCGACCGCTGCGTGAATGGCAGTGAGCCCGTCAGCATCTCGTAGAGCACGACCGAAGTCGAATAGATGTCGCACGACGCGCCGGCCTCTTTCGGGTCGCGAATCTGCTCGGGTGACATGTAGTGAGGCGTGCCGAGAAGGAAACCCGCCCTCGTCAGCACGGTCGCCGCCACCGCAGTCGCACCCGCATCTTCCTTGATCTTGGCGATGCCGAAGTCGGTCACCTTCAGTCCGCCCTCTTTCGACTTGATGAGATTGGCGGGCTTGATGTCCCGGTGGATGATGCCGCGCCCGTGGGCGTATGTGAGCGCTTCGAGCAGGCACTGCGTGATCGACAGGGCGTCACCTACGCTCAACGCGCCCCGTTGAGAGATCAGCTTGTCGACCGGATGGCCGTCCGCGAACTCCATCACGAGGACTGCCCCGGTATCCCTCTCGATGAATTCGTAGAAACGCGTGATGTACCGGTGGCGGAGCTGCGCGAGAATCCGCGCTTCCTTCACGAAGCGCTTGCGCGCCGTCACCTCGCCCGCAAGCTCGGCAGACATCACCTTGAGGACGACCAGGTGACCTTCCGGCAGCAGGGGGGTCGCGCTCAGCGTGCGCCCGATGTAGACGTGACTCATGCCCCCTTCCGACAGGTCGCGCTCGACGCGGTAATTGCCGACCACCGTGCCGATCATGGGACGAGCCTCGGGTCGGTCCAGGAGAGGTCGAGACGGATGAAGACCAGACGTTGAGAGCCGACGCGGATGATGTCGTGATGCTCGAGATCGCAGCGCGGCTCGATCTCGGCATCGTTCACATAGGTCCCGTTGGTCGAGTTGCGATCCATCAGGATGAATCGTTGCTCCTCCGGCCTGTAGATCAGGTCGGCGTGATGGTTCGAGGTCTGATCGTCCGCGATTGGAACGTCCGAGCTCGGATCGCGACCGATCGTGTTCTTTCCGATCCGGATCGTGAACGCGTCGCCCCGAATCGATGTGGAGATTCCGACCAGCCAGCCCACGACGAGCCCGGATCGCGTCGGCTCGAGGCCGAACGACGCCTTCGGCACTGCCACCGTCCGGCTGGGAGGCTCGGTCGCCGGCGCGCTCGAGGGCTCAGGACGCCTGGCCGTCCCCACGGGGCCATGCGGATTCGTCGAGCCTGCCCCGCGCGGACGAACGACCGGGATCTGACCCGTCGACACCTCAGGCGGGCAGAATGGGCAGAGATCCCAGCTTGCGTCGATCCGGTGCCCGCGAGGGCAGACTTTTTCTCCCACTTTCATCGGTGGAACGCCACCGCAATGGCGTTCCGGCCTCCAAAATTGATGATGTCGCCGTCGCGGAGCTCGTGATGCGCAACGCGCTTTCCTCCCACCCAGGTGCCGTTGGACGAGTTCCGATCCACCAATAATACTCTCCCGCCGCTGCGAAGCACCTCGGCGTGCAGGCGCGAGATCCTCGGGTCCGGGATCACGACCTCGCACTCGTTCCGTTCCCTTCCGATCCGGATTCCGGAACCGGCAAGACCGATCCTCTCGCCCGCCCGAGGTCCGTTGAGGAAAGTGAGCTTCCCCGTCAAAGAGCTCTCCCCGGTACCCTGGATGGGCTCTGGTTCCGCCGCGGGTGAGCGCACGACCCGGAGCGGCCTCCGGCCGCGGAGAGCGGCGACGAGCAGGGTAACGACGATCAGGAGAAAAACAGCGGAAGCGACCGTGACGAGGGTCGTCTCGCGCCACCAGGGGATGGAGCCGAGTCTCCCGCGGACGTCGCGCCGCAGGCGCGAGACATCCGGGTTGCCTGAAAAAGCCTCTTCGGCTCGGTCGAGCTGCGCTTGAGCCTCTCGCCAGCGGCCTCCCTCGATCGCGTCGAGAGCGGCGCGGTAGCGGGGCGAGAAGCTGCCGGTCTCCTCGAGCCTCAGATCGAGGTTTCTGAGGCGAGCGTTGGCGACATTGATCGGCACGATGAAACGGATGGAGTCGGCGCTGGCGTGACCCCAGGTCACCAGGCCGATCGCGCGCCCCTGGTGATCGGTGACCGGCCCTCCGGACGTTCCCGGGTAGAGGGGGATATCGGTCTGAAAGACCGGGACGTTCGCGATGTTCTTGCGAACCGCGGTGATGCTGCCACGGTTCACGGTCGCCTCGAGGTCCGTTTCCTGCGAAAGCCACCCACCGATGGTTTCGTCCGTGCTGCTCGCGACCGATGGGTAACCGAATACCAGAACGGCATCCTGAATGCGCACTTTGTCGGAATCACCCAGAACCACGGTGGGCAGGTCGTGAGCGGCGATCCGGAGGATAGCGACGTCGTCCCCATGATCCCGAAGCGAGGGGGAGAAATCGAGGATCGAGAAAGGGACCGTCAGTCCGTTGGAGAGCTCTATCTCGCGCCAGGTGCGGATCTGGCGAAGCGAGCCGGCCTGGGCCAGCATCACGATCAGGGGCTCGAGGGCGGAGGTGCGCTCGAGCGTACGAAGGGAATCGATCGGGTAACGAGCCAGGAGCGCGGCTGCCGCGCCGTTGCGAGCGAGCTCGCGCTGAACGGCGGCAGGATCGCGAACCAGGCTGATGACGTGCCCGCTGGTGAGGATGATCCCGTCCGGATGCACGGCGAAGCCCGATCCTGACCCGCCGGCGCCGGTATCGACCTCGACAGGACGGGTCGGCCACTCCTGCGGCTCGGCGAGGCCCCGTCGGACGATCCGGTCGTGCGCCGCCCCGGCGGCAGCCGCGTCGATGACGAAACGGGCGGTCGCGTAGGCGCGAACGCGGACCACCGCCGGTCGAACCTCGTAAACCGTGCGCTGGACGGGAGCGAGCAGCGGCTCATGATCCCGGCAGCCGATGAGAAGCGGAATCGCGATCAACAGTGCAGCGCGCACCGGGGAGGTCATGGACGTCTCAGAACCCGATCCCTTGGCCGAAGTGGCGCCACAACCAGATCAGTGCGCCGGCGAAACCGAGCCCCACCAGCAGCCAGAGCCAGCCGAGCCCTTTTCCGGAGCTCGATGTGGGCTGGGCTGTCTCGATCCGGCAGACGACGGCGGTGACGTTATCGGGGGCGCCAGCGGCATACGCCAACTCGACGCAGCGGTCGACCGCCTCTTGAGGTGAGAGCTCGAGAGCTTCGCGGATCGAGTCGATTCCGACGAACCCGTGAAGCCCGTCCGAGCAGAGCAGATAGGCATCGCCCGGAACGATCTCCAGATCGCTGCCGCTGTCGACCTCGATGTCGGGTGTGACGCCGAGGGAACGCTGGAGCACATTTCTTCGTGGATGAACGGCGGCTTCCTCATCGGTGAGCAGCCCTTCCCGAACCATGCTCGCGACGACGGAGTGATCCTGGGTCAGCTGTTCCAGCAGCCCCTGGCGCAACCGGTAAATCCGCGAATCGCCGACATGAGTGAACCAGGCCCGCGACTCCCGCGCGTAGAGGACGGAAACGGTCGTGCCCATCCCCCGGAGCTCGAGATTGTCCTGCGCGTGGTCGAACACCGCCTTGTTGGCCCCCGCGATTGCGGCTGACAACGCCGGGCCGGGATCAACCAGCGGGTCTGCCGAAAAACGCTCCTGGACGGTCGTCGCGGCCAGGCGGGAGGCCGTGGCACCCCCGCGGTGGCCTCCCATCCCATCGGCGACGATCATGAGCGTTCCGCCTCCGGGGCTATCCGGGCCGCTCGAGACGAGACTGAAGTCCTGATTCTCGGTTCGAACCTTGCCGACCTCGCTCCGGTGGGCGACCTCGAGACGCAGTGATCCCGCGCCTTTGCGACCCGAAGGGGTGGTTTGGCTGTCGCTCTGCATCAGGTTAGCCCGAGGATCGTCTGCTGGATTCGAATGGAGATGCGCGGATTATACAGGAGCCGGGCTCCGGGCCTGAGGTTCCCTGAAGGCTTTCACGGACTCTGAGTCACCGGGCGAATGGATATAATCCGGAAACCGGCCATGGAACAGTTCCAGATCCACTACGTCGATCTCGGCGCCTCGAGAATGTATGACCTCCGGGAAAGCCCCGTGAGCGTCGGGAGGATCGAGGGAAACGAGATCGTTCTGAACCACCCATCGGTTTCGAGACGACACGCGCGATTCGAGTTGCGTGGAGAGGAGTGGTGGATCGTCGACCTCAACTCCACGAACGGAGTGAAAATCAACGGATCGTCGGCGCCCGAAGCAGGCCTCAAATCGGGGGATCGCCTTCTGATCGGGTCCGTAGAGGCAGAGATCAGGTCCATTCCGGCGATCGGCTTCTCGGAAGAAAGCCCCTTCGACAACGTCTCGGGAACGGTCATTCGCCGCATCTCTGACTTCAATTCGGAATTCGGTCTCGAAGCGACTCCCCAGCCGGATCGGCAGGCGCCGGGGAAAGCGGACACCCGGGAAAAGATCTTCGCCGTCCTGGTCCAGGTGGCGAAGGTGCTGCTCGAATCGGACGATCTGAGCCAGGTGCTCCGCACCGTCATGGATCTGATCTTCAAGTACCTCCCGGTAGAGCGCGGGCTGCTCGTCCTGTTCGACGAGGAAGGGAATCCCATCCCGCGTACGACCAAGTTCAGCGAGGGGTCGGACGAGGAGATTCCGATCTCCCGGACGATTCTCAAGATGGTCGCGGAGCAGCAGGTCTCCCTGCTGACTTCGAATGCGCTCGAGGACGCCCGGCTTCTCGGAGGGAAGTCGATCGCCATCCACGGCATCCGTTCGGCGATGTGCGTGCCGCTCTGGAACCGGGGCCGGGTCATCGGGGCCGTGCAGGTCGACTCGCCGATTCACATCGGCAGATTCACGGAAGACGACCTCGACCTGCTCACCGCGCTCGCGAACTTCGCAGCAGTCGCCATCGAGCGTGCGCAGCTTTCCGAGAAGATCGAGGAAGAGCGAAAGATCCGAGGAAAGCTGGAGCGATATCACTCGCCGGCGGTCGTGGACGAGATCGTTCGCCGCGCCGGCGCCGCCGAAGAAAAGGAAGTTCGAAACGCCGAGCTGTCCATTCTCTTCGCCGATATCTGCGGGTTTACTTCGATCTCCGAAACAAAAAAGCCGGAAGAGGTCTCGGAGTTCCTCGCCAATTTCTTCAGCTGCGCGGTCGAGGCGATCTTCACATGGGGAGGAACGCTCGACAAATTCATCGGCGATGCAGTGATGGCATTCTTCGGTGCCCCTCTGGCACAGGAAGATCACGCGGCGCGCGCCGTCCGCGCCGGCTTGATGATGCGGGAGCTCGTCGACGAATGGAACGAAGAGCGCCAGAGGGAAGGGCTTCCTCCCGTTCAGATCCGGGTCGGCATCAATTCCGGCCCGGCGGTCGTCGGCAATGTCGGCACCGAGAAGCGCGTCGATTACACGGTCCTCGGCACATCGGTCAACATCGCGTCCCGCCTCGAGAGCGGCGTCGCCAAGCCGGGCCAGGTCGTCGTGTCGCAGAACACCTTCGACCGCCTCGCCACCAAATTCGAGTCCGTTCCGCTCGGCGAGTTTCCGCTCAAGGGTCTGCAGCAGCGCATGCCCGTCCACCAGATCGTTCGTGAGCTCGACGCGGCCACCAGCACCCTCCCCACGCGGAGCACCCTGACCAATGAAAAGACGACACTCGGTCCTGACGATCGCGGGGAGTGACTCCGGAGGAGGAGCCGGGATTCAGGCCGACCTGAAAACCTTCGCCTGGTTCGGAATCCACGGATCGAGCGCGATCACCGCCGTTACTGCCCAGAACAGCCGCGAGGTGACGGCGGTGTTTCCGCTGCCCGACGAAATCGTCGAGGCTCAGATCGACGCCGTGATGAGCGACCTCGGCCCGTCGGTCGTCAAGATCGGAATGCTGGGAACGACCCAGCTCGTGACGACCGTCGCGCGCAAACTGCGCGAGTGGAGGCCTCCCCAGATCGTGCTCGATCCCGTGATGATCGCGTCGAGCGGGGCGCGGCTGCTGACCGAGGATGCCGTCGCCGCGCTTCGTACCGAGCTCCTGCCGCTGGCGACGGTACTCACGCCCAACTGGCCCGAGGCGGCCGAGCTCATCGGCGAAGATCCGGGAGAAACCGCCGACCTCGCTCATTTCGCGAGCCGGTTGTCGGCGCTCGGCTCGTTCGCGATCGTTCTGAAGGGTGGGCACCTTCCGGGATCACCCGTGGTGGATACGCTCGTCATCGGGGAAGGGATCTGGGAGTATCGGCACGAACGCATCGCCGGGGCGGAAGGGCATGGTACCGGTTGTGCTCTTGCATCGGCCGTGGCGGCCAATCTCGCTCTCGGGAAAGACCTTCCAGAAGCCGTAGCCGCCGCGACGGACTTCGTTCATCAGGTGCTTCTCGACCGATACTCAACCGGCTCCTCCAGGGAAAACTACCTCGGCATTCTCGCGGAACCATCAGGAGCTGCCGGACGTCGATAGTAGGCAGTACCAGAGCATGAAGGTGACCTTCTCGACCGCCCGAGTCCTTTTCCAGCCGCTGCTGATCGGCCTGGTGGCGGCCCTCGTCGTCCGCGCGACGCTGTTCCAGGCGTTCTCGATCCCTTCGGCCTCGATGTCGCCCACCCTTCAGCCTGGCGACCATATCCTGGTCACCCCGACTCCCCCGTTCCTCCCGACGCGCGCCCCCGAGCGGGGAGAGGTTGTCGTATTTCGCAATCCGGCTGCCGGGCCGGGATACTTCGTGAAGCGGGTCATCGCGGTCGCGGGCGACCATCTCGAGATCCGGGACGGCCACATCCTGCTCAACTCCGGGCGGCTCGACGAGCGGTACGTCAACGGCGAACGCTCCGAAGGGATGGTTGCCGAGATCATCCCGGCGGGGTACGTTTTCGTCATGGGCGACCACCGCTCGGACTCCATCGACAGCCGAAGCTGGGGATTGCTCGAGACGAAAAAAGTCGTCGGAAGGGCACGGCTCATTTTCTGGTCTTCCGCCTCGGTAGGGGCTTCGAGCGCAAGCGCGCACTCGGCCACGGGAGAACCCGTCGGTCCCCGCGGTCCCCGCTGGGACCGGATCTTCCGGATCATTCGCTGATCCGCGTTGACTTCCACAGGTCACTTTCTTACTCTCCCAGCAAAAGGAGATTTTCTCTATGCGCCGCTTTAGAGAGCGTGGCGAAGGTCAGTTCGGATGTATCGTCGGGTTGATCATCCTGATCGCAGCAGGGTGGATCGCCTACAAAATGATCCCGGTCAAAGTGAAGGCAGCCGATCTGCGGAGGACCGTAACCGATTCGGCCCGCTCCGCCGGGCAGATGAAGGATCCCGCAATCCGCGGCAATATCCTCAACAAGGCGAGAAGTCTCGAGCTCCCCGTCACGAACAGTGACATCAAGATTCAACGCGCGCGCGAGAGGATCCGAGTCGAAGTCGAGTACGTCGTCCCCGTCGAGTTCCCCGGTTACGTTTATCAATGGTCCTTCAAGCACGTCGCCGAAAACCCGATCTTCTGAACCGTGCCCCACGCCCGTCTCACGATTTCCGACGTTCACCGGAAAACCGGCATTCCGGTAACGACGATCCGCTTTTATGAGAAGGAGCTTCCGGACTTCTTTCACGTCGAGAAAACGGCCGGGGGGCACCGCAGATACACCGAGGCGAGCGTCGCGCAGTTCCAGATGGTCCGGCGAATGGTCGAGCAGGAGGGCGTGCGGCTCGGCCAGTTGCGGGAGCAGCTCGCCCCTGCCATCGATCAGGCCGAGCTCCGACAGCACCTCGATCTGCTTCTCGATGTGCATGCCGGGATGACCGATGAGATCGAGCGAATGAGGGTGCGGATCGAAGCGCTCGAGATGGAGCTTGCAACTCTCCGCCGCGATCGCGCGGCGCGCAATGCGTCAGCCGACAAGAAGAAACGCTGGTTCTGACCGCGACGCAGCACGCCACTTGCATCCCCGAAAGCCGAGGGAAACAACCAATGACGATCCGGATCAAGGTCAAGACGAACGGCCCTTTCATCGTGGATGGTGAGTTCGTCCTCGTCGACGAACAGGGAAATGAGATCGAGCAGGTCAAGAAGGCGCTCTGCCGTTGCGGGGGCTCCACAACCAGGCCGTTCTGCGACGGAACCCACTCGAAGATCGGCTTCCAGGGAGCGAGCGAGGCCGTCCGCAGGGAGAATGAATAGGACGAATAGGACCTAGAGGACGAATAGGACGCATAGGTGGGACGGGCGGGGCGTCTACCCTGCCTGAAGCCGGAACCCGGTCTTGCCTGAAGTCCGCAGTGCCGGAGGTCTTGAAAGTCCTATGAGTCCTATAGGTCCTATTCGTCCTACCTGGTCTTTGAGCCAGAATCATCCTCCCCTTCCGCGGGCTCGTCATCCAGATCGAACCGGACCAGGTCCCAGCCGGGATCGGCCTCCAGGCCGCGTCCGGCGCGGGAATCACGCTGCTCGTCGATGAATTCGGAAGCCTCTTCCATGGCGGGCGGGCATCTGCAGGGTGCCCGCCGGGCGGCCGTCTGGCTCTAACTTCATGAACCGTCTCAGCTTGTGAATCGCCACGGGCGCAAGCGGCGTCAAGAAATTTTGACGCCAGCCAGGGAACCTGGGGAACCTCCTGGCTTGTGCAAGGGATTCTAGGAGGCGGCGCTCTTTCCGGCCCCTCCCGCCCGCGTCGCTTCCCACGACTCGTAATCGGACGAGAAGAGGGGAACGCGGCTGCGCTTGAACTCGCGCACGGGGAAGAGTGCCTGCATGTCCGGCACGCCGGTCTGCTTGGAGAGCTCGGCCAGTACGGACTCGCATTCGTCCACGGAGCGGCCGTGGACGATGGTGAAGAGGTTGAACGGCCAGTCGGGATACGTCGGGCGGAGATAACACTGAGAGACCGCCTTGTGGGCGGTCATGATCGAAGCGACTCGGTCCACCTGATCGCCATCGACCTTCCACACTCCCATGACGCTCGCCGAGAAGCTCGAGCGCCGGAGCTGAAGGACGGCCCCATAACGCTTCATCTGCTGTTTGCGGGCAAACTCCCGCCCCGCTTCGATCAACTCCTCGCCCGACATGCCCCCGGTCCGGGCGAGCACGTCGAACGGCCGCGGATGGAGCGGCAGTTCGGTCTGAAGCAGCTTGATGATCTCGATCTCTCTCCCGCTCGGCGCCTCGGCGACCGAGTCGGAGCCGTTGGACTCGTCGGCGCCCGATTCGGATGTTTCGGAAGACGCTCCGCGGAAGGAGCGGAGGGCCGGAAGCAGGCGGACGGCGTCGCACTCGGCTTCCTTTCCGAGAATCTCGACCGTGCGTTCCAGGCCGAGCCTGGAAGTCGGAGGCACCGCGATGGTGAACCAGAGGTTGAACTCGTGGTTGCGACGGTAGTTCTGGTAGACGCCCGGATGGGAGCTGATGATTCCGGCCGCCGCTTCGAGCCGCTCCTCATTCACGCGCGCGGCGACGAGCGAGGAACGATAGCCGAACGCTCGAGGGTCGAAAGCCGCGGAGATCTGGAGGAGGTGACCTTCCTTGCGCAGGCGGTCCGCGCGCTTGATCACTTCCTTTTCGGACATGTCGATCATCTGACCGATGATGGCGAAGGGGGTCGCTGCGAGCGGAACGTCGGCCTGGAGCGTGTTGAGAAGGTCCCTGTCCCGATGATCGAGTTCCTGCATATCAGCTCTCCGTGATTTGCGAGGTCGATGGAAAGTACGACGTCCGCTTGCGCGGAAGCGGATTGTATCCCGACGAAGGGCGATGTTTGAAGCTGCATTTCCCGTTTCTCCGGACGATCCGGGGAAGAGGACCTCAGAGCTCCCGGAGGCGGGGTCTTGGCAGGGTTTCCAATTGCTGGCCCCCTCCCTCGGCCTCCAGCGCGCTGCTGAGCCTCCTGGTCGCTTCCACCGCCACGGTTCGATCCAGGCGCCAGTAATCCTGCTCGAATGGCTCCAGACGCGCGAGAGCCCGGGTGGCGAGGCGCGTGGCTCCTATACGGTTCCTGCGACCGACGTGGTGCCATGCCGCCGCAACCTGGATCAGCCCCTGAACGAACTGCTTTTCAGGAGGAGCTGCCACGAGCCAGATCGCCTCCCACGCTTCATGAGCCTCCCAGAACAGCCCTTCGTTGAAGAGGCGGATGCCTTCACGCCGGGCGGCGGCCGCGTCGAGATCAGACGCGCTCGACTTCACGAACGATCGCCTCGGTGAAAGCCGTGGTCGACGAGGAGCCGCCGAGGTCTCGCGTGCGGATCGATCCCTCCTCGAGCACCCGAATCATCGCCTCCTTCACCCGCCTGGCGGCGTCCCTCTCCTCGAGGTGCTCGAGCATGAGAATCGCGGACTGCAGGAGCGCGATTGGATTGGCCTTGTTCTGGCCCGCAATGTCGGGAGCGGAGCCGTGTACGGCCTCGAAGACCGCGCCATGATGTCCGAGGTTCGCTCCCGCGACGACGCCCAGGCCGCCGACGAGGCCGGCAGCCAGGTCCGAGACGATGTCACCGTAAAGGTTCTCGAGGCAGAGAACGTCGAACTGGTGCGGGTTCGTCACGAGCTGCATGCAGAGGTTGTCGACGATCTTGTCGTCGGCCTGAATATCCGCAAAGTCCTTGCCGACCTCGTAGAACGTGCTCAGGAAGAGCCCGTCCGTCAGCTTCATGATGTTGGCTTTGTGAACCGCGGTCACCCTTTTCCGGCCATGAGTCCGCGCGTAATCGAACGCGAACTTCGCGATTCTTCGAGACGCCTTTTCGGTGATGATTTTCAGGGACTCCATGACGCCCGGGACGACCTCGTGCTCGATCCCGCTGTAGAGACCCTCCGTGTTTTCGCGGACGACGATGATGTCGACGTCCTTGAACGGCGTCACGATGTTCGGAAGGCTCTGGACCGGTCGCAGGTTGGCGTAGAGGTCGAGCAGCTTTCTCAGCCGGACGTTGATCGACATGAATCCCGTTCCGACGGGCGTGGTCACGGGGCCCTTGAGCGCGACCTTGTTTGTCCGGATGGAATCGAGAACTTCCTTCGGCAGAGGATCTCCGGCCAGCGCGATCGCTTCGGCGCCGACGACGTACCTCTCCCACTCGATCTCCACTCCCGCGGCTTCCACGATAGCGACGACCGCGGCCGTGACTTCTGGTCCGATCCCGTCGCCGGGCAATAAGGTGACTTTGTGACTCACTCCAGACTCCTTTCGTTCTCCGGCAGCGGCCAGCCCCGGACTACTCTCCGATGCCGAAGGCGGCTCGGCCGCCCCTGGGCTCGGTCGGGAACTCCGCAAGAAGCCCCTCGTACTCGGGTAACTCCCCGATGCATGCCCGAATCGTGGTCAGCGTCGGAGGAATGTAAGCCAGATAGTGGTGGCGTCGGCGAGCGATGGATTGTCTTGCGAAGGTCCCCACGATCTTGATGGATCGCTGTAGCAGCGTCTCGGCGTACCGTTTCCGGAGGCCGGCGTCGCCGCCGGAACGCTCGCGATAATACTCGATGAGACGCTCCTCGGCATCCGTCCCGAGCGCCCGTACGATTCCGCGGTCGCGAAGAAGGGATGCGAGGTCGTATGTATCCGGGCCCAATCTCAAGTCTTGATAATCGATAACAAATATCTCATCGTTAAATAAATGGATATTTTGACCATGAAAATCACGATGACATAAGACGTAAGGATGCCGGCTGATCGCGGCGCTGAGCTGGTCGAACCATTGGGTCAAACGGTCGAGCTGGCGGGGGTCCGAGATCGCGCACGCCTGTTCCACCCAGAACTCGCGGGTCATCGCGAGCTCACGCTGGAAGTCGTCCGCGGCGAAGGGCGGGTTGATCGCTCCGGCGTCCGATGAGCTCTGAAACCCGATTAGAAGGTCGATCGCGCGGCGATAGAGATCCCGCCCCTTTTCGGGCTCGGTCTCGAGAATCTCGAACAGGGTGAGGTCGCCCACGTCCTGCTGGACGATGGCGCAAAGGCCGTGGTGGAGAATCCGTGGGACGCGTGTGACCGGAGAGAGGGCGCCGTAGGCTCCTACGAATCGCCGGATCTGCTCGCGCACCGGCTCCGGATAGTACGCCGCCATCAACCGCTCTCCCCCCGGGAGGGAGATGCGGAAGTAACCGCGCGTGGAAGCATCGCCGGGGAGCGCTTCGATCTCGAAACGCTCCCCGAGACGCTCGCGCAGGTAAGTTACGAGCTCTCGCGGCGTTTCGGCCATGGTCCGTCACCGGCCATAAATGCGGATTCGGGGCCAGTGGGGAAGGGCCGAACCTGCCTCACTGCTGGTCTGCAGCACGGACGGCGATCGACTCGATTCGGACCGGCTCGTCCGGATTCTCTTTTCCCTTGCCGGCTTCGACGATGGCGTCGGCGACATCCATTCCGCTGACGACCTCACCGAACACGGTGTACTGGCCGTCGAGGAAGTTGGAGTCCTTGACCACGATGAAGAACTGGGAGGAGGCGCTGTTCGGATTTCCCGCGCGGGCCATCGACACGATGCCGCGGCGATGCGGAGTGTCGTTGAACTCGGCGTCGAGGTAATTCCCCGAGCCGCCGGTGCCCCAGCTTCCGCGGTTGTCGGTCTTGGTGTTCGGATCGCCGCCCTGAATCATGAAGCCTGGGATCACGCGATGAAAGCGAACGCCATCGTAGTAGCCGCTCTCGGCCAGATCGATGAAGTTGCGCACGTGGTTCGGTGCTTTGTCGGGGAAGAAGCGGATCGAGATCGTTCCCTTCTCCGTCTTGATGTCGGCGATCTTGTCGGTGTAGTGGGACATTGGTTTCTCCTCTTCGGCGGTTGCCGTCTCTACGGTGGTGGCAGCCGCGGTCTCGGTTTTCACGGCGGTGACCTCGGGAGGCGGTGCGCCGTTGCAGGATGCAAACGCCATGGCGATCAGGAACGGGAAAAGGGCGAATCGAGTCATGACGACCTCCGTCGATTGATTGTGTCGGCGCTACTCGATTCGATCCGGGGGGAAAAGTCAACCCGGCTGGAGCGTGGGGGTCAGCGCAGGACGCGAATCTGGATGGTTCCTTCGGTCGCCTTCAGCACGACCTTGCGCCCGCCCGAGTTCAGGGCGCCGGTGGCCCGGATCCTGATCTTGTTACCGGCCGTCTCCCGAACGATCGCGAGGCCGGCGATCTCCGAAGTGATCGCCCCGCCGCTCTGCGAGGTCGTCTCGAGGATCGCCTCGACATCGGCTTTGAATCCGGGCGGAACGAAGAGGATCACGTTTCCTCCCGCGGTCTCCGCCGTGATGGTCTCCGTCTGCACCTTGGGGTCGACGTAGATGACGACGTCGCCCGAGCGGGTCTCTGCCTTGACCGATGCCCCGGCACTCCTGAGGATCACGTCGCCTCCGCCGGAGCGGAGCGAAATGGGGCCGCCGGAGCGCAGGACCTGGATATTGCCTCCCTCCGTAGCGGCGGTTCCTCCAAGGCGTGCGTGGCGGACATAGATGTCGCCGACCGAGGTTCGAGCGTCGAGAGATCCGGCGACTTCTCCGACGTGGAGTGAGCCGCCGTCGGAGCGAAGCAGCCCTTTTCCGCCCACCCGCCCCAGAACGATCTCGCCGGCGCGGGTCGCCACGTTCACGTCGCCGGCCACTTCACCGACGAAGATGCTTCCGAGCGGGGCGTCGAGCCGGAAGTCACCCTTGACGCTGGCCTGTTGGGTGACGAACTGGCGGGCGCTGGGAGGCCGGAGAAGCATCGTCGAGGCGACGCGCTGATACGTGGCGCGAAGCTCGGGACGAAGGGGCTCGGGGCCTCTCGCGACCGAAGTCGCCGGAGCCGGTTTGCCCCCAGGCGGGGGGACCAGCGCGCGGGCGGAGGCGATCGCCTCGTTAGCCGCGTTCAGGTGCGTGTCGGACATCATCGCCGCGGTCCGGATGAACGGCGTGTTCGCCCGACGGACCACGGCCTGGAAGCGCTTGGTCCCTTCCTGATCCCGGGTCTTCCCATCGAGGGGGATCGTGGTGTAGATCCCCCCGCGGACGGTCTCGGCGACCCAGTTGAACCCGATCTCGCCATGCAGACGAAGCTCGATCGGCCCGTTCACGCTCGACAGACGCCAGTCGTTGGAGATGGCGGTGTTGAGGTCCGCCAGGATGTGGCCGTTGACGGTGTCGACGTGCACGGGGCCGCTCACACCGGCCAGGATGATCTTTCCGTTCACGTTCCTGACGTTGACCGCTCCGCGGACGTTGGTGATGCTGATTTGTTCTCCGCTGACCGTGGCGACGGTCAGCCGGATTCCCGCGGGAACTTCCACGCGGTAAGAGACCACGCTCTGCCAACGGTCGTTGCGGAGCGGATAGGGAAGGCTGGTCTTGAGGATCCGTGTCTTGTGGTCTCCACCGACGGCAAGAGCCGTTTTCGAGCGCCCCTCCTGCAGGGCCTCGATGTCGACCGCGCGCACCGCCTTGATGGCCTCCCAACGAACGTTGGGCTGCGCGGTGCCGACGACGATGACCGAGCCGATTGGATTGTCGATCAGGAGCGAGCCGTCCGCCTCGAGCGACGCGACGCTGCGGATGCGTTCCGTGCTCACCTTTTCGGCGAACACAGGAGCCGCAACGATCGCCAGCCCGGCAATCGCGAGGATCCAGCGACGATTACCCGTCATGACGGATCTCACAGATCGATCTGCTCCAGGGCTTCGGCAGCCTTGACGCGGATGTGGAGGATTTCGTCGTCCTGCGACGCCTTCTGGCGAAGCCCGTCGACCATCGACGAATCGAGTGAACCTGACTGGGCGAGATTCGACAGAGCCTCAACCGCCTTCAGGCGCACTCCGGGGTTCGGGTCATTCCGGAGCGCTTCGACCAGGGCGGCCTGGGTATCGCTCAGGGGGTCCCACGGCAGCGACTTGAGGGCGTCGATCGCTTTCAGGCGAACGCCCTCGTTACGGTCGCTTCTGAGAACGCGCGCAAGAGCCTGGGTCAGCTCCGGGGTCGATTTTCCTGCCGCCGACCAGTTGTCGCTGACCCATTGAATCGTCGTCGACCTCGAATGCGTCGTGTTCTGCGGGCTCTCGAGAACGTAGGCGAGAAGGCGCCCGAGGCTCTCGTCGCCCGCCTGGCCCGTAACCGTGACGTCCGAAGTGATCTCGAAGGCCAGCTGGAGGCCCGACCCGTCGGGTTCCTGCAGGAAGCGGACGTTGTCGATCCTCGGGGCGCCCTCGATCTCAGGTGAGAGCTGCGAGGAAGGAATCACCCTGTGGGAGACGAGTTGGTAAGGCGTCTCGATCGTCGCAGGGGCCGCTGCCGTCTGGCCCGGTCCGACCGAAGCCCTCTGCCCCGCGAAGAAAGATCCTCCGACCAGCACGGCCACGGCGGCGGCCTGTGCCAACCATCGGAAGGCCGGGCGCTGAACGAACGGCACGACGATTCCGCTCGTGCGCTCAACCCCGATCTCGTCGAGAAATGCGTCGCGCAACCCGGCCGGAACGGGCCTTTCTTCGACCTTGCCCAGGGTGGTCCATACATCGCGATGACCGGCCCAGGCCTCGCGGCAGGAAGCGCAGCTCTCGACGTGCAGGTGTGCCGACTCACGCTCATCGCCGCCGAGAAACTCGGTCAGCATCAGCGGCATCAACTCACGGACTACATCACATTCAGACATCGGTCGCCTCCCGCTTCATCCGCCGAGAGCACCTTCTTGAGGGTCTCCATCGCACGGAACACGCGCGTCTTGACAGCCCCCTCCGAGCAGCCCGCGATCCGGGCGATTTCCGCATAGGAGAGCCCCTGATAACGGGAGAGCAGGATCGCCTCCCTCTGCTCCGGAGTCAGCATCTGCAACGCGTTCTGCACGCGCAATTCGTCTTCCTTGATTTCCATGTTCCGCTCCGGCGAAGGCTGGCTGCTGTCCGCCAGGGTCAACAGCGTCTCTTCCGGTTCCTTCGGGCGGTTGTCCGCCTTTCGAAGATGGTCGCGGCAGTGATTCGCCGTGATCGAAAACAACCACGTCGAAAGCTTTGCGTCACCGTGAAACTGCTTCGCATACCGGATCATCTTCACGAACACTTCCTGGGTCGCATCCTCGGCCGCCTCCGGAGTCCTCAGAAACCGGTACGCGAAGTTGTAGATCCGCGCGCTGTAGCGATCGAAGATTTCGCCTGCAGGGCTGAGGTCGCCTTCCTGGAGGAGTTTCATCAACTCCTGATCGCTCAGGCGCTTCATCCCTGACTCTGATTTGTTCGACGGACTCATTGCGGAAAGGTTACGGCCCCTGTTCCAGGGGTATGCGTGTCGAGAACAACCTCAACCGCGCTTCGATTCACGCGGGCTCGCCGAGGGGGCTTATTCCCTTCTCCAGGGCGACCTCAGCCTCCGGGCCGCGGCCCGTCGCAACCAGCGTCAGGGCCCACACATCGAGCATGTTCAGCAGGACTTCCGTGTCGCCGAAGTTGTACTCGAACAGGCCTGCCACGAACAGGCCGCAGGCAGCCGCGATTCCCCCCTCGGCCCACCCCCGGGTTCCTTCCAGCCTCCTCCTCCGCAGCGCGGCCCTCAGAAACTCCCACTGGAGCATCAGGTACGCCGCCAGAGCCAGCAGGCCCCTCTCTGCCCAGAGCTGGAGGACGTTGTTGTGGAGATGCGGAATCCGGAACCGCGGCGCGTCCGGCCTCCGGTAGAGGGGGTAGGTCTCCTTGACGTTCGAAGGTCCTACCCCGAGGATCGGATGGTCCCGGATCATCTCGATCCCCCCCTGCGCCATTCGGATGCGGTCGAGCACCGAAGTCTGCCGGAAGTCGAAACTGGAGATCAGCCTGGCGAAGACCGGAAGGGGCGCGAACGTGACCGCCAGGATCAGCAGCGGGACGATCCAGGCGATCACGCGCGGCTTCCACAGCAGGGCAAGGACGAAGACCCCGGCCAGCCATCCGAGCCAGGCACCCCGGGTGAAGGTCAGAAGAAGCGCCAGGGATGTGAGCGCGGCGGTCACGGCGGCGAGCTTTCTCGTCCCAGCTACCCGGATCGAGAGAAGCGAGAGCGGAAGAAGGATCCCGGAGTACGTCATGACGTGCGCGGTCGTCCCCGCGATGCGCCGCTCGATCTCGTCGCCCCCGAAAAAGCCGTACTGCAGCAGCCCGTAAGCCGACTGCGCAGCTCCGAGAGCCAGCAGTGCGGTGAAGGCGACGCGGGCCGAGCCCTTGACCGACGTATAGAGAATCAAAGCCAGAGGAAATGCGAGGAAGGGGAAGAACTCATTCGCCTGGCGGAGTGAGGTCAGCGGCCGGTACGAGGCCGCCGCGGAAGCGATGGAAGCGACGACGAAGATGACGAGGGGGACGTAGATCGGGTGAAACGGGATGCGCACGTCGCCGCGACGCCAGGCGATGAAGGCCGCGATCAGGGCGACTCCCAGGAGGATCTCGGAGGTTGCGATCCACCCCTGCCCGAGGATGTGACCGACATAAGCGATCCAGGCAACCCGGAGAGGGCGGGATTCGGGAAGGAGGGGCTCGATCCGGTCGAACAGACTCACCCGACTACGATTCGAGAATCGCCTCCTCGACGAGCATCACGGGGATGTTGCTGACGACCGGGTAGATCCGGCCGCAGCGGACGCATCGAAGACCTTCCTCGACGACCGGCTCTTCGCCGCGGAACTTGTCGCGGTAACGATCGCGCAGCTCGGTGCGCCGGGTCTCGTCGAGTGCGACGACTTTGACCTCGTCTTTGCAGAGAGGGCAGGCGAGAATCTCGAGAAGCTCCGTATCGACCGGCATGGCGAGGCGTAGTTTATCATGCGGCCCTCCACGCAGAAGGCATACGAAACGGGGATCCGCCCGGGAGAAATCGACAGACGTGGCAGCCTCCGCCGAGACCATCCTTCATCTCGCCTCGTTCGACCGGTGGACGGGAGCCGCCGCCCCGGCTTTATCCGAGGTCGAAGCGCTCAGGAGACGCGGCGTCGAGTCCCACTACGGATACGTCGGCGGCGGAGGGTTGGAACGAAGGGTGGGTGCGTTGCCGTTCACCCATCCCGTGCTCGGCCGGGAGCAGGACCCGGTCCGGGCCGTCAAGGCTGCGCGCCGTCTTCGCGACCTCATTGAACGAACCCGCGCGACTGTCGTCCATGCGCACCTGACCCATGATCACTGGATGGCTCGACTCGCCGTCCGCGAGCTCGATCAGGTGCTTCTCATAAGGACGTTCCACTCGAGGCGGACGATCCGGCGAGACCCCGTGACGCGGTGGCTTCTGGCCCGCTCGGCCGGGATCTGCGTCATCAACGCGACTTTTATGGGCGCCCCGGCCCTCGCGGGGTGGCCGGTGACGTTCACTCCCCCTCCAGTGGACGAGACCGTGTTCGTCCGGGGCCCCGGGGTTCGCGGCCGCTACGGGATCCCGGACGGAGTTCCGCTGCTGGGATTCATCGGGAAGGTGGCCCGCGACCGGGGATTCGAGGACGCAATCCGGATTCTGGTCCTCGTGCGGCGCATTCATCCACGCGCTCGACTTCTGATCATCGGGAAAGGTCCGCACCGGGCGGCGCTCGAGGAGTTGTCGCGAGCCCTGGGGGTCGCCGAGGCCGTGATCTGGGCCGGCTATCACGAGGAGGATCTGGTCGAGCACCTCCGGACACCCGATCTGATGCTGTTCACCGCTCCGGGCTCGGACGAGGGTCATCGGGCGATCGTGGAGGCGCTGTGCTGCGGAATCCCCGTTGTGTCCTACCCGCTTTTCGGAGTGAGAGAGCTGATGGGTCCGCTCGGGGACCGGCTGCTGGCGCCGGAGTCCACTCCCGAGGCTGCAGCCGCCGTGTGCGACGCGCTGCTGAGCGGCCGGCAGGTCATTGATCCGGACGAGTGCGAGCGCGCGACAGAGCCATCTCGTTACCCTGCCGCGGCCGCGCGCCTGGCCGACTTCTACGCCGCGCTGCGCGCGAGCCGCTGATTCGGTGGAAAGGAGCGCCGCAACGCGGGCCGGGGCCGCGCCCATGGGGTAGAATCCCGCCCGCATGAAGCTCAGCGTAACGAGTGAAATCGGCCGCATCAAGACAGTCCTGGTCCACCTTCCGGGCCGGGAAATCGACCTGATGATGCCCTCGATGATGGAACAGCTGCTGTTCGACGACATCCTCTACGGGCAGGTCGCTCGCGAGGAGCATCGGAAGTTCCAGCAGGTGATCCGCCAGGTTGCCGACGAGGTCGTGGACATCAAGGATCTACTCGAGGAAGCTTTCGAGGACGACGAGATCCGGAAGGAGATCCTGGCCGACTTCGCGATGCGGGAGCCGCTGGCGAAAAAGACGCTCTCGAAACTCCACGATCTCCCTGCCGGCGAGTTGGCCCATCTTCTGATCGCGGGCATCGAGGCACCGCGACGGAGCAAGACGCTGGCTCATTCGTTCGAGCTCGCGCCGGTTCCCAACCTCTTCTTCATGCGTGACCCGCAGGTGGTTCTGAGCGACGGCGTGGTCGTCTCGGCGATGGCGACCGAGGCGAGACGAAGAGAGGCGCTTCTTTCGCGCTACGTATTTGGATTTCACCCGGCGTTCCGGGAGCGGGATCTGTTCTGGATGGACCATCACGAGGATCCCTGGCCGAAGACGGCAGCCGCGGCGCGCCGGAGGCCGACGCTCGAGGGGGGCGACGTCCTGGTCGCGCGGAGGGATCTTCTGCTCGCAGGAGTGACCGAGAGGACCAATCGAGCGGGAATCGAGCGCCTCGCCGATTCGCTTCGCGAGAATGGCTCGGACGTTCGGACGATCATCGTGGTCGAGATTCCGCAGAAGCGCTCCTACATGCACCTCGACACGGTATTCACGATCACAAACCACCACGAATGCCTGGTCTATCCTCCCGTCATCCTCGAAGGGGGAGCCGAGGAAGCAGACGTTTACGAGCTGGATCTGACTCGGAAGCAGCTCAGCTACAAGTCGGTTCCCTCACTGCTCGCCGCGATGGCGAACAGGGGTATGGAGCTCGAGCCGATTCCGTGCGGTGGCAGCGACCTGATCGACCAGCAGCGCGAACAGTGGACGGATGGCGCGAATACTTTCGCGCTCGCACCGGGAATGATCATCCTGTACGAGCGGAACGTGAAAACTGCCGAGGAGCTCGATCGCCACGGCTACCACATCATCTATGAAGACGACATTCTCCTCGGCCGCGTGGAGCTCGAGACCTGGACCGACCGCAAGTACGCGATCCAGATCCAGGGCCATGAGCTCTCGCGCGCACGCGGCGGTCCCCACTGCATGACCATGCCGCTCGAGAGAGAAGTGCTCGAGGACTGACGGACTCCCGATGAATCACGATGCACCGATCGCCGTCATCGCATTCGGCGGCAACGCGCTCCTGCGCCCCGAGGACCGCGGGACCCAGGAGGAACAGGTCGGCCGGGCGCGCCAGGCGGCGCGATGGCTCGCCGAGATCGTCCGGCACGGCTACCGGCTGGTGATCGTTCACGGCAACGGTCCCCAGGTGGGAAACATCCTCATTCAGGCCGAAGAGGCCTCGACGAAGATTCCGCCCCAGTCACTCGACGTCGCGGTCGCGCAGACCGAGGGGTCGATGGGTTTCATGCTCCAGCAGGCGATGAGGAACCGGCTCGAATCGGTTGGCCTTCCGTCCAGTGTCGCCACGATCCTGAGCGAGGTCGAGGTCGATCCCGCGGACCCGGCCTTCAAGCGGCCGACCAAGCCGATCGGGCCATTTTTCACCCGCTATCGCGCCGAGGCGCTGGCCCGCGACTTCGGCTGGACCGTCCGGGAGGACTCCGGCCGCGGATGGAGAAAGGTCGTCCCCTCTCCCCGCCCGATGAGAATTCTCGACGTCGAGTCGATCTCCAAGGTCCTCGAGAGCGCTGCGGTCGTGATCGCCGCCGGCGGAGGGGGAATTCCGGTCGTGCGCGGCCGGGACGGTCAGTGGCGGGGAGTCGAAGCCGTCATCGACAAGGACTACGCCTCGGCGCTACTCGCCTCGGAGCTCGACGCGGCCCTCTTCATCGTCCTGACCGGAGTTGACCGCGTGTCGATCGACTTCGGCAAGCCGACGGAGAAAAAGGTCGACGTGCTGACCGTCGACGAAGCGGAGATGCATATGGCTGCCGGTCAGTTTCCAGCCGGATCGATGGGGCCGAAGATCGAAGCATCGGTCGATTTCGTGCGGAGGTCGGGGCGGGATGTTCTGATCACCGACGTCGAGAATCTCCGAGAAGCTCTCGACGGATCCGCCGGAACGCGCATCGTCGCTTCGGGCGCTCAGTTGCCGCCGAGGTAGACGGGGTCGCCCGAGATGCGATCGACGACCGAGCCGTAAGCGAAGAGAGTCGGCGCGCCCGTCGACTTCACGACGACGGTGAACGGGCCGGCATCGTCGAAATCCGCGGCCGGGAAGAGGGACGCCGCCGCCCATTGGGACTGCGACTTGGGCGGAAGCATCACGAACGCTTCCGCCATGCGCGTACCGTCGGCGCGGATCGCCCCGAGCGTCGCCCCGACGGCCGTCTCGCCCGCGTTGACGAGTCCGAGGTTCGTGCGGAATCCCGCGTCCGAGCGGAGGCCGGTGATGACCCATCTCGCTCCGAGCGCGGCCAGAGGGAGAGGCTCGATCGACTGTCCGAACGTTCCGCCGTCCGAATCCCGCACCGTGTACGTGCGGCTCATCAGCACGGGGCCTGTTCCGCGCCAGCGAAGCTCGAGAGTCCCGCTTCCGCTTCCTTCGCCGAGCCAGTCGATGACGTCCCGGATCGTGTGCGAGCGTCGCGGGGACAGATCGAGAGGCTTCCACGGGGCGGACCGGTTGTCCGAGTCCCCGCGCAGAAATCTCATCTCGACCCGGAGCTGTGACGCGTGCGGGTTGAAAACGGACAAGTCGCTGCGCCAGAAGGTTCCCCCACCCCCTGCGGTCTTTCCGACGACGGGAATGAGGATGCCCTCGCCGGGAACCTGCGGCGTGGCGGGGATGAAGACCGGATCCTGAGAGCGGTTGTCGATCACCGAAGCGTAGCTGGTCACGCCGCCCTGCAGGTCCGATGAGACTCGGAGAGTGAGTCCGGAGCGCTGCTGGGTCGAGAGAAAGTCGTAAAGTGAGGCCAGCGACGTCTGGGAGAATGAGCCCGGTGCGGCGTTTACGTTTCTCTCTCCGAGGTTCGCGCCAGTGGAATCGGTCAGCGCGAATGTGATCCGCGCGGGGTTGCTCGAGCGATTGACCCATCCGATGTTCGTACGGTAATCGCGACTCCACTCGAGACCGGTGAGCCACTCGTTCCCGGTTCCCGCAAACTCGCCCATCACGCCGACGGCCTGACCGTAGCTTCCGCCGGCGTCGTCCGAGGTGAAGGTACGGCTCGCAATGTGAACGTCGGGAAACTCCTGATCGGAGACTGCTTCGATCGTGATGGCCCCCCGGCCGGAAGCCACACCGAAAAGCTCGTCCAGCGCCCTGGCCCAAACGACGGTCCGCCCGGCCGCGACTGCGAGGCTCCGCGTCTGACCCACGACCTCCGGGTCGGGAAGCCAGGTGAGCGTGAGCTCCGTGGGCACCTCGCCGGCGTTGTGAATCGTCAGCTCGGTGCGCCAGTCCGTCCCTCCAGCGCCCGAGGTCTGAGCGCTCACGGGGAGAGTTACGCGGAGCGGCCGCGCCCCTTCGCGGACGATGACCGAGCGAGCGCGCATGCTCGAGGAGGTCCCGCGCCGCGCAATGAGAGTGACGGTGTAGGTCCCCGGCGCGGCCCAGGCGTGCTCGGGACTCCGTAACGTCGACTTCGTTCCGTCGCCGAAGGTCCAGGCAAAGCTGTCGGGGTTTCCCAGGGACTGATCGGAAAACTGGACTGCCTGGTCGACGCGGGGAGTGAAGCTCGATGCGTCGAACTCGGCGAGCAGCGCGGGTTCCGCGCCGGAGCTGGCCGCCACGCTGACGGACCGCACCATCCGCGAGATCTGCAGGCCATTCGAAATGGTCAGTGCGACGTCGTGATTGCCCGGCGCGTTGAAAATCTTCGTCGGATTTCTTTCAATCGAAGTGGTCCCGTCGCCGAACTCCCATGCCCAGCTCACCGCCGAGCCGAGAGAACGATCGTGGAACTGCGCGGGAAGGGATGCGACCACGAGGGGCGGAGACCAGGTGAAATCGGCGACGAGCTGGGGGGCCGGAGCAACCTCGATCGTCGAGGAGCTCGAGCTGGTCTGGCCATCGGGACTCGTCACCGTGAGGCGTACCGTGAAAGTGCCACCCTGCTGAAACGTGTGCGAGGGATTCGCCGAAGTGGAAGAGCTGCCGTTGCCGAAATCCCACTGTCGTGACGAGATAATTCCCTTCGACTGGTCGAAGAATGAGAAGAGCGTGATGCTCGCCGTGCCCGTCTTCGGGGAGACCGCGAAGGCAGCCTCGAGCTTCGGTAGGGCAACGGTGAACTCGATCGAGTTTGACGGTGTGGACTCGCCGGAAGAATTCTTCGCGGTCACGTGGACCCTGTAGGAGCGGCCGGGAGTGAGGCCAACCATGTTGGCTGCGATGACATTCGGAGGGACATCGGAGAATTTGCGAATCGACTCGCCGGAAGGCTGAAAGTAAATGGTCTGATGGGTTTCGTCCGAGGCATTGTCGTCCCAGCGGATCCGGACGAAGTCGCTCGTGGTTTCGATCAGCGAGAGGTTGGAGGGAGCTGCGGGAGGCAGCTGCGCCGGGGGAGGGGGCTGGCTCCCGTCTCCTGCCGGATAAAGCCACCTCGCCGCGAGCTGATCGTCGGACCGGAGGAAAACGCCCAGATCCTGCAGCGTGGCGTGCATCAGAGCGAGCGAATCGCTGGAGTGCCCGAGGCCGAGGGTGTGACCGAATTCATGAGCGAGGATCTCGGCGAGTGAGCTGCTGCTGATGCCACCTGCCGGGCTCACGCCATCCTGGATGACGAGGTTCCCCTCCACGATGTCGTACGCGCTCCAGCTCTTCTGCACGTGCGTAGCGTCCGCAGAAAATGGCGAAGTCCAGCTTTTCGGACCGATGACGGCGTTGAACCCCCCCGTCCCGATCACCCCATCCGACCCGTTCCACTTTCCGGGAATCTCACCGAGCGGGTCATTGAAGAGAACCTCGTTGATACCGTCGGCAACCGTGAGTCCACCCGGTGAGCCGGCCCGTTGACCGGCGTAGGAGTAGAGAATCTTCGCAGAGCTGTAGCTGGTCCAGGCCTTCATTCCCGACTGGAGCTCGGTCGTTCCTCCGTTCGGATATCCAGGCTGGGTCCCGTAGCTCTGCCAGCTGATGGTCTTGCCATCCTGGAAGGCGAACCAGCGATGAATCGATGGTTCGGATATGAGAGCGAAATCCGGAGCGACCAGATCCTTCGGCGAGAACGCCTCCGCTGGAGTTGGCTCTGCTGCCGGAATGCCCGAAGCGCGAGCCCGAATGAACTCTTCCAGCTCGGCGGCCACACGGCCTCCTGGTTTCCGAGCATGCGATTCGACGGCGGTCCCGTTCTCGATCACACGTACCCCGGTGACATCCAGCTGACGTTCCCAGAGCCGTCGACCGTCCTCGGTGATTCCTTCCGTGAACCTTCCCGCGGTCATGTCCGTGGTCCGGTATCTCCCCGACTCATCGCGGACGAGAAAAACGAGAACCCGCTCGCCGGGAGCGTACTGCGGGGCTCCGAACACGACCGTCAGCCGGGAATCGGTTCTTCCTCCCGGTTCGCTGACCGTGATCGCGCTGCGATGCGTTCCCTTGAGCGTCTGCTCGACAGCGATCTCGGAAAGGGTCCAGACACCGCGAGCCGATTCAATCGCCTCCGCTCTGGTCACTGTGCCGATCACGACGAGATCCGAGCGGTCGACCATTCTCCCGTCAGACGCGAGAACCAGAGTCGTAGCAGTCACAGGCGCGCCGATCATGACGATCAGCACGGCTGCGAAGAGGATGATCGAGCGGATGGAAGTCATCTGGGGCTGATCTGATAACGGGCCGGCGCGGGGTCACCTTCCCGCCGGTCTCAGATTAGGGGGTTGAGGCGGCGAGTACGGTAAGAACGGTCACGCCGCCGTGCAGGCCGGACAGCTGCACTGGCGCCGCAGGTCGGACAGCGTCCAGATTCCGAAACCGTGCCCGTCCGCCCAGCGAATCTGGAGCCCGTAGTTGCCGATCCTGTCGAGTCCGCGCACCTCGAACGATCGCGCGTCGTAGTGCGGGGAAGGGCCGCGGGAGACGTTGCCGAACAGGTCCGGCTCTCCGGCGCAGGCGGCGCAGGGACAGCTCCGGCGCAGGGCCTCGAGCGGATAGTACGATTCGTGGCCGTCGCCCCAGACGACAGCGAGCTCAGTTCCTACCACCTCGAGAAAGCTCATCTGCATTGAGTCAGGTCCTCCAACCCCCGGTTGTGAACTCGCGGGGAGGCTGCAAAATTCACTACCATTGCCGCGCACGGGTTAGGAGAGAGATGCCGGTTTACCGACTGACGATCGAATATGAGGGCACCCGGTACTCCGGATGGCAGACGCAGGCCAACACCCCGAAAACGATCCAGGGGCATCTCGAGCGGGCGGCCGCCGAAGTCCTCGGCGAAATTTCCCTCGGTGGCGCTGGCCGTACCGACGCCGGTGTCCACGCGATCGACCAGGTGGCTCATCTCCGCTGCAGGCGGGCTTTCCAGCCGGGGCGGTTGCAGCACGAGCTCAATGACCGGCTTCCTTCCGATATTCACGTGCTCAGGGTCGAGAAAGCGGAGGACTCGTTCCACGCGCGCCACGACGCGGTCTCACGCATCTATCTCTATCAGATCTCGCGAAGGCGATCGGCCTTCGGCAAGCCGTTCGTATGGTGGATCCGCGATTCCCTTCATCTCGGAAGGATGGAGGAGGCGCTTTCTCTGCTGCCCGGACGTCACGACTTCGCGGCGTTCGCGGACAAACGGATCGCTTCGGAACCGACTTTGGTCGATATCGAGCTCACGGAGATCGGGGAGGACGGGGACCTCATCCTCATCCGGTTGGGCGCGTCGCATTTCCTCTGGCGGATGGTGAGGAAGCTCGTCGGCGCGGTCGCTGAGATCGGCCGCGGCTCCCTGAGCCTTGACGAATTCGGCGAAAGGTTGAGGAACGGGAAGCCTCGCTTTGAAGCGAGCGCGCCGGCGGCGGGACTTTTCCTCGAAGCCGTCCTCTACCCCGGTGACGAGTTCCGCCGTCCGCTGCAGTCGATCGTACCGGTGTGGAGTGCACGCCGAAAGCGAGGATCGAATGGGTGAACGGGAAGAAGCGCTGGTCGCCCGGATCGTCGAAGCGTTCGGGGCGAGTCGCGATGCTCTCGTCGGAATCGGAGACGATGCGGCGGTCCTCGAACTGGGGCGAACCGTGGTCACGACCGATCTGCTGATCGAGAACGTCGATTTCACCAGGGCGATCCCTCTGCGTTTCACGGGAGCGAAGAGCCTTGCGGCAAACGTCTCGGACCTGGCTGCGATGGGCGCGGTTCCCGCGAGTTTCCTGATGGCGTTGGGAATCCCGGGCGATCAGCTCGACGGGATCGACCGCCTGATCGAAGGGATGGCGGATGCTGCCCGGGCGTGGAGGATCGAGCTGGTCGGCGGCGATCTTTCCGCAGCGTCGGAGCTGACCATCGCCATCACGGCGATCGGGTTGCTCGAGAACGGCGTCGCTCCTCTCCGGCGAAATGGCGCGCGCAGGGGAGAGGCCATCTTCGTCAGCCGGCCGCTTGGGGCGGCCGCCGCCGGTCTGCATCTGCTGGGGAGAGGGTGGCGAATCGACTCGTCGGGCATGGTCACACCTCCCGGAGATCTTCCAGGCGATGTCGGTTACTCGCAGCGCGAGTTTGCTGCGGCCGTGATTCGGAGACAGGTCTCGCCGGAACCGGAGCACCTTCTCGGTCCGGCCCTGGCGCGCGCGCGGCTGGCGTCGGCGTGCATCGACATCTCGGATGGCCTGTCGACCGATCTGCATCGACTCTGCGACGCATCAGGCGTGGGGGCAGAGATCGAATGGGCGCGGATCCCGAGGTTTCCCGACCTCGAGCGGATCGGTTTTTCCCTCGGGATCGATGAGAGCAGCGCGGTCCTGCATGGAGGGGAGGAGTTGGCCCTGCTGTTCACATCGGCCGGGACCGAGTCCGAGCTGTCGAAGAAGCTCGGTCGCCCTGTCTACCGGATTGGCCGAACGACGGCCGCTCCGGGGGTGAAGCTCGCAAGGAACGAGAAGACCTCGGATCTTCCGCGAGGCGGATTCGATCACTTCGCCCGGCGAGAGGTCTGAGTCAGCGTTTTCTCGTCGAGAGCACGCTTGCTCCCGCGGCGCAGAAGAACGCGGCGACTCCGAGAGCGGTTCGCACTCCGTGGGTACGAGCCCATACCTTCGCCGGGCTGGCTGTGATCTCAGTCGCGTAGTCGAGAGGGCGGGCTTCGCTGATCTTCCTGTTCAGCGGAACCGTGCCGAGCAGGGTGGTGCCAAGAACCCCCGCGAGACTCGCGGCAGCGCTCGCGTCGAGCAGCCTCCTGAGCACACCGCCGCTGCGGGACGCGACGAGTAGAGCAACCGAAGTCGCCAGAGCCGTGGGGCCGATGGCGTTGAACGCCTTCAGCGTTCGCGCGGCTTCGCTCTTCCGTTCGTTCGGAAGTTCCTCTTCCCATCCCGGCACGAGCGCCGACCCGCCGAAGCTGAGCGAGCCAGCCAGCAGGCCGGCTGAAGTGAGATGGATGAATCGGAGAGCCGATTCGAGCGAGCCGTTCATGAAACCTCCGGGTGAGCCTCGACTAGCGAAGACTGAGCCACGTGCTCAGCGTCAAGAGAAAGAGTACACCGAGGCTCATCAGGACAAAAGCGCGATCACGTTCCCGCCCGAACTGGAAGACGAGGGCGATGACCCGAAGGATTGGAGTGAGCAGGAGAATGACCAGTCCCGTATGGACGAGAGAGGCCGTGCGGAGATGGCGCAGGCCGCCGAGATCCGCGATCAGCCCTGCCGGGCTGATCCATGTCA
Organism: Thermoanaerobaculia bacterium; assembly: GCA_046260175.1. Taxonomy (GTDB): domain Bacteria; phylum Acidobacteriota; class Thermoanaerobaculia; order Gp7-AA8; family Gp7-AA8; genus JBHEPS01. The sequence goes on from JBHEPS010000001.1 coordinate 45,267, forward strand.
CCGGATCGGGAGCCAGGATCGCGTCGATGAGCCCCGCGATCAGGAACGCGGCGCTCGTGAGCACTCCGATCCGAAGCACCCAGGAGACAGGAGGGATCCGGCTCATGACAACCACCACCCTTGCGCCTTCATGAACATCTGAACCGCGATGAGAATGAGTACGCCGGCGAACACTTTTCGAGTGTGGTGGGAGCCGATGCGACCGGCCAGGGATGCCCCGGCTCGCGAGCCCGCGAAGACGCCGAGTACGGTAGCGGCCGCGGCGAGGGGAGCGACCTGCCCGCGCCCGTAGTAGATCATCGCGCTCGCGGCTCCGGTGACGCCGATCATGAAGTTCGACGTCGCCGCTGCCGCTTTGATCGGCACTCCGCAGAGATGGACGAGCGCCGGGACTTTGATCAGGCCGCCGCCGATTCCGAAAAGGCCGCTGAGGATTCCTGCGAACGAGGAAATACCCATCGCAAGGGGCAGGCGGCGAGGTTGGTAATGGAGCGTCTGGCCGAGGCCTGGATCGAAGAACGTGCTCTGAACCTTCGCCTCGAGCCGGTTGGCGGGAGCGATGGATGGAGGCACGAGGAAGTGATCCTCACTTTTGCCGCTGCGTACCATCACGATGGCAATGCCGATCATCGCGATCGAAAACAGGGTCATCAAGGTCGAGCCCGTGAGGAAGCCGGCAACCAGCCCGCCGATGACGGCGCCCAGGACGGTCCAGAACTCGAGGCTGACACCCAGCCTGACATTGGCCACTCCGGTCGCGATGTTCTTCCAAGCCGCGCCGCTCGAGGTCGCGATGACGCAAAGAAGGGATGTCGCGACGGCGCTGTGCATCGGCACACCCGCGGCCAGAACGAGGATGGGGACGACGAGGATCCCGCCGCCGAGGCCGAGGATGGAGCCGAACAGCCCCGCCGCCACCCCGGATACGAGGAGCAGTAGGATCAGGCCGATGTCCATGGCGATCAGGTGAAGCTACTGGCGGGCGACGTCTTCGAGCTGCTTGATGCGTTCGACGATGTCGCGGTAGTTGCTCTTGATTCCGTATACCTCGAGAAACGCCTTTTGAGCGTTCGGAGTATCTCCGACTTCGAGGTAAGCCGAGCCGAGGTCGTAGAGGAGCCCGAGGTGCTCGTCGTCGGTGATCTCCGGAGCTTCCAGCCCTTTCTGATACCACTTGATGGCGAGTTGGGGCATCCCCTTTTCCAGGAAGCAGAGGCCGAGCATCGAGCAACACTCGATCATCCGCTTCGGATCCTTCGCCGCGAGCTGGAATTCACCGATGGCCTCATCGATGAGCTCCATTTCCTTGTAGGCGATTCCGAGGTTGTAATGGGTGTCGTAGTCTTCGGCGTCGAGCTGCTGCTCGACCCCTCGCTTGAACTCTTTGAAAATGTGCTCGAGCGACTGCTCCTCTTCGGTGATGGAGAGTGGCATTTCTTCGTCGGCGAGCTCGCTTTCCAGTTCTGCCGCCAGATCGAAAAAATCATCCTCGTCCGCGAAAAGGCCGGCGTCATCGGTCGCCGCAACTGGAGAGAGGGAATCCTGTTCGACTTCCTCGCGGAGCTCCATGAGCAGATCCGGAGTCTCCTCCGGCTCGGGCTCGATCGTGGCGGCGGCGCGTGCCGAAGCCTCTCCCTGCAGCCGCTCGAGCTCGGTTCGCCGGCGCGTCACTTCTTCGTTGCCCGGGAACCGCATTTCCAGATTGGCGATGCGGTCGCCGGCATCGCTGAACAGTTCCTGCTCCAGATAGAAGTCGATTTCGCCGAGAGCTTCAACCGCGGGCTCGGTCGGCTCTGGCACCGGCTCGTCGAAGTCGAGGTCGATGGCGCCACCAGACTCCTGATCGAGCTCGAGCACTTCCTCGGCCGCCGGTTCTGCCAGCTCCACCGAATCGGCAGTGTCCTCCGGCTGCAAGGCAGTCTCGGGCTCTTCCGCGGTCAGGTCAGTGAAATCGAGAGAAACGGCTTCGGTCGTGGTCTCGACCTCGTCAAACGGGACTTCGACATCATCCGCGGGTGCCGCTGCTTCTGCTGCCGGGGATGGCTGCTCGGGCTCCGACTCGACTTCGATGGCGGCATCTTCGAAATCGATCTCGATGTCCTCGGCCCCCGGCTGCGGAGACTCGACTGCAGCCGGCATCTCCAGGTCGAAATCGAGCCGGCCTTCCTCGAGGGGTGCGGAAACTCCCTCGACCTCGATTCCGGGCTCGTCCGGCGAGGGTGATTCCGGGGTCAGATCGAGCCGGCCCTCCTCATCTGCCTCGGAAACTTCCTCGAGCTCGACCTCGATCGCGGTTTCGTCCGCCAGCGATGGTTCCGGGGTCAGGTCGAAATCGATATCGACTTCGTCTTCGACCACCGGCTCGGGCGCAGCGGCTTCGACTTCAACCTCGGTCGCGTCTGGAGCGAGCAACTCAGGCTCGTCGAGGTCGGTCTCGAACGAGATCTCCTCGTCGATCCCGAGCTCGATCTCGTCCTCCGCGGCGACCGTTTCGAGTGCGCTGACACTCTCGGCCTCAGCATCGCTCACCGGCGCGGATTCGGGAGTCGAGTCGAGCGCATCGACACTGAAGCCGCGGCTGACGAGCTCCTCCCTTACCGTTTCCAGGGCTTCGAGATCCCCGCTATCCCGGAGAATCGGAAGGTAACGCGCGGCGACTTCGCCGACACGGGCCGCTGCCCCCTCGTCCATGAGGATGTGAAGGAGCTTGTCGTGAGCCTGGATATTTCGAGGCGAGCGGTCCAGAACGGATTGGAGATGCTCGAGCGCCTTTTCGGTGAGCCCGTATTTGGCGAATACCTCGGCTTCGGTCAGCTGCTCGGTGATGTAGTCGATGTCTTCCTCGTCCTGATCCGCTACGCGGCCGAGGGAGGGTTCCTCGATGGCGGGCGGAGGCGGAAGAGGAGGCGGCATCATCGCCTCGAAGTCGGGGGTGAGGCTGTCGGGGTGGGAAATCTCGGCATCGGGTTCGGCGGCCGGGGTGGCCGAATCGCCGCCCCCGAGACTCTCGCGAACGAAAGCGAGCTTTTCGCGGTGCTGCGCATTCTCGGGCTCGCGACGGATGAGCCGCTCGAGCACGGAGGCCGCCTGCTCGAAATCACCGGCCGAGATGTGAGCCTCGGCCAGGCTGTTCATCGAGGAGAGGATCTTCGTTTCCTCGTTGAGTTTCTCGTAAACGGAAACGAGCTTTTCGAGGGTCGGGATATGAGCGGCATCGACTCGGGAGATCCGCTGGAGCAGTTCGACGGCGGTCCGGTCGTTGCGAGCGGCCGCGGCATCGACGATCGGCTCGAGGATGTTGAGCGCACCCGCGGTGTGGCCACGCCGGAGGAAAAGGTCGGCCAGCAACTCGGCGAGCTGCGGCTCGGAAGGATGCTGAGCGAGGGATTCGGACAGGAGCTTTTCCGCGTCGCCGAGATTCCCCTGGGCGATGTGAACTCGCCCCAGGAGCGCGTCGAGTTTCGGATTGTCGGGTTTCGATTCCCGCGCTCCCTCGAGGATCGAACGTGCGTTCGCGTAGTCTTTCGCTTCGATCAGAGTGTTGGCCAGGGACTCGGCCAGCTCGATGTTGCCCGGATCGATCTTGAGGGCCTTTCGGAAAACCTGGACGGCTTCTTCCGTCATCCCCCGCTTGAGCAGCATTCGGCCGACCCGGTCGTACTCCTTGAGAGCTTCGGCCGTGCGGTTGTTCTGCGAATAGAGGTCCGCGAGCTTGACGTGAACGTTGATCGAGTTCGGATCGAGCTCGGCGATCTTCTGGAAGGTGGCGAGCGCCTTGTCGGGATCGCCATGCTTCATGTAGTAGTCGGCGAGCACCTGGTACTGGCTCTTCGCCTCCATGGCGAGGCCCTGTTTGGCGTAGAGATCGGCGAGACGCCCGTAGATCTCGAGCCTCGAGGGATCGAGCTTGTTGATCTTCTTGAAGATCGCGATGGCCTTGAGGAAAAAGCCGTCTTTCGCGTAATGGTCTGCGATTCGCGTGTAGACCTTGACCGCTTCGTCGGTCCGGTTCACGCGCACCCACAGATCGCCGATGCGATTCAGGGTATTGACGTCGTTGGGATTGTCATCGAGCAGCCGCTCGTACTCCTTGATGGCGGATTCGATCTTCCCTTTGCCGACGAGCTTTTCAGCGCTCGCTACGATCTTGTCGCGTTGTATGGCCATGGCGCTATGTCAGTGACTCGATTCGAACAATCCCGGCTGGTTCACACCTTCGAACGAGCGCCGATGGATCGGGGTCGGACCGAACCGTTCGAGCGCGCGATAATGGCTTTCCGTACCATAGCCGCGATTATTGGCAAAATCGTACTGAGGATAGCAGCGATCATACGACTCCATCAAAAGATCGCGATAGACCTTTGCCACGACCGAAGCGGCCGCGATCGATATCGAGCGCCGGTCCCCATGGATCAGTGGGACCTGGGGCATCTGGAGTGACTCGATCAGGACCGCGTCCAGAAGCAGGATTTCCGGTCGGCAGGGAAGCCCCTCGACCGCGATCTTCATCGCCATCTTGCTGGCGCGAAGGATGTTGATCCGGTCGATGGACGCGGGTTCCACCACGCCGATTCCGACGGCCACGGCGCGCCCCAGGATCCGCTGGCAGAGCGGTACTCTCTCTCCGTGGCTCAGGAGCTTTGAGTCGTTGACGCCGGGCATCACGTCATCGGGAAGAATGACCGCTGCAGCGACGACGGGACCGGCCAGGCAGCCGCGCCCCACTTCGTCGGTGCCGGCGATCGCGCGAAACCCTTCGGCTCGCAGCGACCGCTCGACCACAGCCATCTCGGCGAGCCGGGCCAGTTCGCTCAGCAGAGCGCCCATCTGACGCTCTGCCGAGCGCCCAGCCCTCAGCTCGAAAGGAACGTCAGCGTTTGCGCTTCTCTTCGATGCGGGCCGCTTTGCCGCGGAGGTTCCTGAGGTAGTAGAGCTTCGCGCGACGGACTCGGCCATGTCGTTCCACCTCGATCCGGTCGATCGTCGGAGAATAGAGTGGGAACATTCTTTCGACCCCGACTCCCCCGGACATCTTCCGGACCGTGAACATCGAGCGGCTTCCGCCACCCTTCCGCGAAATCACGATGCCCTGAAAAATCTGGATTCGCTCTTTTTCGCCTTCCTTGACCCGGACGTGCACCTTGATGGTGTCTCCCGGCTCGAAGGGGGGCATTTCGCGGGTCATCTCCGCGGACTCGACAATTTTCATCAGATCAGCCATGGTCAACTACCTTCCACTTTCTTCCAGATGGCGAAGCTCTAGCATCGCTCAACTGTCCTTATCTTTCAAGCACTTCGACGTCTACTTCGGCTCCGGCCGACCCAGCGCCTCCAGCATGCGCTCGGCCTCCCGATCGAGCTCGACCCGTTTCAGAAGGTCGGGCCGCTTCTCCAGAGTTGCCCGGAGAGATTGCTCTTTCCGCCATTGCCGAATCTTTTCCGCGTGACCCGACAACAGGACTTCCGGTACTTTCAGCCCCCGGAGCTCGGCCGGGCGCGTGTAATGCGGGTGGTCGAGCAGCCCCGTATAAAACGAATCGGCCTCGACGGAATTCCAGTCTCCAACGACCCCTTCGACGAGCCGCGCGACCGCGTCGCCGATCAGCATCGCAGGAAGCTCACCCCCCGAGACGACGAAGTCTCCGATCGACACCTCTCGGTCCACGAGTGCCAGACGGACCCTCTCGTCGAATCCTTCGTAGCGGCCGCAGAGAAAGATCAGCCATTGACCGGAGGCGAGTTCGCGGGCGATCTCGTGGTTGAAGACCGCCCCCTGAGGGGAGGGAAGAATGACGGTCGGGACTGCGCCCGGTTCTCCGGTCGCCCGGATGGCGTCGAGGCAACGGAAGACGGGCTCGGCGAGCATCACCATTCCGGCCCCTCCACCATAAGCTTCGTCGTCGGTCGAGCGGTGTCGGTCCGAGGCGAAATCCCGCAGATCCCAAACCCTCACCGTCAGGATCCCTCCCCCGATGGCTCGCGCCACGACCCCTTCCGCCAGGAGCGGCTCGAACATGGCCGGGAAAATCGACACGAAGTCGAGACGCAGCCGCGAGGCGCGGGGGTCGGGGTTCGATTCGGGATCGGGCTTCTGGCGAGGCTTCGGGTCGGGCTCGACCTGGTCGGCAGAGCCGAGGTTTTCGAGCCCCCCGGGGAGGTCGACGACGATCTCCCCGGCGGCCGGGTCGATTCGGGTGCAGATCGACGAAGCGAAAGGGAGATCGAACGTTCCGCCGTCCGGACGCCGCACGGCGAGCAGAATGCCGCCTCCCCCCTCGCCCGCGTCGGTCACTTCTCCGATCCGCCGGCCATCGGGAGCTACGACGGCGAGTCCGATCAGGTCGTGAAGGAAAAACTCTCCCTCTTCGAGCTCCCGGGCCTGATCCGGCTCGACCTCGAGCGTCCAGAGCTGAAGCGGTCGCACCGCCTCGGGGGCATCGACGCCTTCGAGCTTGATGAGGACGCGGTCTTTGTGGTGGCGAACCGACTCGATCTCGACCCGGCGAAGCTGTTCCCGATCGGGCGAGACGAGCCACGCGCCATCGAGCTCGTCGAATCTCTCGGGGGTGTCGGTCAGGAGCTCGACGCTGATCTCGCCACGGACTCCGTGGGCGCGACGAACCACTCCCACGGCGATCAGATCGGCCGGGGAGACCGGGGAAGTCGAATCGCGGGGATCCATCGAGCGCGCTCCGCGAGTCAGTCGAGAATGTCGAGAATGTACCGCTCGTCGCCGCGGGAAGCGGCAGCGGAGAGGATGCTGCGCATGGCCCTGGCGGTGCGGCCCTGGCGACCGATGACCTTCCCGAGGTCCGCGGGGGCGACCCGAAGCTCGAGAACGGTGGTCCGGTCCCTCTCCCGTTCGGTCACGCGGACGTTTTCAGGCTCGTCGACGAGCGACTTGGCGAGAAATTCGACGAGCTCGCGCACACCAGACCTCAGGCTTTTTTCAGGAGCGACTTGACGGTGTCGGAGAGCTGGGCGCCCTTGCTGACCCAGAAATCCACCCGCTCGCGGTCGAGTTTGAGGTCGATCGGTTTCCTGGTGGGGTTGTAGTGGCCGATCTGCTCGAGGGTCGCGGCGGACGGGGTCCGCTGCGAATCGGAGACGACGATCCGGTAAAAGGGGGCATGCTTCGAGCCCTGGCGGCGCAGACGAATCTTCAGCATCTCGAGTAATTTCCTTCGTTGATCATCAAAAGTCGGATTTCGGGGGATCCGCCCACTGCGGGCAGTCCACCGTCATAACCCGGAAAGTAACGCCGGGCTCACTGGAACAATTCCGGGGGGAGACCTTTGGTCAGGCGCGCGAGCTTGCGGGGTCCCATCCCCTTCGAGAAAGTCTTCATCATCTTCTTCATGGCGAGGTACTGCTTGAGGAGGCGGTTGATCTCCTGGACGGTCGTTCCCGAGCCGCGGGCAATCCGCTTCTTCCGGGACCCGTTCAGAAGCTGGGGATGCTCCCGCTCGCGGGCCGTCATCGAGTCGAGAATGGCCTGCATCCGGACGATCGCCCCTTCGTCGATATCTTCTTCACGAACTTTTCCCCCCAGGCCTGGAAGGAGTTGCATGATCTGGGACATCGGCCCCATTTTCCTGACCTGCCCGAGCTGTGCCCGGAGATCCTCGAGGGTAAAGCGGTCTTTCGCGACGCGGTCGGCGAGGCGAGCCGCTTCCTTCTGGTCGACCTCGGACTCGACTTTCTCGATCAGGGTGAGGACGTCCCCCATGCCGAGAATCCGGGCCGCCATCCGATCGGGGTAGAAGAGATCGAGATCGGCGTACTTTTCGCCGACGCCGACCATTTTGATCGGGCGATTCACGACCGATTTGATCGACAGAGCGGCGCCGCCACGCGCGTCGCCGTCGAGCTTGGTCAGCACGATGCCTGTGATCCCGAGGCGCGCGTCGAACTCTTTCGCCGACTTGACCGCATCCTGACCCGTCATGGCGTCGGCGACGAAGAGAATCTCCGAGGGTCGGGTCTCGCGCTTGATCGCCTCGAGCTCCGCCATCAGGTCGTCATCGATGTGAAGGCGGCCCGCGGTGTCCAGAATGACCGTGTCGTAGAGAAGGGTACGCGCCTCTTTCAGCGCCTCGCGGGCGATCCGCAGCGGGTCGCGAAGATCGCCGATCTCGTGAAAAGGAGTCTTGGTGTCGCGGGCGACGACGCGGAGCTGGTCGATTGCCGCCGGGCGATAGACGTCGCAGGGGACGAGATAGGGCTTGCGACCCCGGCTCTTGAGATGAAGCGCGAGCTTCCCGGAGGTCGTCGTCTTACCGGACCCCTGGAGCCCGACCATCATCACGACCGAGGGGTCGCCGACGAGAGCGAGCGCGACCTGGGATCCCCCGAGGAGAGCCTGAAGCTCGTCCCGGACGATCTTGGTCACCTGCTGGGCCGGAGAGAAGGCCGTCAGGACTTCCTGTCCTACCGCCTTTTCACGGACGCGGGCGGTGAACTCCTTGACGACCTTGAAGTGAACGTCGGCCTCGAGCAGCGCGACGCGGATCTCCTTGAGCGCCGTATCGATATGCCATTCGTTCAGCGCGGCTTCGCCGCGAAGGGTCTTGAAGACCCGGTCCATCTTGTCCTGAAGATTGTCGAACATATGTGGAGTTCTGCTCCCGGGCTGGCGTAACCGGAGCCGCGCGGCGAATTATTCGCCCCGGGCAGAATTCCAGGATGCGACGTGGCTGGCTCAGTCGTGCGAAAGCTCGACGGACCAGTAGGCCTGATCGAGGAAGTTCTTCCAGATGTCCGGGTACGGCCGCCCCTGGAGGCGGTGGAGCGGATGCCATCGCGGCCGCTCGGGCCGCCGGATCAGCGCCATGTCGGATTCCGCCAGGAGCTTGTTTCCTTTCCGGACATTGCAGGGAAGGCAGGCGCAGACGACGTTCCCCCAGCTCGAGCGCCCCCCGCGCGAGATCGGGATCACGTGATCGAGCGAGAGCTCCGAGGAGGAGAACTTCCTCCCGCAGTACTGGCAGCGGTTCTGGTCGCGGATGTAGATGTTCGCGCGCGAGAACTTCACTTCCTGACGCGGAACCTTGTCGAAGCGAAGCAGCTGCACGACCCAGGGAACGAGGATGTTGCGGGAGGGTGTAGTGATGAAAGCGTCGGCGGGCTGGACCGGTATGTCGCGCCAGTTCTCGAAGTTCCAGGTCGCGTAATCAGCCGAGACCGCCCGGACCTGACCCTTGTAAAGGAGCGTGAGAGCGCGGCGGACGGACGTTATCTGGACTACTTGAAAGAACCGATTCAGAACCAGAACGTGGCCGTCGAGCATCCTCACCCCGTAAACGCCATCTCCCCCCGGGCTTGTTCCTCGGGTAAACCGTCGTCGAGCAGGGACTTCCGCCGTCGACTCGATTGTAAGACTTTCCCCTGGAGCTTTCCAGAAAGGAGACGGGGGGCATCGGGAAGGACGCGTGCCCGCTCCGGGGGTGATCGGGCTCGCTCCCCCCGTCCGGCTTGAAAATTTGCCCAATTTCAGCCATAGTTCGCCCCAAAGACCCATGGGGAAGGCCAATTCGGCCGGCTCCCCAAGCGATTGAAAAAGAAGCAGAAGCCAGGAGCGGATGCTGGCGTACGACCCGGGCAGGGCGGCTGGAAGGCGCGGCCGGGCGCGGGACATCGGGGTGGAAACGGGAGGAATGTATGCGCTTGATCAACCGGGTTGTCTTTCTCACGCTGCTGCTGGCTTTCGCGACGACGGGTCCTGCTCTGGCCGAGCACTTCGTTGCGGACTGTCCGCTGAGCCTCGTCAGCGGAACACCTTCCATCAGCTCGTTCGCCAGCTCCCCTCACGGAGTTTTCAAGAACGGCTCGATGGTCTATCTCATGCGCGGTCAGAACCTGACCACACTCGAGGCAACGGCTCTCGGCGATCTCAAGGTCGTTCGTGAAGACTTCCTCGACGAGATGGTCAACCGCGACCCGGATGGCGGGTCGGTGTATCACAACGGCTACCTCTTCGTGGCGGGCGATGCGGGCCTCGAAACCTGGGACCTGCGCAACGTTCGTCCGAACGGAACCGCTCCGGTTCAGATCGACGTGATCCCCGGCGTTCACTACCGGAAGCTCACTGCGCGGGGCAACGTTCTGGCCGCTCTCTATCCGGCGACTGGCCTCCCCTGCGCTCCCAACGGCACGTCGTGTCAGAACTGGATTGATCTGTACAACATCTCGGATCCAGCGGATCCGCTGCTGATGAACCGGTTCAACGCGGGGCTGACCCACCGCGGGTTCAACGACATCCTCTTCGTTCGCGACTGGCTCGCGGTGACGGGTGTTTCGGGCACGAACCTGTTCAACGTCTCCGATGGAGGCGGGCTGAGCTTCGCCTCGAGCAGTTTGACCCGCGGCGAGTTCCTCGCCACCGACGGTACCGTCCTCGCGGTCGGACAGGAAGAGTTGATCGGAGTCTTTACGGTCGGCCCGACCGGCTCCCTCGGCTACTTCACAGTCTTTACCCTTCCTTCGATCATGAACGTGGCCAACGGCATGCGTTTCCATCCGGAGATGTGGGTCAGCAATTCTCGCCTGGTCACTCTGATCGACGAGCGCGATCCATTCGTGCCGGGCAAATCGGCCCGTACACTCGCCATCGACGTTTTCGATTTCAAGGTTCCCTTCTTCGAAGGCTTCGACGACCGCATCTACGAGAGCGTCTCGTTCATCGAAACGAACGAGAGACTCTACAACCCGGTCGCCGTCGGCCCTTACGTCTATGTCATCGGTGAGGTTTCCGGAACGCAGAAGTGGGGCGCCTGCGGCGCCATGGCGGGCGATGTCGAGCTCGATAACGTTCGCGGGCTGACCTGCGGCGGCGCCGAGATCCATGGATGGGTCACCGGCGCGAAGAGGATCGTCAACGTAGAGGTCTTCCTCGACGGCGATTTTCTCGGCAACGCCAATTTCGGTTCCGATCGTCAGGACACCATGATTACGCAGCCGGTTCATACCTGGCGGCTCCCCGTGAATCTCGACTCGGTCGCACGCAGCACGAGAACCCTCCGGGTGATCGGCACGGACGTCGACGGCAACCGCTTCCAGTTCGCGAGTGAAGAGGTCTTCTTCCCGGGACCGGGAAGCAACTGCACCAACCGGCGCCGCACCACCAAGCGCAACTAGCCATCACGCTATCCGTAAGAACGAAAAAGCCCCGCCGGAAGGCGGGGCTTTTTCTTGTCATCCTGAGAGGCTGTGAAAGAAACCAGAGGGGCAGCGGGGCTTTTTTCTTGTCATCCTGAGGAGGCGCAGCCGACGAAGGAACTCAAAATGCGAGGATCGCGTTGGCCAGGGCGGGGGAAACGCGCGGGTGGCAGGATCCTGCCATTTTGAGATCCTTCGGTCGCGCTCGCGATTGTCGTGAAGTGATACTTCGGCGCGGCGCTCCCTCAAGATGACGGGCGCGAGATCGATGCGATGAGCGACACCGCGGCCTCGCGGCGATTCGGAGCATCGATGATCGGCCTGCCCACGACGATGTAATCGGCGCCGGCTTCCACCGCTTCCCGCGCCGACAGCGTCCGCGCCTGGTCGCCCGCCGCTTCGCTCGCGGTCCGAATCCCGGGCGTGATGATTTTCAGGCTCTCACCGCACGCACGGCGGATCGCGACGATCTCCCGGGGCGATGCGACGACCCCGCCCGCCCCACCATCCATCGCCAGATGAGCCAGACGGATTACCGCAGCTTCCGCCCCATCCCGCATGCCGATTCGTTCGAGCGATTGCCCGTCGAGGCTGGTGAGCACCGTAACTCCGAGAATCATGAGCGATCCGCCGGAGCTCCTCGCGGCATCCGAGGCGGCCCGGATCATTTCCTCTCCTCCGGATGCGTGAATCGTCAGCATCGCAGCGCCGAGGCGCGCAGCTTCCTCTACGCTCTTCCTCACGGTATTCGGGATGTCGTGAAGCTTCAGATCGAGGAAAACCCGTTCGCCGCGATCGGAGATCTCGCGCACCAGAGATGGCCCGTTCGCGACGAACGACTGCAACCCGATCTTGAACAGACCGGCGAGGCCCGAGAGCTCGTCGACGATGTCGAGGATCTCGAGACGGTTGGAGCGGTCGAGAGCGACGATGAGGCGGTCCGAAGGTTTCATCAGCGAAGGATGATAAACCACCGGGCAGAGCAGACTTCTTGCAGAATGATCCTTCGATGAGCGACCGCCGGGCCATCGCGAGGGTTCTCGAGGAGATTGCGCGCAGGCTCGCGATTTCCGAGTCGAATCCGTTCAAGGCGAGGGCGTACGAAAAGGCGGCCCGGGTTGTGGCCGGGGCCACCGGGCCAGTCGAGGAATGGATCGCCTCCGGCGAGATGGAGAAGACGCCCGGCATCGGGAAGGCGACGGCCGGAGTGATTCGCGAGCTCGCTTCAACGGGACGCTCCAGCTATCTCGAGGAACTGCGGGGAGCGCAGCCCGAGGGTTTGCTCGAGCTGTTGAGAGTCCCCGGCCTCGGAGCGAAGAAGATCGCGATTCTCCAGGAGGCGCTCGGGATCGACAGCCGCGAAGCGCTGGAAGAGGCGGCGTCCTCCGGGCGAATCGCATCGGTGCGCGGGTTCGGTCCGCGAGGGCAGCAGAAAATTCTCGATTCCCTGCGGGAGGTTCGCGAGACGGGTGATCGATGGCTTCTCCCCATGGCCCTCGACGTCGCCGAGGCTCTCCGGCTCGCAATCTCGAAGGTTCCCGCGGTCGACGCGGTCGAGATCGCTGGCAGCGTCAGGCGGCGGCTCGAGACCGTCGCAGAGATAGAACTGCTCGTCGTCTCCAGCCGACATTCGGCGGCGATCGCCGGGATCCGCCGGCTCGGGATTCTGGGCACGCTCGAGGCGGAAGGGGAGGTGCTCCGTGGCAGGGGAGCGGGAGAGATCCCGGTGCGGATCACGGTATCGGAGTGGGAGGAAGCGGGACTACGCCTGCTCCTCACGACCGGATCGGAGGAGTTCGTCCGCAAAGTGGAGGAGCTCGCGCGGGGAACGAGCGGAGGGCGTGGTTCGGAGGGGGGTATCGGAAGGAAGAGTCTGGGAGCGGCCGAGAAGAGCGCGTTCAAGGCGCTCGGGATTCCGTTCGTCCCTCCGGAGTTGCGCGAGAGTGCCGAGTCGGCCGGCCGGCGAACTCCGTCGAAGCTGGTCAGCGCGCGAGACATCAAGGGAGTCTTTCACGTCCACACACTCTATTCGGACGGACGAGCCCCGGTCGCGGAGATGGTGGATGCCGCGGTCGAGCGTTCATGGCAGTACGTCGGCATTTCGGATCACTCGCAGGCGGCGTATTACGCGCGCGGCTTGAAGGTAGAAGATCTGAGAAGCCAGCAGAGTGAGATCGACGAGGCCGCGCGGGCCCGGCCCGGTATCCATGTCTTCAAGGGAACCGAGGCGGACATCCTCGCCGCCGGCGAGATCGACTACGGGACCGAAATTCTGGCCGGATTCGATTTCGTCGTCGCGTCCGTCCACTCACGGTTCGGGATGGAGAAGGACGAGATGACCGAACGGATCGTCCGTGCCCTCCGCAACCCATTCGTCACCTTCCTTGGCCACATGACGGGACGGTTGCTGCTCGAGAGGAAAGGGTACTCGGTGGATTTCGACCGAGTGTTCGATGCGGCGGCTGAGACGGGAGTGATGATCGAGATCAACGGCAGTCCCAGGCGGCTCGACCTCGACTGGCGCTGGATGAAACGGGCGCTCGATCGCGGAGTGACGTTCTCCATCCATCCCGACGCGCACTCGGTCGAGGAGATGAGGTACGTCGAGTGGGGATGCTTCGCTGCCCGCAAGGGTGGTCTGGAGCCGGCGCACGTGTTCAATACGAGAGAGGTCGACCAGGTGCGCGTTCACCTCGCGAAGAGGAAGCGCCAGGCGGTGCGACAGGGAAAATCGCCCGTCTGACCGCGATCGATTGAAACGATCGCGGTCAGAACGGACGCGGCGTTCACTCCGACTGTTCGCCGCGCAGCACGATCATCAGGGCGCGTGTGCTGCCGGGATCTCGCGAGGCACCGAGGGCAACTGTCTGACCGAGACGGAGGTTGATGGAGGTCTTGAGCAGCTGCTGGAGCTCGCCGCCGCGCTGGGGGACGCGTGAGAGCTTGAAGTCCTCGAGCCGCAGCGAGCGGCTGAGGGGATCGTACTCTCCGAGGCGGAACTCGGCTCGATAGCCGCCGTCAATATCGATCAGGACCGGAGTACCCTCGCGGCCGGAGGTGACCAGCTCGCCGATCTTCTCGAACTGGTTGAAGCGAAGAACGCCGCCGAGCTTGGAGGAAATCTCCTTCAGATCGGGAGGGACGGGTGGGGGGTTCTGTGAAGTGGAAGCGGAGACGAGCTTGAGGTCGATCGTGAAGCTCTTTGCCGGAGCGTCATATTCGCCGAGGATGCGGGCGACGTCTCCGAGCCGCTCGGGGAGATCGGTCACGACGAGCGTATTGGTCGAGGGCTGGATCGAGACCGAACCCTTGTCGGAGATGAGCGGCTTGATCACGACGGCGGCTCGGCTCGCGTCGCGGAACTGAAGCTGGAACGAGCGCGCGGCTACCGACTCGGCGGCATCGGCGTAGAGGCCGGCGGCGCAGAATGTGATCAGGAAGAGAGTGGCCAGAGATTTCTTCATAGGTCCGCCGGCAGCGACTCGTCGAATACCATCACGATGAGGAAGTCGCTCGATGTCTCGGCTGCCAGCTCCACGATCGTGGCGCCAGCCGAGTCGTAACTTTCGATGGTCGGCCGATCCATGGACGCGACGATCGCGGTGGGGGCCGAGGGAGAGACGGGATGAACCACGGGATCCATGCCCTGCCATAGAGCGATGGAACCGACTCCGAGCACGAGCGCCGCTGCCGCCGACCAGCGGAGGGCGAAGGGGATGCGCCTGGGCGAGGCCTTCAGCTCGCGCTCCGACTCGCGCAGATGGATCTGCTGCATGACGCCATGCGTGAATGCGTCGAGGCCTTCGGGAGGGAGAATCTCTCCACCGCCGAGAACCCGAAAGAGAAGATCGGAATCGAGCTCGACTCCGGCGGCCATGCAGGCGTCGCATCCCCGGAGGTGGTCGCGGGTCTCGGCGTCATCAACGCCTGCGCGAATGTTTTCGATGAAATCGGCGCACTTCATTTCTGACTCCGCTCCCGCAACAGGCTCGCGTACTCGGGGTAGCGCCGCTTCAGCTCCTGCTGCATCAGCTTCCGGGCGTTGAACAAGTGGTTTCGGACCGTCGACTCACGGCAGCCGAGAACCCGGCTGATCTCGGCTGACGAGAGATCTTCCATCTCCCGCATGACGAAGATCGTCTTCTGTTTCGGAGAGAGGACCGACGAAACGTCAGCGAAGACGCGCCCGATCTCCTTGCGCTGGAGCGAGACGCCCTGATCCGCGTCCGAGGTCGTTTTCACCAGTCGCAGGTTCGAGTTCACGGCCGCGTCTCTCGACTGCCTGCTTCGCAGCCAGTCGATCGCGACGTTCGTCACCATCCGGTACATCCAGGTGTCGAAAGCAAAGGCCGGATCGTAGCGCTCGAGGTTTTCCCACAGCTTCACGAAGGCGAGCTGGGAGACGTCCCGCGCATCTTCCGGATTCGAAGTCAGCCGGTAGCAGATCGCATAGACCTTCCCGGTCTTCCGGCGGACGAGCGTCTCGAAAGCGTCCGTGTTTCCGCCGCAGATCGTCGCGACCAGCTCGCGATCGTCCGGTTCCGGAGTTCCCTCTGTTTCCTTCATCAATCGGACCAGTGCGCCCATCATGGACCTATACGGCTCGGGAGGCTCGAGCGTCTAGGACCTCTTCCCCCCGGGCCGGCCGCCCACCCTCCCGGGCAGGCGCGTGTTGCGCCCTTCGCTGAAAAACCCCTAGAATCGCGTAAACCTTTCCACGAGGGTTTTTTACCCGCCAGGCTCGCGCCTGGGCCCGGTGGGGCGGCAGCAGCCGGGTGATCCCGATGCCTCGGCGCCGGGGGCCGGCTCAAAAAGGGAGAGTGAATGCGCGTTCTGGTGATCGGTCAGGGTGGACGGGAACACGCCCTCTGCTGGAAGCTTCGCCAGTCTCCCTCGGTCACCGAGCTCTACGCAGCCCCGGGCAACGCGGGAATGGCAGAGCTCGCGGACTGCGTCAACATCGGGGTGGCCGACATCATCGAGCTCGCCGATTTCGCCGAGCAGTTGAAGATTGACCTGACCATCGTCGGCCCCGAGCTTCCCTTGACCCTCGGCATCGTCGACGAGTTCCGAAAGAGGGGACTGCTCGTCTTCGGGCCGACCCGCCACGCCGCCGAGCTGGAGGGATCGAAGGTCTTTTCGAAAGAGTTCATGCGCAAGTACGCGATTCCGACCGGAGCCGCGCAGGTTTGCTCGGGGCTGGACGAGGCGCTCTCGGCGGCGAAAAAGGGGAAGTGGCCGAAGGTCATCAAGGTCGACGGGCTCGCCTCCGGAAAGGGCGTCTTCATTGTGAAGACCGCACAGGAAGCGAAGGCTACGATCGAGGAGCTGTTCCAGTCCCGCAAGTTCGGCATGGCCGGCGACCGGGTCCTGATCGAAGATTTCCTGGAGGGTGAGGAGGTCTCGTTCCTGGTGCTGACCGACGGCAAGAAGGTCGCCCCGCTGGCGCCGACCAAGGATTACAAACAGGCGTTCGACGGCGACCAGGGGCCGAATACCGGGGGAATGGGGTCGCATTCACCGGCAGGGGTTCTCTCCTCCGAAATGGCCGCCGAGATTCTGAAGACCGTGGTGCTTCCGACGATCCAGGGGATGGCGGCGGAGGGGCGCACCTACACCGGAGTCCTGTATGTCGGACTGATGCTCACCGCCGAGGGGCCGCGGGTTCTCGAGTACAACTGCCGCTTCGGAGACCCCGAGACGCAGGTTCAGATGCTCAGGCTCGACAGCGACCTCGCGGAAATCTTTCACCAGGTCGCGCGGGGAGAGCTTACCGATACGAAGCTCTCCTGGAAGAAGGAGGCCGCTGCCTGTGTCGTGGTCGCCGTGGAGGGCTACCCGGACGACTTCTCGAAGGGTGCCGAGATCACGATCGATCCGATCGATGATCCGTCGGTGGTGATCTTCCATGCGGGCACGAATATCGAAGGCGGGAAAGTGGTGACCACGGCCGGCCGGGTGCTCAACGTATGCGCGCGCGATGCATCTCTTGGCGAGGCCTTGAGAAAAGCGTACGCAGCCTGCGCGAAAGTTCACTTCGAGGGGGCGCGCTATCGCGGCGATATCGGAGCGCGCGTCGTTGAGCAGCGGCGCGGCTGATCGTCCGGTTCGCTGAATCGGGCCCCCGGGACCGGCCGCCGCCGGGCGCGGCATCTGACCGCAGGCGCATACGGCGGCCGCGTGAGCGGTTGACGGACGCGGGACGATTCCAGGATGGGCAAATTTCACAGCGGTCCTGAACGGAGAACACGAACGAGCAGAAAGCTCGTGATCGCGACGATTGCGACTGTTCTGTTCTTCGGTATCGAGCTCGCTGCGGGCCTGATCGCCAACTCGCTCGCCCTGATCGGCGACGCCTTCCACAACATCACCGACGCGTTCGCCCTCGTGCTGGCCCTCGTCGCCGTGAGTATCGCGCGTCGTCCCGCGACGGCCCGAAAATCCTTCGGCTACCGCAAGGCCGGGATCCTCGCGGCCTTCCTCAACGCCGCGATGCTGATCGCGCTGACGGTGATCGTGATCATCGAGGCGATCAGGCGCCTGCGGGAGCCCGAGCCGGTGGAGGGGGCGTGGATGATCGGGGTTGCCCTCGTCGGGATCGTCTACAACTTTGGTGTGACCCTCTGGCTGATGAAGGAGGGGCGGAGGGATATCAACGTCCGGGGCGCGATGCTCCACATGCTCGGAGACGGTATCTCATCGGTGGGCGTGGTCGTCGCAGCGCTGCTGATCGGCTGGACGGGAACGACGATCTGGGATCCGCTCGTATCGATCCTGATCGGCGTCGTCATCTTCTGGACGTCGTGGGGCATTCTGAAAGAGACGGTCAACCTGCTGCTCGAAGGGACTCCGCAGGGACTCGATCCGGAGCGGGTGACGGTGGATCTTGCGGCCGATCCGGAAGTATTTGGCGTCCATCACCTCCACATCTGGGCGCTGGGGCCGGCGTCCCCGGCGCTGTCGTGTCACCTGTTGATGGGTGACGTCACGCTGCGGAGCGCGGGCGAGGTGCTCGATCGGGTGAATGCGATGCTGGCGGAGCGGTACGGCATTCAGCACACCACGATTCAGATCGAGGCAGCGGCATGTGCCGAGGACGATCCCGACTGCATCCCCTGCGAAGCGACGGTTCAGGGTCTTTGAGGCTGGACCCGATCCGATGTTCGTTTCTTCCGGGTGAGGGGGTCTCTCAGGCTGGACGGCGCGCCGCTACCGGAGGCGCCTGCGGGCCGACCACTCGGTTGCGTCCCTCTTCCTTGGCCGCGTAAAGGCGGCGGTCCGCAGCCGCGAAGAGGCTCGCCGCATCTTCCCCGTCCTCGGGATAGAGCGCTCCGCCGATGCTGCAGGTAATGGAAGCGCGGTCCGCGATCGCGGGCATTGCCTCGACGGCGGACCGGACGCGCTCGGCGGTGACGGCGAGCGGCTCGGCATCGATCTCCCGGAGCAGGGCGACGAATTCCTCTCCGCCGTACCGGGCCGCGAAGTCGACGTCGCGCAGGTTGGCGGCAATCGTCTTCGCGAAATCGACGAGAGCGTCGTTGCCGGCGAGGTGGCCGAAGCGGTCGTTGAACTTCTTGAAATGGTCGATGTCGAAGACCAGCAGGCCAAACGAGTGCTGGCGCCGCGCGGCCGAGCGAATCTCCTTTTCGAGCTCTTCCTCGAACGCCCGGAAATTCGAAAGCCCGGTGAGCCCGTCGGTGCGCGAGAGCTCCTCGAGGCGCGCATCCCGCTGCGCGAGCGCGGAGACCATGCGGTTGAAATCGTGAGCCAGCAGCGCGATCTCGCGATCCCCGGCGATCGGAACGCGCTCGTCCGCTTTTTCCTGGCTGGCGATTCGCGTCGCCGTGCGGGAGAGCTGCTCGATCGGACGCACGATCTTGACGAGAGCGATCCGGGCGAGCGCGATGGTCACGACGGCGATCATCCAGGTGACGCCGAGCGCGGTGAGCATCAGGCCGTCGGTACTCTGCTCGACGGAGCGCAAACCGACTTTCGCGTTCCTGTGGAGGCGGCGGTTCGAATCCATCGCCGCCACGATGATCGCATCCGACGCGCTCTTCAGGTGGGCTGAGATCCTCTCCCTCTCCTCCGGGGATGCCTCACTCCATCGGAGGGAAGTATCGCCGGCGAGACGGTCGAAATCCGCGATCAGCCCTGGGAGGCTTCCGAGGTCGGCTTCGCGAAGCTCGTCGGACTCGAGGAGCTCCCGTGTCGAGCGGTAGCGGTCGGCGAGGTCGCGGACCGAGAACGGTTCGCCCTTCTCCATCGCTCGCCAGCGATCGTTCCAGGAGGACTGGCTCCCCGCAACCTGCTCGAGAGCGGCGGCGGCATAAAGGTCGCGGAAGACCACCGAGCTCAGCTCCTTCTGCGTTTCGCGCGCGCGCCACGTCAGAAGGAACGCGACCAGCACGAGCAGCACACCCCAGACGACCGAGAAGAGCAGGATTCTCGTGCGGATTCTCGTCCTGCGGAGAATACCCTCGTCCGGGCTGTCGGCTGCCGGCGCGGCCGGACTCTCGCCGCGATCCTCTGGTCTCCTCTGGAGCATGGCCGTTAGGATGAGGATAGCGGCACGGGGTCGTTTCGGCCAGCCGTTCGACCGAACACGGGTTTCCACCATTGAGACACTCGCTCACAGACATCTACCTCGAGAGCCTGCGAAGGGTCGATCCCGCCGCCCGGATCGCGGAGCGATGGATCCGTGAGCCTCATCGCGGCCCTGCAATTCTTCTCGGCAAATGCGCGCGCAGAATGGCCGAGGGTCTCGCGCGGGCGGGATGGAGCGATCGCGGCCTCGTGGTGGTTCCTCGCGGCTATGAAGGCGACGGGGACTGGCCGCCGGGGTTCGAGGTCCATCTCGGCTCTCATCCAATGATGGACGAGGCGAGCTTCAACGCGGGAGATTCACTCTTCGCTTTCGCCTCGGCGCTCGAGCGTCCGGCGCTGGTTCTCATCTCGGGAGGCTCGTCCGCCTGCGTCGAAAAACCGGTCGATGGAATCAGCGCTGAGGATCTCGCCGAGATCAACCATCACCTGGTGAGGGCGGGCATTCCGATCGATCAGATCAACGCGGTTCGCAAGCACCTCTCGAGTATCAAGGGCGGGCGCCTCGCGCACCTTCTTCCTACTGGGAGCCGGTCGTGGATCTGGTCCGACGTTCCTCCGGGGCGTGCGGACCTCGTCGGATCCGGTCCGATGTCTGCCGACCCGAGCTCGCTCGAGGAGGCGGCCGCGATCCTCGACACCATCGGCAGCGGAATCGCTCGAGAGGTCGCGCAGAGACTTCGATCGGGCGCGATTCCCGAGACGCCCTCGACGATGGATGCGGAGCCGGAGCTGCTCGCGGATAATCGAACCCTTCTCGAGGCGGCCACCGCCGTCGCACGCGAGAGGGGAATCGGCACGACCGTCGACTTCAGTCAGCTCGATGACGACGTGGAAACCGTGGCCGGGCGAATCGTCTTCGAGATCGAGCGACTCGAGCCGGGGACACTCGCGATCCGGGGGGGAGAGCCGACGGTGAGCGTGAGGGGCGAGGGACGAGGAGGGCGATGCAGCGAACTCGCCCTCCGGGCGCTGCGGCTCGCAGAAGCGCGCGGGCTGGCTTCGTTCGAGGTCCTGGTCGGCTCTTCGGACGGGATCGACGGGAACAGCGGCGCGGCGGGCTATCTGGTGCGAGCAGGGGTCGGGCTGAGGGAGAAAATCGACCGGGCGCTGGCGGTCTCGGACGCCCATACGCTCGCCGCCGAGGCGGGAGCGGCCATCTTCACGGGGGCGACGGGCAATAACCTACGCGATATCATAGTGATGGCGCGGGGTTAGCAGGCGCTGCTGCGGGTCTCCGGAGAGCGTCACGCGTTCCGGCTCCCGCCGAAATCGGATGGACGACACTCAGGGACATGCCGGAGGCGAGGCGCCCCGCCGGAAAGAGACCAGTTTCGAGCGGCAGAAACGCCGCCCGATCCGCGGTTGCATCCGGCGGCTGGGCATCGCGCTGCTCGCCCTGCTCGTCATCCTGATTCTCGTGATCGTCGGCACCTGGTCGTACTTCGGGTCCGCCAGCTTTGCCCGATACGTCGCCACCAAGGTCGAGAATTTCCTCGAGTTCAAGCTCGGCCGCGACGTCACCATCGGGAAGGTGATCGTCTCGCGCGACCCGATCGGTCAGATCACCCTCCGCGACATCACGATCGCGAATGTTCCCGGAGCGACCCGCGAGCACTTCGCCACGGTCGACGAGGTCGTGATCGTCGGGGGCATCGAGTCGTTCTGGACCCGTACGCTCCGTCTGGGTCGCGTGGACGTTCGCGGCGCGCGACTGAACATGGAATTCTTTCCCGAGGGATCGCCGCTCTCTCACAATTTTCCGGGGTGGACGCCGGCGCAGCCACGGCGATTTCAGATTACAAGGGTCGAAGTCGACAAGATTTTCATCGCCGACGCGACGGTCGAGCTCCTCGACGGCGCGCGGGATCTCGAGATCCTCGCGCGCGGGATCTCGTCGGAGCTGACGCCGACTCTGAAGGAACAGATTTACGAAGGAACGGCAACGAGCCCCAGCGTGCTCGTGCAGTTCCGCGACTATGAGCGGCTCGACCTGACCATGAGGGCGGGCTATCGGTACGTCCCCGGCGTGCTCGTTCTCGATGGTGTGCTTCTCGAGCAGGAAGGCATCCGCCTCGCGCTGAGTGGCAAGGTCGACCCGCTGACCGAAGCCGTCTACCAGTTCGATCTCGAAGGCCTTCTGGAGCTCGCCGAGGTCCGCCGCATCTTCGCGCTCGATTCGGAGCTCGAAGGAACCATGGCCTTCGACGGGGGGCTCGAAGGTGAAAAGGGATCCTTCCGTCTGATTGGCGATTTCAGCATTCCCGAGCTGATCGCTGACAGCTACGACCTCAGCGCGATGACGGGATCGCTGATCGCGACACCCGACCAGGTGTCGGTCGATCTCCAGGAAGCTCAGTACGGAGGAGGAACGCTCGCGGGCGATTTTCTGCTCGCGGACTTCGGAGATTCGTTGCCGATGTCGGTCAACCTCCGCTTCCGCAACGTCGCGCTCGAAAAGCTCTTCGGGGATTGGGACGTGGAAGGCGTGGGCCTGCGGGGGCGCGCCACCGGGACTCTCGAGTACGCGTGGACCGAGAACGATCTTCTTTCAGGCAGTGGCAAAGGGCGCGCGCAACTCGAGCCGGGCGCCGTCGCCTTCGGCCAGGCGCGTTATCCGATACCCGTGTCCGGCGAGACGGTTTTCGCGATCGCCGATGGCGTCATCGATTTCAGCCCGTCCGTACTGAGGACTCCGAGCTCGGTCGTCCGTTTCCAGGGTCCGCTGCGGATCGAGGGTCTGGTCGGAGATCTCGGCTTCACGATCGACAGCAGTGACTTTTCGGAGCTCGATCGCATCGCCTTCAATTTCGCGCGCGCTCTCGGAGAGTCGGATTTCGAGCTCCTCGGCCTCGCCGGCTCGGGAAGGGTCGAGGGGACGCTGCAAGGTCCCTTCGATCGCGCCCGCGTTCGTGTCTCGGTCGCCGCGCAGAGCCTCGCTTTCAACGAGGTCGAGCTCGGGGCGGGCGACCTCGAGCTCGCCTGGGATGGCGAGAGCTCGACACTTCGATTCGACCGGGGAAGCTTTAGACAGGGGGAGGCCGAAGTCGCGCTGACAGGCACGCTCCAATTCCCCGAAAGCGGCGCGGGCCCGGTCTTCGACATCGACGCAGACGTGAGCGGATACGAAATCGAGCGGATTCTCGACCTGGTCAATCTCGAGCTTCCGATCACCGGGATCGGAACGGGGAGGATCTCGGTCGAGGGGACTCCGGACCGGGGCGAGGCGATGTTCACGGACGTGCGCATCGCCGACGGAGACTCTCGAATCCGCCTGAATGGCCTCATCGCCTGGTTGCCTGGAGAGGGAAATGTCTCGTTCGATCTCGATCTCGGAATGAGTGACGTTCCCGTCGAGACGATCGCGACATTCCTCGATCTCGGCGAGCTGCCCGTCTCGGGTCTGGTCACCGGAACCCTTCATCTCGAGGGGCCGAAGAGCGTGCTCGAGGGTGCTGGGGCGGTGACGATTCGCGAAGCAGCGATTCTCGAGGAGCCTGTGACGCTGATCGCGGCCGACCTCGCGTTCAATCAGGGCACTCTCGAGGTGTCGGCGCTTCGGATCGAGTCCCCGGCGGGAGTGATCGTTGGGGAAGCTTCGCTCGATCTGCAGAGAGAGGTGTTCTCCTTCGCGATCGAGCCGACGGAGCTCGATCTGTCGCAGATCGGAAAGCTCGAGTTTCTCCCCGATCAGCTGCGTGGACGGGTGCGCCTCGAATCCCGCGGCGCGGGAAGCTTCCTGCAGCCCGACCTCTACGTGCGCGCGACCCTCATTTCGGAGATTCCGGGGCTCGAGGTTCCGGCAGGGAGCGATGCCCCGTCGCTTTATCTGGCGATTCGCAATGGTCAGATGATTCTGACCGGGTCCGCGTGGGATGCCGTCAACATGAGCGGCGAGGCGACCATCGCGGAGAACGGCGAGATCGAGGGCCGGATCCTGGTGAACGCCGAAAACATGGCGCGGCTGAGCGGCATCCTCTTTCCCGGAACGGACTCGGGCATCTCCGGCTCGGCGGCCATCGAGATCGACCTTGCGGGTTCCATTGAATCGCTCGAGACGATGAGGGTCACGGGAACCGTGCCGGAGTTCACCTTCCGAATTTCGGATCACGAGTTCACTCCGGTGGAACCGGTGCGGTTCTCCCTCGTGGACGGCGTCCTGCGGCTCGACTCCGTTCATCTCCGCTCGGACGGATCGAGTTTCGAGGCTGCGGGTTTGGTCGAGTTGACGGGCGCGCAGGCCATCGAGGGAAGTGTGTCGGGACTCGTCGACGCGGGAATCCTTCAGCTCTATCTGCCGGGTTCGAGAGTGAGTGGCGACATCAATCTGTCGGCGACCGTCTCCGGGACGCTCGAAGTTCCACGCATTCGAGGCACCGCGGAGTTTCAGGATGCTCAGTTGAGGCTTCGGGGCTTTCCCCAGCTCATCGACGATATCCGCGGAACCATCGTGTTCGCGGGCGACCGGATCGAGATCGATTCGCTCAGGGCGACGATCGGTGGCGGGCAGGTGGTTGCCGGGGGCTCGGTCGCGCTCGACGGGCTCACGCCGGAGCAGTTCCGGATCAATACTCAGGGGACGAACGTCACGCTCAGGTTCGTAGAAGGCCTGACTCTCTCGGGAGACTTCGACCTGCTTCTCTCGGGACAACCCCAGGAAGCGCTTCTTCAAGGTCAGGTGACGGTCGATCGCGCGCTCTACTCCCGCGATTTCGATCTCACGGGGGAGCTGATCACCCGGTTGCTCGTCCGTCGTGTGGCCGGGCCTTCGATCGCCGAGTCGTGGGAGGACAACGTCGCGCTGAGAATTGACGTCGTGGCTGACGAAACCATCGCCATGAGAAACAATCTCGGGGATGTGACCGGCAGCGCCGACCTCGAGATCCGCGGCACCCTCGCCAATCCGATTCCGCTGGGCGACGTCTCTCTCGACGAAGGAGGAACCATCGAGTTCCGCGACGTCGAGTATCGCGTCGTTCGGGGCCAGATCAACTTCCAGAATCCGTTCCGCTTCGATCCTTACTTCGACATCACGGCGGAAGCCCGTCGAGGCGAATACGACCTCACGATCAACCTCACGGGCACCCTCGACCGGATCAGCCCGACCATCACGACCGATCCCCCCACCAGCGACCTCACGCTGCTCTCCCTGCTCACGCCGGTGGACGGAACCATGGGCGACATGAGTCAGTTCGATCTCCAGAATCTCAGCCAGGCCGGGAGCTCTCTGCTTCTGTCGACGGTCGGGGAAATGATCGGCTCGCGCATCTTTCCGTTTGCCGACTCGTTCCGCTTCGACACGGGGATCGCAGCCGATGTGTCCGAGCCGAAGGTGACCTTCGAAAAGAGGGTGGCGGACGATCTCCGGGCGGTGGTCATCTATTTCCTCAACAGCCGCGAGAACATTCAGATCGTCGAGTGGCAGGTCACTCCGGACTGGATGATTCAGTTCGTTCAGGATAGTCGGGAGGAATCGAGCTTCTTCATCGACACGATCGATGCGCGGTTCAGACGGCGTTACCAGGGGCGCTGGTTCAGCCGCGGCTCGGAGGGCGTCGTTCAGGCCGCCCCCGCGGACGAGCCGCTTCCAGCACCCCCGACTCCGAGCGAAGAGAGCGTTGAAATCGTTCCCCTGACCGAGAGAGTCGATCAGCCGGTCGTTGCAAGCCTGGAGTTCGAGGCCGATTCGGCTGTGAATCAGGAACGACTCCGTTCGGTCGTCACGGGGATCGAGCCGGGGCAGCCACTCACCATCAGCCAGGTTCAGTCGGCGATCAAGGCGCTCTATGCGACCGGGGAGTTCTCGGACGTCCGTGTCGACGCTGCTCCCGCCGGCGCGACCACCATCGCACTCCGATTTCTCCTCTTCCTAAACTACAAGGTCGGGACAATCTCGTACGAGGGTCTCCCTCTCGCGCGCGAGAGGGTGGCCGGAGACGTTCCGATCCGGCAGTCGGGAGTGCTCAGCCTCGATGCCGTGGACCGCTCGGCAGCCGTGATCGTGAGTCAGCTCAACCGGAGGGGATGGCTGGAGGCGACAGTGGATCCGGAGGTGGAGTTCTCGCGCCGCCTCAACCGCGCCGACGTGGTGTTCCATGTCGATGCAGGTCCACGGGCCCGCGTCGGCGAGATCGCGTTTGTCGGAGAAACAGCTCCCTTCACGCCGGACGGGCTCACCCATCGGATGCGCCTCGAGCCCGGTGGGTACTTCGAGATCCAGACCGCGCGACGGGATGCGGAGCGGCTCGAGAGCTTCCTCGCCCGCGAAGGCTTCCGGCGGGCCAGAGTGCGCTATGTCGATCGGGCCTACGACGAGGAGACGGCGACCGTCGCGGTCAGTTACGAGATCGAGGTCGGTCCCGAGGTGGAGGTCGAGGTCGAGGGTATCGGCCGGCGGGCCGTCAAACAGTGGCTGCCGTTCGATGGCGGCGAGCTCTACTCGCAGGACCTTCTCGAACAGGGCGCCGACGAAGTCCGGACCGGATTGCAGCGCCGGGGACACTACTTCGCCGAAGTAAACATCCGGGAAGACGAGAGGGATGGGAAGTGTGGGTCGTCACCTACGACATCGCGCCGGGCCCGTCTTACGAGCTCGCGAGGGTCGAGTTCCGGGGTAACGAGCAGGTGGACGACGACATTCTGGAAGATGCGGTTACCACGGCGCCCGCTGGAAAGATCCGGACCCTGCTGCGCAACCTGTTCCGGCGGCCGGGCGGCGTGACCGACGAGGTGCTTCAGGCCGACGTCGATTCCCTGGAAGCTCTCTATCGGCTTCGCGGCTTCGCGGAGGTGGAGATCGGCACGCCGCTCGTGACCGCGGCCGGAGAGGGAGATCTCGAAGTCGTTTTCCCGATCGTCCAGGAAGGGCCGCAGACGCTCGTCTCCCAGGTGAGCATCATCGGCAACGATAAGTACTCCACGAACCGGCTTCCGAGTCTGCGTCTGAAGCCGGACGAGCCGCTCAACCCCCAGCGCCTGTACCAGGACGTCATCGCTCTCCGCACCTTCTACGGCGAGCAGGGACACGTCGAGGCCCAGGTCACCAACGAGATCGCGTACAACGAGGATCGCACGCGGGCCGCCGTGACGTTCACGATCGTCGAAGGACCGGAGGTCACCGTCGGCGAAGTCACCGTGGCGGGAAACGACTACACGCGCTCGAGTGTCGTGGACAAGCAGGCGAACCTGGAGACGGGTGAGCCGTTCAACTATCGGTCGCTGCTCGCAGCGCAGCGCGAGTTGTACAGGCTCGGCATTTTCGAGAGGGTCGAGCTGATCCCGAACGACGACGCGAGCGGAGGCTCGGTTCGCGACATCACGATCGACGTGACCGAGGGGAGAGCCCTGACTCTCGGCGGCTCCGTTGGATTCTCCGACTCCCAGGGGCTCGGCGGGTCGGCTTCAATCTCTCACCGCAATCTGTTCGGCACGGCGAGATTCCTCGGCCTCGAAGCGCGGTACTTCGAGCGTGAGGAGCGCTATCTCCTCACGTACCGCGAGCCGTTTGTGTTCGAGTGGGACATCCCCGTGCAGCTGACCCACTTCCGCTCCCGCGAGGAGAAGCCTGACGACGGAACCCTGTTCGAGCGCGTCGGTACTTTCGTCGAGGCCTCTAGAATCGTCGGCGAGAGCCTCCGGTGGTCGCTCCGCTACGAGTATCGGACCGTCGACTGCGTCGACCTGGTCGCCCGTCCGGGAGAGGACCGTTGCGAGAACCCGGACGCGCGCCTCGACGAGCGCGAGGTCGAAGTCTCCAGCATCTCGCCGACGGTCTTCTGGGATCACCGCAACGATCAGATCAATCCGACTCGCGGCTCCTTCGTGAGCTCTTCACTCGAGTACGCGTTCCCGCTGTTCGCGGCGAACCCCGAGTTCCTCAAGAGCTTTTCCCAGGGTGCCTGGTATCACCCCCTCGGCAGCCGTTCGGTCCTGGCCGCCGGGGCGCGCCTCGGCGTGATCCACCCGCTCACTACCGATCCGGTCGGGTCCTTCGTCCCCTTCCCAGAAAGGTTCACCGGAGGCGGAGAGTCGAGCCACCGCGGATTCGATTTCGACAGGCTCGGTGTTCTCTGCGACGACGGCGATGTGGACTGCACCCCGACGCTCACGGAGATCGACGGCAAGGTCTATCCCCTCGGTGGCAACGCGGTCGTCCTGGCTGGAATCGAGTATCGTTTCCCGATCTTCGGCAGCCTGCAGGGCGCGGCGTTCGTGGACGCCGGAAACGTCTGGGCTCACATCGAGGACATCGACTTCGATCAGATGCGATACGGGGCTGGAACCGGGCTTCGTTACATCACTCCGCTCGGGCCCCTCCGGTTCGACATCGGGTGGAATCTCGACCGCCAGCCTCACGAGGACCCCTACTTGACGTTCCTGACCATCGGATTCTCGTACTGATGAGGGGCTAGCTAGCCCCTGGCCCCTGGGTTCCGTATCATTCGGCTTCACGCGGAGGTGTGAATGAAGCTTCTCGAAGGGCGGACGGGTATCATTTTCGGAGTTGCCAACAAGCGATCGATCGCCTGGGCGATCGCGCAGGCATTCTCCGAGGCCGGTATGCGTCTCGCGTTCACGTATCAGGGCGAGAGGTTGAAGGAGACGGTCGAGGGGCTGGCCGGCACGCTGCCCGAGTCCGTCGTGCTTCCATGCGACGTCACGGTCGAGGGAGACATCGATCGTGTATTCGAAAGCGTCGGAAGCGAGTTCGATGGGCAGCTCGACAGCCTCGTGCATTCGGTCGCGTTCGCTCCGAGAGAAGACCTGGAGAGGGACTTCTATCTGACCTCCCGCAACGGGTTTCGCATCTCGCACGAGATCTCGGCCTACTCGCTCGTCGAAATGACGCGCGCGGCCCTTCCCCTTCTCGAGAAGTCGGACATCGCATCCGTCCTCGCACTGTCCTACTACGGCTCCCAGAAAGTCTCACCAGGTTACAACGTGATGGGCGTGGCGAAGGCGTCGCTCGAGGCCTCGATCCGTTATCTCGCCTGGGAGCTCGGGCCGAGGAACGTCCGGGTCAATGCAATCTCGGCCGGACCGGTGAACACTCTCGCCGCCCGCGGCATCAAGGGGTTCACCCAGATGCTCAGGCACCACGCTGATTCCTCACCGCTCCGCCGGAATGTCGAGCTCCGCGAAGTGGCTGACTCGGCCCTGTTTCTCAGCTCGCGAATGGCCTCGGGAATCACGGGCGAAATCCTGTTCGTGGACGCCGGCTACAACATCATGGGCGCGAGCGCGGCGTCTGGTTAATTCCTTGCGAGGAAGTGATTTAGCCGGCATTTAATCCGTCCCTTTCTGGCATCCGGATCGCAATGAACCAGGGTGGAGGATTGAATGACCGATACTACCAGCCCCACGACCCAGTTTCATCCCTACTCGCCCCCTGATGCGGTTCCGGTAGCCGAGCGGGAGCATGGATCGATCCGCCGGAGCCTCGAGCGCGTGGGAATCGATCCGGACCGCCTGATGGGCCGGGCAAACCGCGCGAAGGCGTGGGCACGACGGCATCCGGGAGCGATCATGGGAGGGCTGGCCGCGACGGTAGTCGGGACGGCGTTGCTCCGGTCCCGGCTGTCGAGAGCGCCGGGAAACCGCCGCCCCGCCATGCCTCCGTTCTGAGAATCGACCTCGCTGCCTTCCCGTCTGCCCGAATGCAGGCGGGAGGGTCAATCCTTCCGTCGAGGCGCCATCGGCAGGTCGATCCCGCGCTCGTTCGCGACATCGATCGCCCGCTGGTAACCGGCATCAGCATGGCGCATCACCCCCGTGCCGGGATCGGTGGTCAGCACCCGCTCGAGGCGAGCCGCGCTCTCCGCGGTTCCTTCCGCCACCACGACCATTCCCGCATGGAGGGAGTAACCGATTCCGACGCCACCGCCGTGGTGAAACGAGACCCATGTCGCGCCCGCAGCTGTGTTGAGCAGGGCGTTGAGAATGGGCCAGTCGCCAATCGCGTCCGATCCGTCCTTCATCCCCTCGGTCTCACGATTCGGCGAGGCGACCGATCCGGAGTCGAGGTGATCGCGTCCGATCACGATCGGCGCCGAAACTTCACCGCTGCGAACGAGCTCGTTGAAGCGAAGTCCCGCCCGGGCACGCTCGCCATAACCAAGCCAGCAGATCCGGGAAGGGAGACCCTGGAACGCCACCCTCTTCTGCGCCATGCGAATCCAACGGTGGAGTGCCTCGTCTTCCGGAAAGAGCTCGAGGATCGCTTCGTCGGTCCGCAGCAGGTCCTTCTCGTCACCCGACAGGACAGCCCAGCGGAAGGGGCCTTTCCCCTCGCAGAACAGCGGGCGGATGTAGAGCGGCACGAAGCCGAGAACCTCGAACGCGTCGTCGACCCCGGCCGTCTTCGCCTGCCCGCGGAGGTTGTTTCCGTAGTCGAAAGTGACGGCGCCGCGGCGCTGCATCTCGAGCATCAGGAGCATGTGGGAGGCCATCGTCTGCATGGAGAGCTCGATGTAGCGGCTGGGGTTTTCCTGCCTCAGTGCCAATGCGCTCGGGTAGCTCATCCCGGCGGGGACATAGCCGGTCAGCTCGTCGTGCGCCGACGTCTGGTCCGTGAGGACGTCAGGAATCACACCGCTGCCGATCAACGCCTGGAGCAGGTCCACTGCGTTGACCGGAACGCCGATGGAAACCGCTTCACCGCGATCCTTTGCCTCCAGGGCGCGCGCGATACCGGCTTCCAGATCGGGCGCGCGCTCGTCGAGATAGCGAGTCGCCAGGCGCTTTTCGATGCGTGAGTCGTCGACTTCGGCCACGAGGCAGACGGCGTCGTTCATCGTCGCCGCCAGGGGCTGCGCGCCTCCCATTCCTCCGAGCCCCGCGGTGACCACCAGCCGTCCGCGAAGGGTGCCGCCGAAGTGCTTGCGGGCCACGGCCGCGAAGCACTCGAATGTCCCCTGAAGGATTCCCTGGCTTCCGATGTAGATCCAGGAGCCAGCCGTCATCTGCCCGTACATGGTGAGTCCGAGCCCTTCGAGCCTTCGGAACTCGTCTCCCGTCGCCCAGTGTGGAACCAGGTTCGAGTTCGCGATCAGAACCCGCGGGGCGTTCTCGTGTGTCCGGAACACGCCGACCGGTTTGCCGGACTGGACGAGCATCGTCTCGTCGGGCCCGAGTCTGCGCAGGGTCGACACGATCGCGTCGAAAGCCTCCCAGCTCCGTGCGGCGCGGCCCGTTCCTCCATAGACGATCAGTTCGTCGGGCCGCTCGGCCACGTCAGGATCGAGGTTGTTCATCAGCATGCGGAGGACGGCTTCCTGCTGCCATCCCCGGCAGGAGATCGACGTGCCGCGGGGTGCGCGAACGGTTCTGGCGCCGGTTGGTGTGTGCTGTGTCGTGGTCATGGTCTGCTCCGCGCCGGATTCTATCGCGGGATTCGGGGGTGTGGTTCGTCCCGCGGTCCCCGAGCCGGAAGACGACCCTCAGGCGCTTCGTGAGGACCTTGGCGGTTGACGCGCGGATTTGAATCGTACAATGTGCGGCGAATGCCCAGGAAGGTTGTGAAGAAAGCGGGGGAAGTGGCCGCCCCGAGGGCGGAGCGGGTGGATGAGATCGTCCGGCGCCTCCGCTCCATGTATCCCAGGCCGGTGGTCTCGCTCGACTTCCGCACGCCCTGGGAACTGCTCGCCGCGACGATTCTCGCCGCGCAGAGCACGGACGCCCGCGTCAACCTCGTCACGAAGGACCTGTTCGCGAAGTACCCGACGGCCGGCGACATCGCCCGGGCCGATACGGCCGAGCTGGAGCAGGACATCCGATCGACGGGCTATTTTCGCAGCAAGGCGAAATCGCTTCAGGGGGCGGCAAGCGTGATTCTGAAAGAGCACGGAGGCGAGGTTCCGCAGACGCTGGAACAGCTCGTCGAGCTTCCCGGCGTCGGGCGGAAGACGGCAAACGTCGTTCTGGGCAACGCCTTTGGAAAAAGCGTCGGAATCGTGGTCGACACTCACGTGACGCGGGTCTCACAGAGGCTCGCGCTGACGGTCAATTCCGACCCGGTGAGAATCGAGCAGGATCTGATGGAGATCATCCCGAAGCGGGAGTGGGTGAAGTTCGGCCACCGAGTGATCCTCCACGGGCGCGCGATCTGTATTGCGCGAAAGCCGCTTTGCGGCGATTGTCTTTTGAATGAAGTTTGCCCGAGCGCACGAGAGCCGCGCCTCTGACGGCGTGCGGTCGGGACAGGAGGAAAAGACGATGATGAGAATCTCAACCCCGGCAGTCAGGATGTTCTTGCTGACGATTCTGGTACTGGGTCTGTCGGTCGCACCGGTCCTGATCGAAGACCTCTCGGCGCAGACCGATACGTCTCCCACGACGACGACCTACTACGAGGGAAGCGATGCGTCGCAGATCGACACGTCTCCCACCACGGCGACCTACTACGAAGAAGACTACGATGCGTCGCAGACCGACACGTCTCCCACCACGACCACCTACTACGAAGAAGACGACGGAATCGAAGAAGTGCCACCCGCAGCGTGCGCCGGTTGCCTCGCCGTGGGAGCAGCGGTGCCGCTGGTCTTTCTCGTTCTCTCGATTGGGATCGCGCTCTGGATTTTCCGCGACGCGAAGGAGCGGGGCATCCAGTCGCCGCCTCTCTGGGCGGTCCTCGGGTTCTTCTTCAACGTTCTCGGGCTCGTCATCTACCTGATCGCGAGAAAGAACATGTCTCAGGGGCCTCCGGCTGCGTCCGGAATGGGATCTGCGCCGCCGCCGCCTCCTCCTCCGGTGGGATGAAGAGACTTTCGCTCCCGGCGATGATTCTGATCGGGGTGGCCACTCTCCTCGTGGGGGTGGCCGCCCACGACGCCCTCGTTCCGGTGTCGAGGGAGATCTCCACCCGCGCGGCAGTCGGAGCGATCGAGGGATATCGCGCCGCGATTTCCCCTCTTCTGCGCGGGAGGGTCGCCTGCCGCTTCGAGCCGACGTGCTCGGTGTACGGGCTCGAGGTCGTTCGGAAGCACGGGGCGCTTCGAGGAGGATGGAAGGCCATCCACCGGCTCTCCCGCTGCACCACCGCCACGCCGATGGGTACGATCGATCCTCCCTAGGCCCCTCAGAGGCCGCGGCTCTTCGCCTCGTCCCAGAGCTTGTCCATCTCCTCGAGCGACGCCCCCTCGAACGATGTGCCGGATGCGTGCAGCGACGACTCGACGTGCTCGAACCGCCGCGTGAACTTCGCGTTCGAACGCTGCAGGGCGTTCTCGGCATCGACCTCGAACCGGCGTGCGAGGTTGACGATCGTGAAGAGGATGTCTCCGATCTCATCGGCGAGCCGTTCGCGGTCGCCAGCCCCGACCTCTTCCCGCAACTCGCCGATCTCTTCATCGAGTTTCTCGAGGACATCCTCATCCCGGCGCCAGTCGAATCCGATTCGCGCGGCCTTCTCGGTCAGGCGCTGAGCCTTGAGCAGTGCGGGCAGCGAAGTCGGCACACCTGAGAGGATCCCTTCCTTTTTCGCCTTTCTCTCTTCGGATTTGAGTTTTTCCCAGTTCGAGAGAACGGTGGCCGCGTCCTTTGCGACGACATCGGCGAATACGTGGGGATGGCGCCGGACGAGCTTGTCGTGAATCGACTCGATCGCATCGTGGATGTCGAAGCTTCCCTCCACGCGAGCGATCTCCGAAACGAACACGGCCTGCAGCAGCATGTCACCGACCTCCTCGCGCAGCGAGTCGCGATCACCCGAGTCGATCGCGTGGGTCACCTCGTAGGCTTCCTCGATGATGAAGGGGCGGAGATCCTCCATCTTCTGATCGCGATCCCACGGGCAGCCACCCGGGGCCCGAAGGCGGGTCATGAGTGCGAGAAGGTCTTCAAAGCTCGGACGTGACATGCGCGCAATTCTACGCGACGAGACGGCTGAGCACGTCTCGGATGCGGTAGCCACACCGCAAGAAACCCGGTAGATTGCGGAACGCACATGGTCCCATTCGATCCGCGCTCCTGGTCTCGTATGGCCTCTTGTTTCGACGCGAGGTTTGCCTCATGAGCACGGAAGCCCGACTTCCCGTCGATCTCAATCCCGATGAGCTGGCGCTCATCGCGCAGATTCTCGAAAGCTTCACGGAAACACTCGATCTGACTGACGTGCTTCGGCGTGTCGTGCAGGTCACACTCGATGCATTCGGCGCGAGCCGAGCCTGGCTTATGGCGCCGGTCGATGAAGGGGAAGAGATCGCCACCGTCGCTTTCGAGGCGACGGCGAAAGGATACGGAGCCGCCATGGCGCGGGGCGAAACGATCCCGCTCGAGGCCTTCCGGCCCTACATACGGAGGGTGAGAGAGGCCGGAGGCCCCCTGGTCGGCCGTGCCGGCGACCCCGGCATCGACACGGCGCTGCTCGAGCGGTTCGGTGTCCGGACTCAGCTGGTCCAGATCCTCCGCACGCGTGACGGAAGGGAGTGGGGCTTCGGCATGCATCAGTGCGACCGGGATCGCAAGTGGAGCGACGCGGAGACGGCGCTTTTCAGCCGAGTCGGCCACTACGCGACGCTCGCCATCAATAATGCACTGCTGCATCGAAAAGCGGGCGAGGAGGCCGCGATTCTCGCGGCGGTTCTGAACGAGATTTCCGAGTCCGCCGTCGTGTTCGATGCCCACGGCAAAGTGGTCCGGTCGAATCGAACGGCCGGCCGTCATCACGGCGAGATCTCCGCCGATCCGGAGGTGCGCGTCGAACGGGCCAAACCGCGGCGGCTGGATGGCGGGACCGTGCCGCCCGAGGAGATGCCGTCGGTCCGAGCGCTCCGCGGTGAGCATGTGAGCGGGGATTACATCTTCTGGGACCATAAGGAGCGGGAGGACCGGATTTACAACGTGACCGCCTCGCCGGTTCACGACGAAGAAGGAAACTTCATCGGAGCGGTTGCGCTGACGCGCGACGTCACGGAAGAACGCCTGCAGGCCGAGCAGGAAAAGTGGCGCAGTCGCCGGGCTGAGACACTCGGAACGCTGACGCTCGATCTCGTTGGCCTGGCGGCCGATTTCTCCGGTCTCGAAGCGGTTGCGGAACGCGTCGGCAAGGGGATGCAGGCGAATGTGAGTATTTACTTCTACTCCCCGACATCGGACCTGCTCGATCTGGCGGCGTCTTTCTCACTGTCGGAAGTGGCGCACGAGGCGATCGACTACGTCTCCCGGAACCCTTTCAAGCCGGGGGAGGGACTCGTGGGAGCGGTGTTTCAGATCGGCCAGCCGATGCTGTTCGCGGATCCCCAGGAGGGAGCTCTTCCGGGTTACGGAAGGAGCGATGAGGAGCGCGATCTGATCGCGCTCGTCCGGGAGCAGGGCCTGATCGCTTGCCCGATCGAAGCCTTCGGCGAGCGGATCGGCGTCCTGGTCATCGGTCACCTCGATGAGAAGAGAACGTTCAAGGCGGAGGATCTCTCCTTCGCGCTTTCGGTCTCGGAGCGGATTGCGGCGGCCTTTCACATCCATCGCCTCAATCGTCTTTCCACGGAAGGGCATCGCGCCGCGGAGGAACTGGCGCGTAGGGAGGTCGATGCGCGCGCCCGCCTCGAAGCCGTTCTCGAGTCGGCCCCGATCGGAATCGCGGTCGTCTCGGCCGACGAGCTTCGCTTCGAGATCGCGAACCGGGTCTGGATCGAGTTTGCGCAGCGCTTCGGAAAAATCGGGCCCGAAACGGATGTTACCGGCCTTCGGGTCGCGGAAGTCATCTCGAACTTCGAGTCCGTGCTGGCTCAGGCGGGCGAGCGCAACGAAGTCAAAATCGAGGAGGCGATTCCGGTTCGCCAGCACGGGCAGGTCTGGTACTACGACCGGATCATCTCACCGGTTAGGGGCCGCTTCTCGGGCGTTCCTCAGAGCCTGACGGTGCTGATCCAGGACGTCACCGAGTCGGTCCGCTCGAAGCAGGAGATCGAGGCTCTGGTCCGCATGATGGAGGAGCGGACCGCGCGACTGGACTCGATTCTCGGATCGATGACGGATGCGTTGTGGGTCTTCGATCGAGAGGGTGACGTGGTGGACGTCAACCGCGCCGCCCTGTCAATGTTCGGCCTGGCGTCACAGAGCGACGCGGTCGCTCGCGGCTCTTTCACCGACTTCAGACTTCGCTACCCCGACGGTCGCGTGGTTCCCACGAAAGATCTCCCGCACGAGAGGGCGCTACGGGGAGAGATCGTTCCCGATCTCGTGGCGGTCGGCTCTCATCTGCTGACCGAGAGAGACATGGACCTCTCCTTCGCTGCCGCGCCGATCCGGAGCGGGGGGAGTGTGGTGGGAGCGATTCTCGTCGTCCGCGACATCTCGGCACTGCAGGAGCTCGATCGGAAGAAGGACGAGTTCCTCTCGGTGGCATCTCACGAGCTGAGGACTCCGCTGACCACGATCCGGGGTTACGCGCAGCTCCTCACGCAGATGCTGTTCGAGATCGGTCCGGCCGAACGCGCGACGTACCTGAAGTCGATGCTGAGCGAAATCGATCGGATGATGGGGCTCATTACCGAGCTGCTCGACGTCTCCCGCATTCAGCGCAACCGGCTGCAGGTGCATCCCCAGGATCTCGACTGGGCAGAGTTCGTTGGGGGTCTCGTCGAGGAAATGGCGATGCAGCACGCCGGCAGGAAAATCGAGCTCCACGCGCCCGAGCGGGACGTCCGGCTGGCCGCCGATCCACAGCGGATGCGACAAGTCATCGACAATCTCATCTCGAACGCTCTCAAGTACTCGGCGGATGGATCGCTGGTCGAAGTCTCGATCGAGGGCGGCCCGGATTCGGTCGTCACGCGGATCAGGGATCGCGGGATCGGAATTCCCGAGGATGAGCTCCCGCACCTGTTCGAGCGTTTTCACCGGGCGCGCAACGTCTCGAGCCGTTATTACGGCGGGCTGGGCCTGGGTCTCTACATCTCGAAAGCGATCGTCGCGGCGCACGGAGGAACGATCGAGGTCGAGACGGCCGAGGGGGGCGGGTCGACTTTCTCCGTGGTTCTTCCGCTGAAGAGAAGGTCCGAGAGCTGACTCATGGCCTACTGCCTCGATCCGAAGAAAGATCTCGATGCCGAAGTCCGCAGGATCGCACGCGAGCAGGTCCGTGCATCCATCGACGACCTGACCACCGGGGTTGCTGCTGATCGGCAGCAGAACATCCATTCGGCGAGAAAGCGATTCAAGAAGCTGCGCTCGCTGCTCCGGCTCGTCCGTCCGCTCCGCGACGATGGTTTCCCGAGCGAGACGCGCCTGTTGCGTGACGCGGGGCGCCAGCTCGCCGCCACCCGCGACGCCGACGTGCTGGTCGTCACGGTTCGGGAGCTCGGT
Source organism: Thermoanaerobaculia bacterium (assembly GCA_046260175.1). Classification (GTDB taxonomy): domain Bacteria; phylum Acidobacteriota; class Thermoanaerobaculia; order Gp7-AA8; family Gp7-AA8; genus JBHEPS01. The sequence continues at coordinate 82,329 of JBHEPS010000001.1, forward strand.
TCTGCCGATCCTGCCAACTCGTGGAGCGCCCTCGAAGCGGGTCTTCGACCCGGGCCTGACATTGCCGGACTCGAGGAGACCCTTCAAAGAACGGTGAGCGCACTGCAGGACTTCGAGGAGAAGATCGCCGCCTGGCCGGCTCTTCCATCGGACAGCGCAGCCGTCACCGCGGGAATCGCATCGGCATACCGGAAAGGCCGCAAGGCCTGGATCCGCGCCGAGTCGCGGCGAACGCCCGAGGCGTTGCACGAATGGCGGAAGAGGGTGAAAGATCTCTGGTACGACACACGGCTCCTCTCCGAGGCCGACCCCGTCATGATGGGCCGGGCCGCAAGTCTCGGACGCCTCGCCGACGTCCTCGGTTCGCGCCACGATCTCGACGTTCTGGAAGCAACCGTGAAAGACGATGAGGGTCTCCGCGCAAGACTCGATTGGCCGGCGGGGCAGCGCTCGATCCAGAAGCTCCGGGCGGAGCTCGATCGCGAGGCCTTCGTGCTGGGCGGGCTGATCTACTCCGAAAAGCCGGCCGCCTTCGAGTCCGGCATGCGGAGCCTGTCGAAAGGGGAAGGTCAGCCGAGGGGCAGTAAACGGCGCTCCCGCGCCTCGAAGACTGCGACCTCGGAGTAGCCGGCATCCCTCACTGCGGCGATCGAGCGAGCGTAATCGATCCCGACCTCGAGCGGATCGTGCGCGTCCGAGGAGAGCGAGATCGGGATCTCCCGCTTCCTCATCTCGCCGAGGATCCACGGGCTCGGATAGATCTCTCCCACGGCTTTGCGGAGACCTGCCGTCGACACCTCCATGGCCAGACCGCTGTCGCGCACCATGTCGAGAGTCTCGGCGACGATGTCCGAGAGGTCCTCTTCGGGGAGAAAGCCGAACTTCTTCGGCAAGTCGAAATGCGCCAGAAGGTCGAAGGCTCCGAGAGCGATCGCCTTCTGAAGTCTGCGGTAATAGCGGCGGTAGATCTCGGCGACGCGCTCCTCGCGGTAACGGTGAGCCTGGTCGGGATCGTCGATCAGCCAGCCGTCCATGAAGTGGACCGACCCGAGCACGTAGTCGAACTCGAAACCGCCGAGGATCCGCTTCAGCTGCGCTTCCTCTCCGTCGATGTAGTCAGCCTCGACCGAGACCCGCACGTTGATCTTTCCCCGATAGCGTTCGCGCATCTCGAGCATCTCGGCGTAGTGCTCCGCGTACTGCTCTTCCGGCATCGCCCATCGCGGGTCGCGCTTTGCCGGCTCCTCGAAATAGAGCCAGAGATGATCGGTCAGGCCGATCTCGCCGATGCCTTTAGCGATTGCGGATTCGATGTATTCAGAGAGAACGCCGACGGCGTGGCCGCAGCGGAAAGTGTGCGTGTGGTAGTCGGTCAGCATTGTGTTTCCACAATAGCAGCCGAGTGCGGGCGAAAGGAGTGACAATCAGAAGAAGAGGAGTGCGATCGGAGCAGCAACCGCTCCGCCGAGGAATGCACCCGCCGCAACGTCGGTCGCGTAGTGGTGGCCGAGCGCGATGCGCGACCAGCCGATGATCGCGGTGACGGCAGCAGAGACGGCCGCGCCGGCGGGCCACGCGACGAGCAGTGTGGTGCCGAAGGCTGCCGCCATCATCGTGTGGCCGCTCGGGCAAGAGTAGCGATCGATTGGAGAGATCTCGCGCAAGAGCGATCGGTCGTAGTCGCACGGCCGCCGGCGCGAGAGGAACCGCTTGAGGGCCGGGTAGCCGCTGAAGACGATCAGGACGCTGACCGCGGCCGAAGCGAGGAAGCGGATCGGCGATTCGATGCATCCGAGAATGATGAGCAGGAAAGCCAGGGCGGGGTAGAGCCAGCCGTCGCCAAGTCGCGTCGCAATCCGGGCAATCCGACCGAGTCCATTCCTGTCGGTGAAGCGCGTGACTCGCCCCACGATCACCAGCTCCGCGAGATCGAGCGAGGTGAACATGTCATCGCAGACAGTCCCGAGCACCCCCCGAAAGGCGGGAGCTTCATCGAACGGACCCGAATGTTCAGGGCTCATGCCTCACCGTAAACCACCCCACGCGCGGGCCCGGTGCAGAAGAGCAGGAGATCGTGGGGAAAAGAGGAGGAGTCCGCGTGAAGCCTCGTCCGTCCCAGGTTCCCTAGGCCGCGGCCGACTCGGGCTCGTCGAGGATCAGCGTCCCGGGGCCGAGCCGAGCCCGGCGGCCCCGCCATTGGATCTCGCGGGAAATCCACGGCGCGAACTGAGCCGCGAACTGAAGCCCATCCTGAATCGGGACCAGCGCCAGGTCGCGCAGGCCGAGTCGGACACCCGATGTCGCCGCGAGGATCACCGCCTGGATCATCCGGAGCGAAACGAAGAACGCGGTCGCCGCCACTGCCGCCGAGGGAGTGATCACGCCCGCGGCCACGAGCGCTGCGGACGCCACGATGGCCAGCGGAGCCGGATTCACGAGGAACTCGAACGAGTAGAGCAGCGGCGAGAACGAGAACCGGATCCGGTTCCATCGGATCTGCCGTTCGACCGCGGCGCGGACCGTGCGGCGCGTGGTGACGTTCCGCACCAGGACCGGCGCGAGGGCGATGCGGTATCCAGCGCGCGCTACCGCGAGTCCGATCGCCTGGTCTTCGGCGAGGACGTCGCGGAAGGCATCGAATCCTCCGATGCGCTCGAGCACCGAGCGCCGCAGCATCATCGATTTCCCCACCACACAGGTCGCTCCGACCCAGGAAGCGAGGACGTTCCCGGTGAGGACGAACGTCAGCAGATGAATCCCCTCGATGCGGGCCCCGGTGGAGATGGTCTCGGCCGCCGTGAAGGGGTTCGAGATGCATCCTGCTTCGGGGTCCGAGAATGCATCGAGCGTATCGGCGAGAAACCGCGGGGTCGCGCGGACGTTGGAGTCGGAGACGAGAATGAGATCACCGGCAGCGACCTCCATGGCGGCGATCAGCCGCTCGACCTTACGATTTCTCGCCGCCCCTCCGCCGCCGACGATCAGCCTGAACAGTCCGGCCGGAGCCTGGCTCATGACCCGCCGGACGATCGGCAGCGCGGGATCGTCGTCGTCGGCGACCGACACGATCACTTCATAACGGACGTCCTCGAGCGCGAGGAACGAGCGGAGGTTCTCCTCGAGGCCGTCATCGAGACCACAGACCGGCTTGAGAATACTGACCAGCGGCGTGGAACCGTCCGGCCGGGAAGCGCTCGCGGGGCGCGCTTCCATCAACGCAAAAGGGCTCGAGGGCCGGCCCCCCCTTTTGGCGCGGAAGAATCGCCACGTGCGCCACACCCCGAGGGTGGTCAGAGCGGCGCCCGCGATGGAGGCGGCGAATGCGAGAACGATCGGGCTCATGATGACCTCCTCATGCGATGGCGGCCGAAACCTGCGCGGGTGCCGCCGGTCTCGGGAGCCTCTCGTGCAGCGCCCTGGCGGCCGCGGGCTGCGGCAGCATCGTCACGCCGAGCTCGCGCGGCGACTTCAGGGCCTCGAGGACCGCCGTCGCCCGCAGATCGCAGTCGAGCAGCGTCTTCCAGGCGTACAGGTGCGGGCGGTCGTGAAAATCGCTGTTGCCGATGATCGGGAGCCGCGCTCTGGCCACCGGCGGAAAGAGATCCCAGCGGCAGGCGAGCTCCCACCGGTGGATCTGGTGATCCACCTGCTTTCGCCGGTTCCAGAGATAGAACGTGTTCTGGAACCATTCCGACATCTCGTGGGGATGGCATGCGACGACGGCCGCTCCGCTGCCGGCCGCACGGTCGAGCATCGCGCCGATTCCGCCGTTCGCCGAGAGAAACGCCTCGACCCCGAGCGCCAGAACGTGTGCCGAGGTATCCCGGGTGAGTCCGTTGCGCGTGAGCTCTACGCCGGGGATGACGACCATCCGGTAGAGGTCCCACGCCCGTCGTGCTTCCCGCTCGATTTGATCCAGGTAATCGGGGAAGACTTCCGGAGTGAGGGTGTGACGCAGCCCATGCGCGGCCTTCCCGAGCAGGCAGTCGGTGTTGACCACGTGATCGGTGATCGCAATGACGTCGTGACCGGATTGGCCGAAAAGGTCGACGACTTCGCCCATTTCGAGCCGGCCGTCCGACCACCGGGTGTGGATATGGAAGTCTGCCAGCAACACGCCCCGTCCCCCCTTTCTGGTCGCGTTCCATTTTCCCGGCCCGGCGAGAAGTTCAGGTGGCGCCGCAGTGAAGGAGAGGTGAAGATCAGCGCCGCATGGCCGCCGGGGGGGTGAGTCGAGGAGATGCACCCTCTCCGGCGGAGAGAAACCGCTCCCCCAGAGTGCGGAACGTCTCCACGGACTTGCGGGGCCTCCGCTCCAGAGTGGCCCGATCGAGCTCGAAGAGCCCGAACTTCGGTCCGTAACCGTCGAGCCACTCGAAGTTGTCGAGCAGGGACCAGTGGAGGTAGCCGGCGATCGGGATTCCTTCCCCCTCGGCCTTCCGCAGTTCGCCGGCGTACGCTTCAAGGTATGCGGCGCGGTGGCGATCGGATGCATCGGCCAGACCGTTCTCGGTCACCACGATCGGCAGCCCCGTTTCCGCGGCGATGCGGAGGAGGGGAAGGGCGGTCGAGGGGGCGATCTCCCAGCCGTTGTCGGTGAATCCCAGGCCGCTGCGGTCCCGGTAGTCGAAGTCACCGATCGCGCGGCGGCGGCCCGGGCAGCGGAGGTGAAGCCGCGAGTAGAGGTTCACGCCGATGAAGTCGACCGACGAGGGGAGATCGTCGCAGCGGCCGCGGAGCCAGGTGGCTGGCGGAAGATGGAAGCTCCATCGGCCGGTGGTCAGCGCCTCGAGAAGCGAACGGTTGTAGAAGCGATCGGCGAAATGGGAGAGGAGCCGGTCGAGAGGATTCCACGCTCGCTCGGGAGCGAAGGCCATCATGTTGTGGGCGAGGCCGATCGCGGCGGCGGGATTCACCGCGCGGATCGCCGCGGCCGCCGATGCGTGGGCGAGAAGGAGATGCTCGAGTGCTCGCCTAGCGAGCGACGGGCTGGCGTGCCCCGGAGGGATCTGGCCGTCGATGTAGCCGGCGAGCAGGAAGACGAGCGGCTCGTTGAGCACGGTCCACATGCGGACCCGCTCGCCGAACGCCTCCGCGACGCGGCGCGCGAATCGCGTGAAAGCTTCGACCGATTGGGGCGACGACCACGGCGTGCGCTCGTGAAACCACACTGGATGCGTGTAGTGGAAGAGCGTGACGACGGGCTCGATGTCGAGCCGCAGGAGGGAGTCGGCGAGGCGAACGTAGCGCTCGAGAGCCCGGTCGTCCCAGCGCCCCTCCTCGGGCTCGATGCGGCTCCAGGAGACGGAGAAGCGGAACGCATTCGATCCGGCGGAGGCCGCCAGAACCGCATCTTCCTCGTACCGCTCCCACGATCCGGCAGCGTCTCCGCACGGGTCCTTCGTGCGACCGGCCCTTTCCCATTCGGTCCAGTCACACGGGTCGTTTCCTTCGACCTGGTAGTGGGAAACCGCAACGCCCCAGAGGCGCGGCCGATCCGGAAATGGAAACCGCGCCCGCCCGACCCCCTGATCGTATCGACTCATCCGCGTGCAGCATAAATCGCATTGCGCACGCGGCGACACCCTCTTCTCTTCGACTTCAGGCGCAATTTACATCGCGGCACCGTCGAGTTCATCTGGCGCGGCCAGACTGGTCGTGTTGGAGAAATTGGTCCGGTTGCCCGGCAATCGCCGTGAACAGCAGCCGAAAAGTCCGTTCGAGTCGTCGCGACGCGTGCCGCTCGCGACATGGAGAGCAAGATGTCTCGTTTTCGCGTGATTACCCTATCGATACTCGTCAGCCTCGCCGCCGGGGCTTCATTTGCGCAGGGCCTCGGTTTCGCGTCAATCGAAGGAAGCGTTGCGGAGGATTCCGGGCAGGTGATCCCGGGCGTGACGGCCGTGGTCCGCATGCTCGCCGGCGACAAGGAAGTCGTCGAGGTGACTGACATGGAAGGGCGCTTCCGAGTCGAGAACCTCAAGCCAGGCGCTTACACGGTCGAGGTCGGACTCGACGGTTTCCAGCTGCTCGAGCGTGAGGTGCGGCTCGTCTCGGACCAGAAGGTCCAGCTCGCCTTCACCCTGGTGCCCGAGTTCAGTGAGGTGCTGGAGGTCACGGCCGATGCCCCGCGGACGGGTGAGGTGGCCGTTCTCGAGACTCGGCGCCAGTCATCGGTCGTGAGCGACGTCATCTCGGCCGAGGAGATCCGCAAGTCGCCCGATGGTAACGCGGCCGCGGTCGTCGAGAGGCTGACCGGAGTCACGCTGATGGGCGACAAATTCGTCTTCGTTCGCGGTCTCGGGGAGCGCTACAGCGGAACGACGATCAACGGCGCGGTCCTTCCGACGACCGAGACCGAAAAGCGCGTCGTTCCCCTCGATCTCTTTCCTTCGAAACTGCTGCAGGAAGTCAGTGTGATCAAGACCTACACCCCGGATCGTCCGGGGGACTTCGGGAGCGCAGTCGTCGACATGACGACGACTGCATTTCCGAGCGCGGCGACTCTCAAGCTCTCTCTCGGGACGTCTTACCGGCAGGGAACCGGCGACGAGTTCATCGGCTATCCGGGTGGCGTCAGCCGTCTCGGCAATGGCGGGCAGGGTCTCCCCTCGGGCGTACCGTCGACGATCCTCAAGCGGAGAAGCGGGCTCGATCCGATCGGATTCACCCCGCAGGAGCTCGAGACGATTGGTGAGTCGTTCATCGGCCACTGGTCGGGCGAGAGCACGGCGAGCGCCGATCCAGGCACCGATTTCTCGCTGACCTACGGCAATACGTTCGGTGATCTCGGTGTGGTTCTCTCGGCCGTGTCGAACCACTCGCTCGACACCGTCGACGAGGTCCAGCGCTTCTTCGGACTCGATGGCGGAACGCTCGTCCCACGCAATGACTACTCGATGGTCTCGGGGCGCGAGCGCGCGACGTCGGGACTCGTCGGCAACCTTTCGTATCGCCTCGCTGACAACCATCAGTTGTCGTTGAACTCGGTGTTCACCCGCGAGGGGTCGACCGAGAACCGGTATCAGGAAGGCCTCAACACCAACGCCGGCGGCGACATCCGCGATTACCGTCTGCGGTATCAGCTCGAGGAGATGTTCTCGAGCCGCCTGATCGGAACGCATTCGTTCGGATGGCCGTCCGTGGGAAGCACGCTCGAGTGGAATGCGAGCGTTTCGCAGGCAACCAACGACTCGGATCTGCGCGAGAATCTCTATCGCGAAAGCGCTCCCGGGGTCTACGCGCTCCAGGTTGGTTTCTCCGAGTCCGGCAAGACCGAGTTCCACGCCCTCGAAGACTCAATCGGACAGGCCGGCGCTTCGTACGCCGTCTACGCTTCCGGAGCTGATCAAAAATGGTACGGCTCCGTGAAGGCGGGGGTGGATCATCTCGAGCGGACGCGTGAGTTCGGGGCGCGCCGCTTTCTATTCACGATTCAGAACCAGCAGCAGTTCGATCTGACGGGAACTCCGGAGCAGATTTTCACCCGGGAGAATATTGGCCCGAACGGGTTCGAGATCCGGGAGGTCACCGGAGTCAATGATGCCTACGACGCCGAGCACACGGTGAGCGCCGGGTATCTCATGGGCGACGTCGCGTTCGGCGATTGGAGAATCATCGCCGGCGCCAGGGTCGAGGACTCGGACCAGAGCGTCGTCACCTTCAACCCCTTCGACCTGCGGGATCCGGTGGAGTCGATCAATCGCGAGACCGACGTCCTTCCCTCGATCAACGTCGTCTACCAGTACGCGCCTCAGTCGAATCTGCGTTTCGCGTGGGGACGGTCGCTCAATCGCCCGGAGTTCCGGGAGCTGAGCCCCTTCACCTTCATCGAAGTCGCTGGCGGTCGGTCGATCGCAGGGAATCCCGACCTGACGCAGGCCACCATCGACGGGCTCGATCTCCGGTGGGAGATCTTCCCTTCGGCCGGCGAGGTAGTCTCGGCGGGCGTCTTCTACAAGCTCCTCAACGACCCGATCGAACAGGTGGTTCAGCCCACGACCGAGCTCCGAACCTCGTTCGTCAATGCCGACAGCGCGACGCTGTATGGACTCGAGCTCGAGTTCCGGCGGTCACTGACGATCCTCCACCCCTCTCTTCGCTGGTGGTCGGTCAATGCGAACTACGCCTACATCGAGTCCGAGGTCCAGGTGGGTGATCACCAGCTCTCGGTTCTGACCAACACCGACCGGCCGCTCGAAGGGCAGTCGGATCAGGTCGGAAACATCGGATTGCAGTTCTACAACCCCGGCATCGGAACGATGTTCCGCCTTCTCGCCGCGCACACGGGCGAGCGGCTCACGGATGTCGGCGCTTTCGGACTTCCTGATATCTACGAGACCGGCTTCACTTCCGTCGACGCAGTCATCTCGCAGCAGCTCGACCGGATCGTGCCGGGCCCATCGGGCCCGGCCGCCCTGAGAGCTAAACCATCCCAACCCCGTTGAGAGGAGCAGACCATGAGGAAATTTCTGTCCGTAATCACCGTCCTGGTAGCCGTCACGGCTTCGCAGGCAGTGGCCGCACCACGTGAGCGAGCCGCGGAGCGTGTCAAGCCGACACCCACCGCTTGGGTCGAGATCGCAGCGCTCGGCGCCAGCGACGTGGCCGCCGCAGAGGCGCAGGCGCTCGCCGCCGCCGAGATCGGCGTCCGGCCGATCGTTCTGCTCGAGACGAACTATTACACCTATCTTCCGGGCGAATCGATGCAGGTGCGACTCACCTCGCACCCGAACGGCTTCCCCGCTCCGGCCACCCTCTATCTCTATCGCGAGAATCGGGTCAGTGGAGCCCGCAGTTACTGGAACGCGGCCGCTGGCGGGTTTCTCGAAGCCGGAGTCTCGGCCGATCTCTTCGGCTCGGTCGACCGCCCGGCGCCGATTCGTGTTCCGG
>JBHEPS010000010.1:0-521 GCA_046260175.1 Thermoanaerobaculia bacterium
ACGCTCGACGGGCCATGAGCCCCGGCGTTCCCCGCGATGAAGACCACCACCGCGTCCGGGTTCTCGCTCATCCAATCGTCGAGCTGGCGAGCAAGCAATCCGTAACTCCCCATCCGGTCTCCCCACTGGTGAGAGATGATGGTCGCCCCCTGAAGCCTCGCCTGCTCGAGAACCGGCCGAATGCCGGTGGGAGGGCATCCGAGACCGGGAAGCGAGCAGGGAGCCTGCAGGAAACCGAGATCCTGGATGATCAGTTTCGCCCCGGGCGCGATCCCCTCCCCATGCCCACTGATCCCGAACGGGGCGTAATCGCCCGCGGCAATCCCGGCGATGAAGGTGCCGTGCCCGAGGTTGTCCCAGGCGCGCGGGTCGGCCGGGTCCTCGCTGGAGAGAAAGTTATAGGCGACGATCTTTCTCCGGGTAAGGTCGACGTTCTCGTGCTCCAAAGTTCCGTCGGAGAGGCGGACGTTCACAGGAGGCAGCGACCGGTCGGCCTCGGCGAACGCGCAGTGATCGACGTC
>JBHEPS010000010.1:531-40807 GCA_046260175.1 Thermoanaerobaculia bacterium
GTTCCGCGGACCCCTCGCTCGTGCAGCGCCATCGGACCATCCTGGCTCCCCGATTGGACGACCCGCAGCGCGGTCTCGTCCGCGAAGAGAAGGGAAAGGGGAAGGAGCCCGAGTAGGGCGAATAACTTTCTCACTGTGGACCGAACGGGAGGAGACGGCGGTTCATTTCAAGCCCAGAAGCCAGGGAGAAACTAAGCCAGAAACCAGAAGCCAGAAGCCAGAAGAAAAGGCGAAGCTAGAAGGCGAAAGCCAGAAGCCAGAAGAAAAATCAACAGCAAACGCATAGGCAGCTCTCGACTCCGGCTTTCTTGTCTTTGACTTTTCTTCTGGCTTCTGGCTTGTATTCTCTCTGGCTTCCCTTGTCTCAATGGACAAACTTTCTTCGGTTCCGAATGTAGTCCGCCAGGATGTACTCGCCGAGCCGGTCGGTTGAGGAGTAGAACGCTCGGCCCCGGTTGATCCGCGAGAGCTGGTCGACGAAGTTCACGAGCATCGGATCGCTCGCGAGCATGAAGGTCGTGATCGGGATCCCGGCACGGCGGCATTTTTCGGCTTCTTCGAGAGTCCGGTTGACGATCTTCATGTCGAGGCCGAACGAGTTCGTATAGAGCTCCCCGTGCTCGAACAAGGCGGAAGGCTTTCCGTCCGTGATCATGAAGATCTGCTTGTTCAGGTGCTTTCTCCTGCGAAGAACGTTCTGAGCGAGCTCGAGTCCCGCCTTCGTGTTGGTGTGGAAAGGCCCGACCTCGACATACGGGATCTCGGAGATGGGGACCTCGCTGGCCTCGTCGCCGAAGAGGATGACGTCGATCGTGTCCTTCGGGTACTTCGTCAGAATCAGCTCGGTCAGCGCGAGCGCGACCTTCTTGGCAGGAGTGATCCTGTCCTCGCCATACAGAATCATCGAGTGCGAGATGTCGATCATCACGACCGTCGAGCAGCCGCTGGCGTTCTCGGTCTCGAACACCTCGAGGTCTTTCTCCTCGATGTCGATGGGTCCGAGAGGGTCGCCGCTCCGCATCGCGTTCTGGATGGTCCGGATCCCGTCGATCGACATCGGATCATCCCCGAAACGGTAGGGACGAGTCTCGGGCAGCCGCTCGATCCCCTCACCCGCCTGCTGAATCGGATGCTGGCCGGCGGCGGAACGCTGGAGCCCGCCGAAGATCTCGTCGAGGGCATCGCGACGGATCGCGCGCTCTCCCGCCGGGCCGAGAACGAGATTTCCCTCGCCGTCCTGGCCGATCAGCTCCTCGCGGGCGAGCTGCGCGAAGAAAGCGTCCAGGTCGATGGCGGGGTCGATCCATCCCCGGCTCTGGAGGAGGCGCATCATCCTCATAGCCTCGTCGACGTCGCCGGAGGCCTGGAGCAGGAGTTGGTTGAACAGGCGCCGAAGCCCCGCCTCCTCGAGAAGACGGCGGATCAGATCGGGGTCGAGCCAGCGATAGCGGTGCCTCAAGCATCAGTCTCCAACGGTGGCCGGCAGGCCAGTCTTGCGGACCCGGTCGATCCACCTCGTAATGGCCGGGTTGTTCGGGAGGAGCTCGCGCGCATCTTCGAGCGCCTCGAGAGCCTCCGAGCCGCGCCCCAGAACCATCAGGATCTGGACGCGTAGCTCGACGAGCCGCTGATAGAGGGTAAGATCGGGATGTTCCTGCGTGGCGAGAAGCGAAAGACCCCGGTCGACGAACTTGAGCGCGGTGCCCGGCTTCGACTCGTTCAGAGCGTCGGCGGCGAACCTCTTGAGCATCCGCGGGGAGTCCCCGAGAAAGGACTTGGCCTCGACGAACTGCTGGAGGGCTTCCTGCGCGAGCGCCTTCTCGCTGGGGAACCAGCCGTCGCGCACGATGCGCTCGATCTGCCGGGAAAGCTCTCCGCTGATGTCCAGCTCGATTTTAGTCATCATTTCACCGTACGCAGGATATTGAATTTCGCCAGTTCGGCGAAGGTGATCGTGGAATCGAGGTCCTCGCGGCCGAGGCGCACGGCCTGGTGAAGCCCCTCGAGCACCAGCTCCATCGCAAAAGCGAGCTCCCGGTCGTGACGGGGCGGAAAGTGCTGCCGCGCGATCTCCCGCAGCCCCGAGACCCGGGAGAGCTCGGCGAAGTAGTCGGCGAACGGCTGCTCGTCCGATAGCGTCACCCGGTTTCCCGAAGCAAACCATTCGAGGATCTCGGCGTAGGGAGACTCCGCTGTCGGTTCCGGCGCGGGAGCTGCCCGCTGGGCGCCTTTCCGCGGGAGAGGAGGAAAGTCGTCTTCTTCGTCGAAGCCTCCCCTTGCCCCCCGCCCGCCGAGCCCTGGCCTTTCGATCTCGGGAAACTTCTTCGCGAACAGCCGCGAGACGGCAATGCCGATCAGCCTTCGCGCGACGACCTCCGCCCCCTGCTGCTCTCCTTCATAGACCATCTCGACCTTTCCGGTCACGGCAGGAAGAACCATCTGCAGGTCGCTCAGCCTTGGGAAGATCTCCTCGTCGCCCGTCAGGGCCGCACGCCGCTCGAGGTTCGACTGAAGGATCTCGATGGCGGAGATCGGCATGCGGGCCGACACTCCCGAAGACTGATCGACGAGCTCTGACTCCCGGGCCGCGAAAGCGACGTCCTCGATCAGGGCCCGGATGTAATCCGGCACTTCGATCCGGGCGTGGACTCCCTCGCGCTCGGTCCAGGCCTCCTGCCGGGTAATCTTCATCGCCGTCTCCAGGTCCGCCGGATAATGCGTGAGGATCTGTGAGTCGATCCGGTCCTTGAGCGGGGTAATGATGTTGCCCCGGTTCGTGTAGTCCTCCGGGTTGGCGCTGAAGACGAGGACGACGTCGAGGGGGATGCGAACGGGGAACCCTCGTATCTGGAGGTCGCGCTCTTCGAGGATGTTGAGCAGCGACACCTGGATCCGGGGAGCGAGATCGGGCAGCTCGTTGATGGCGAAGATGCCCCGGTTGGTCCGCGGGATGATGCCGTAATGGATCACCTCTTCGTCGGACCAGCTCAGCCGCTGGTTCGCCGCCTTGATCGGATCGATGTCGCCGATCAGGTCTGCGACGGTGACGTCGGGCGTCGCGAGCTTCTCCCGGTAGCGGGCGTCGCGTCCGATCCACTCGATGGCGAGGAGATCGCCGCTCTCGCGCGCGAGGCGGCGGCAGCGCTTGCAGACCGGCGCCAGGGGTGAGTCGTTGATCTCGCACCCCTCGACGATCGGGATCCACTCGTCGAGCAGGTGGGAGAGCGCGCGGATCATCCGCGTCTTCGCCTGCCCGCGCAGCCCCAGCAGGATGATGTCGTGGCGCGCTAGCACCGCGTTGTGGAGCGCGGGTATGACGGTCCTCTCGTATCCGTGGACGCCCGGGAAGGTGGGCTCGCCCGCGGCGATCTTCCGCAGAAGGTTCGCGCGCATCTCGTCCTTGACCGCCCTCTCGCGGTACCCGGAGTCGACCAGCTCAGCGAGCGTTCGTGGGTGTCGGGTCATCGGCTTTCGTCTCCGGTTCGGGATCTCGGTTGAATGTGTTCATCGCGCGCCGCAGGTCTCCTCGGACGAACATCAGCAGGGCGTCCCGGCTCCGCGCGACGGCGTCTTCAACGATCGCCGACTCATCCGGCTCGAAGTCGCTCAGCACGTAGTCCGCCAGGTCGACCTCCCGCGCGTAGGAGGGTCCGCGAATTCCGAATCGCAGCCTCGGAAAATCGCCCGAACCTAGCTGCTCGAGAATCGAAGCCATCCCGTTGTGAGTGCCGCCCGAGCCGCTTTCACGGATGCGAAGCCTCCCCACCGGAAGGTCGATCTCGTCGTACACGACGAGCAGCTCGGAGATCCCTTCGAGGTAAGCGCGCGCGAGACCCGCAACGGCCTTGCCGGAGCGGTTCATGTACGTCAGGGGTTTGGCCAGCATCACGGCCTGACCCGCCACCCTCCCGCGGGCCGTCAGGGCGTCCTTCTCGTGCCCGTCGAAAACGAGCCGGTGCCTGGTCGCGAACGCATCCACGACCCGGAATCCGATATTGTGTCTGTGATGCTCGTACTCAACCCCCGGATTTCCGAGGCCCACGATCAGTCGCATTGTGATTTCCGCAGGGGAAAGTGTACAGTACCCGGCCCGTTGAGGCCGACGCGATGAAACCCGAGCGAATCGTCATCATCGACGACAACGCCAGCGACGCAGCGATCGTTCGGCGCATGCTCGAACGATCCGGCTATCTCGTGTATTACGCGACTTCCGGGCTCCAGGGTCTCGAGCACCTCGAGAAGGAATCCGCCGACTGCGTGCTGGTGGACTACCGGATGCCCGGCATGAACGGCTACGAGGTCGCCCGGGCGATCAAGAGCAATCCGGTCACACAGAACATCCCCGTGCTGATGCTGACCGGAGCGGACTCGACCAAGGACCTGGTCGAAGGCCTCCAGGCCGGCGCCGACGACTTCGTCACCAAGGCGGCCGACTTCGAGATCATCCTCGCGCGGGTCAGCGCCCTTCTGCGGGTCAAGACCTACCAGGACGAGCTCCGCCAGCACAACCAACGGCTGGAAAACGATCTCCAGTTCGCCCGCCGGGTTCAGGAGTCGCTCCTCCCGGCACGGGAGTTCCGGAGCGATCGCGCCGAGATCCGGTCGGCCTATATCCCCAGCGAAACCCTCTCGGGGGACTTCTACGACTTCTTCGAGGAGGAGGGGGAGTTCTTCCAGCTCATCGCCGACGTTTCGGGGCACGGGCTGCCCGCCGCAATCCTCGTCTCGCTGCTCAAGAGCTTCTTTCATTCCGAAGCCGTGGAGCTCTCGCCCGCGAACTTCATGGAACACCTGAATGACTTTCTTTCAACGGCGAGCCTTCCCTCGCAATTCGCGACGGCGCAGCTGTTCAGGATCGGGGACGGTGCGAGCCGCATGACGTTCGCGACGGCCGCGCATCCCCCATTCCTGCTGTGGCGCCGCGACGAGAGCGGCATCATCTCGCCCGAGATCCCGGGGCACCTCCTCGGCATCAGCCGCGGAGCGAAGTTCGAACAGCACGAGCTCGATCTCGCTCCCGGCGACCTGCTGTTCACCTATACCGACGGGCTCACCGACCGGCGGAATGCGGCGGGAGATTTCTACTCGATCGATCGCATCGCATCGATTCTCGAGCGGACCGGAGCGGATGCGTCGGAAAAGGTGTACGCGGCGATTCTCGAGGACGTGACCGCCTTCTCGCCGGTCGCGGACTTCCGGGACGACGTGGCGTTCACCCTGACGCGCTTCTCCTGATTCAGCCGACCTTCTGCAGCAGCTCCATCGCCTTCGGCTTGTTCTCGTAGCGAACCGTGGAAGTGGTCACTTTCTCGAGCCACCCCTTCGCCTCGTCGAGGCGGTTCTGCCGGATCCTCGTCTTTGCCAGCCAGAAGTACGTGTCCATCAGCGCTTCGTTGTCGCCGAAGCGGTGACTCTCGATCGCGCGGTCGAACTGCGTGCCCGCCTCCTCGAAACGCCCGCTCAGGTACGACATCCTTCCGAGCTGCCCCAGCGCGTCGAAGTAATCGTACGAGCCCTCGTCGACCTCGCGCAGCACGCGGTCGTAGTAGTCCCTCGCGATGTCGTAAGCCTTCCGGTCGTAATGGATTGCTCCGCAGAAAAGGAGGGCGTTCCGGTAGAAATAGGAGTTGAACAGGGGCGCCTCGCGGTCGAAAAGCTCGAGCGAGCGCTCGAAAAGCTCGAGCGCATCGTCGTATTCGTGCAGCGCGTAACTGTTGAGCGCCTTGAAGGCGAGCGCCTGAGCCGTCACATTGTCGTTGGTCGAGTAGCGGATCGAGGCATCGTGGAGCTTGCGCGCTTCCTCGTATTCGTGTTCTTCGTGCGAGAGATTCCCGAGAATCACGTACGACTTGTATTTGATGTCGTTCGCTTCGTCCGACTCCTCCGAGGAGCACGCCGCGGAAAAACCCTGGCGCGCTCCGATACGGTCGCCCGCGTAGAGCGCCGCGATCGCGCGGTAGTAAGTCGACTCGAGCGGAGTCAGCACCGGGCTGCCGCTTCCCGACAGCTCCTCGATGAAGCGATCGACCAGGCTGGCGAACATCCGGTTGTCGGAAGTCGGGTCGATGGCGAAGTTCTGCAGATAGACGAGCTTGTTCTCGAGAATCCGGATCAGCTCGAGCATGATCGTCACGCGATCCTGCTCGTCCTCGGCCTCTCCGAAAAGGTGCGCGAGACTGCGCTGCAGCCTGCTGTACACCCGCTCGTACTCCGCGATCGCTTTCTCGCTCGGCTCGGCCGGCTCCGCCTGCAGCCGCTTCTCGAGCTCTACACGTGCGTGGACAAGATCCCTGATCTTCGACGAAGCCCCGCCCGCAATACTCATAGATAACTATCCCCCGGCGGGATTCTACATGAATCCGCAGCCGGCGGATCAACGCTTCGGGCGGCCCTGGGGGCGGGCTTCTCGATCTCCGACCGGCTCCCCCCGGGCCTCCACCAGGCGGAACCCGATCTGGCGGCGCTCCTCGTTCACATCGAACACCTCGACCACCACGTGGTCGCCGAGGCGGAACTCCCGTTTCGAGCTCTCTCCCTGGAGACGGTGCTCGCGATCGACGAAGCTCCAGAAATCTCCTCCGATCGTCGAGATCGGGATCAATCCCTGGACGAAGACCTCGTCAAGCTCCACGAAGAGACCGAAAGCCATCACCCCGGTGATCCGTCCACTGAAACGCTCGCCGACGCGGTCGCGCATGAAGATCACTTTCTTCCACTCGATCACCTCGCGCTCGGCTTCCTCCGCGCGTTTCTCACGTTCGCTCGATTGTGAGGCGATGACCGGAAGCCGCGCCGTCACCTGGTCGAGACGATCCCCGTACAGCGCGCCCGATTCGAGCAAATGGCCGAGCATCCGATGAACGACCAGGTCGGGGTAGCGGCGAATGGGAGAAGTGAAGTGCGTGTAGAACTGGAGCGAGAGCGCGAAGTGACCGAGCCCCTCTTCCGAGTACAGAGCCCGCTTCATCGACCGGAGAACGAGCTCGGTGATGAAGCGTTCCTCCGGCGATCCTTCGACCTGTTTCAGAACGCGCTGGAGCTCTCCTGGGCGGAGCGCTTCAGGATCGGCGCGCAGGCGAAGACCGAGGTCGACGAGGATCTTCTTGAGGTCCTCGATCTTCTGCGGGTCCGGCTGCATGTGCACGCGGTAGAGGGCCGGATGGTTGGCGAGCTGCAGGTGCTCGGCGACCACTTCGTTCGCCGCGAGCATGAACTCCTCGATCATCCGGTGAGCGACGTTCCGCGCAGATGGAAGGATCGCCTCGATCTCGCCGAGCTCGCCCAGCAGGATTTCGCTCTCGGGCAGATCGAAATCGATCGAGCCCCTGGCTTCCCTCCGGCGCCGGAGGACCTCGTACAGGCGATGCATCCGGTCGAAGTCACCGAGAAGCGGCCGGTAGCGCTTTTCGAGCTCCGGCGTCCGTGCGGTCAGGAGTGCATTGACGTCCGTATAGGTCATCCGCTCGCGGGTTCTGAGCACCGAACGGAAGAACTGGCGATCGACGAACCGCCCCTTGGGGTCGATCTCGATGGTTGCCGAGAAAACGAGGCGGTCGACCTGCGGATTGAGCGAACAGATGCCGTTCGATAGGCGCTCGGGGAGCATCGGAACCGCGCGGCCCGGGAAGTAGACGGAGTTTCCGCGCTCGTAGGCTTCGCGGTCGAGGCGGCTTCCCTCCTTCACGTAATAAGAGACGTCCGCGATGTGGACTCCGAGAAGGAAGTTTCCATTGGGAAGCTCGGTGACCTCGACGGCGTCGTCGAAGTCTTTGGCTGTTTCGCTGTCGATCGTGACGATCGTGCGGTCGCGAAGGTCGCGCCGCCGCGAGATCTCCTCCGGATCGACCTCCGTCGAGACCGAGTCGGCTTCCGCGAGAACGTCCGGTGGAAACTCGTGCGGGATGTGAAACTTCCGGATCACGACTTCGATGTCGACGCCCGGGTCGCCGAGCATGCCCAGGGTCTCGATCACCCGGGCCGCCCCGAGGGTCGACCCGCTGGGATACCGCTCGATCTCGGCGTTGACCATCTCGTTGTCGCGTGCTCCCATCGTCGCGCCAGGTAGAACCTCGAGGTCCTCATCGAGGCGCGCGTCGAACGGGCGAATGAAGGAGGGATCGCCTTCATGAAACTGCCCGACGACCGTCAGATGCTCGCGCTGAAGGACGCGCACCAGCTCGGCGTCGAGATAGTTCCGCTGCCGGATGGTCTTCCATCGCTGCTCGCGGGAATCGACGCGCGCCAGGACCAGGTCCCCGTTCATCGCTCCCTTCATCTTCCGACGGTCGATGTAGAGATCGGGGAGCTCCCCTTCGCCGTAGATCAGGCCGTATCCCTCGGGGGCAACGCGGACCCGGCCGGACCGGAAGGGCGTGAACTCGAGGAGCGAGTAGCGCTTGCCCCGGACGGGGGCGATTTTCCCCTCTCGCTCGAGGCTCTCTACGGCCTGATCGACCGCGTCGAGCGCGTGGTCCCCACCGAGCCTCTCGTGGATCTCAGCTACCGAGAGGATGCGGTTTCCCTTGCGTCCGAGCAGGACGAGGATGGCGTCGGAAACGGACCGGTTGTCGTCCACGTCTGAGGTATCTGCAAAAGGCGGGACAGGCTACTTCCGAGGAGTCTTGCGCGCGCCCGCTTTCGTCCCTTTTTTAGAGGAGGATTTCTTGGGCCTGAGGGCGGCGACGTAGCCGCTCAGGCGCGACTGGGACCGGAGCTTGTTGTGAATGGTGTTGCGATGGACTCCGAGCAGCTGCGAGGCTCGCGTGACGTTGCCCTGGTTTTCGACCATTGCTACGCCGATGTACTTCGCCTCGAAGGCTTCGACTGCCTGTTCCAGTGTGATTCCGTTTGAGATGAGCTCACGAATGATTTGCGTGAGACGGTCATCGATACTCGACATCAACCTGCCTCGATGGAGTTGCGTTTTCTGGGAACGCGGCATTCTACATGAAGCGTGCGCCTTGAACCGAGAAGAAGATGCTTTGTACCGCTCTTCTGCTTCCGATGGAAGTCTTGACTTCACTTCCTGAAAGGACTAACGCGCATGAAAAGGAATCGGCCGGTGAGAAGGATCACAAACGTCAGGGAGATCCACGCGCCGATCTGCAGCGCACGCGGCCGATAACTCCACAGCACGACTCCGCGACCGGCCGGGACCTCGACCGCTCGAAAGATTCCGTTCGCGACCATCGGTTCAGCCGGGCGGCCGTTGACCCGAACACTCCATCCTCTCGACCAACGCTGGTTGAGTACGAGAACGCCGTCCGAGGGAGCGTCGTACTCGATTCGCGCCTCGCGGTGTGTAAAGGAAAGCGATGCTGGCACACGCGTGACCCGCTCCGGGATGCGCTCAGCGGCCACGCCGGATTCCCGCCCGACTCCGCTCAGAACGAGTGCGCGCCTGGCGTCGAAATCCCGCGAGAGCACGCGCATCAACGCTTCCTCATGCGACCTCGCCCGTTCTGCTCCGCTCCAGAGCTGTACCACCGGCAGCGCGCTGCGATTCTCGAACAGCCGCACCGCGCCGGTCCCGATCCCCGTCCTCGCGTAACGATCACCCAGCGACTCCCGCGACGAGAGAACCCATCTCACTCCCGCGGCATCGACCAGATCGGGGCGTGCCCCGCCGATCATCGCTTCCTGAAATAAGAACGCCCGGCGATCCACGACGGGAGAAGGAGTCGATCCGTCGAAGTGCTTTCCGTAGAGATTGAGGTATCCGGCGAGCCAGGCCCGGGGGGCACGCGCGATCGATCCCCTCGTTTCAGGCACGCGCACGACGCTTCCCGAATGGTCGAGGGCGGTTGCCCACGGCTCGGTTCGGGTCACCAGCGCGCGAGACTCGAGAAACGGCTGCGAGGCGGCCAGCAGATCAGCCACCAACACGAGCGTGAGCATGACCAGACCGACCCGGGAGACGAGCCACCGCGGAAACGCCACGAAGACGAGTCCGAACCCCGCGACCCAGGCGAGGAAAAAGACGAATCGAAGCGCCGTCGTCGGCTCGGCCATCGGCTCGACCGTGAGGAAACGGAGGCCGACGAGAACGGCGATCGAGAGAGTGATCCCCACCCGAGTCGAGAGCGGCTCCCTCCGGACACGATCGAGCCCGATCGCCGCCAGTCCCGTCACGAGCAGTGCCCCGAGCGGGACGAGCCGCGCTGGATAGCGAAACGCGTTCGCGTTGACCGCCACCAGCAACTCGCGCCCTGCCGGCCAGCGCGAAGCGGAAGCCAGCAGCACCACCGCGACGAAAGAAAGCAGCAGCCAGGCCAGGATGCGGCGCCTCTCCGGCTTCTCCGTTCGAAGAGAGCCGAGCCCGGCCGACAAGGCCAGGATCACGAGTGGCACGCCGATGTAGAACGAAGGAAGGAACCGCTGACCGAGACGAAGTGGCTCCATCGTGCCGCTGGCGCTCACCATCGGGATCGCGAGCGCCAGCCAGTCGCCTGCGCCGACCGCGTGCTGGAAGGCTTCTGCCGGGTCGAGGCCCGCCGCCCTTTCGCTTCCGGAAACCCACGCGAGAAACGGCAGGAGCTGGATCGAGGTCAGCGCCGCGGCCCCTCCGCCCACCAGAAGAGCTCCGCGCCAGTCACGTGGAAGCAGGATCGCCAGAGTCACGAGCGCGGCGATCGCCGCATACAACGGCTCGCCTCCGAGAAACGCGAGCGCGAGCCCACCGATCAGCGCGAGAAGCGACCCCGTCGTCCTTCTTTCCTTTCTCTCCGCCGCGAAGCGGATGACCAGCGGCAGCCAGGCGAAGCTCGCCAGGTTGTTGTTGATGTCCAGCAGCGAGAACACCGGGCCGGAGAGCATCAGGCCGATCGCCGCCGTCAGCGCCGGGCCGTCCGCCGCCCATCGGCGGAACAGGGTCCAGGATCCCCATCCGAGGATCGCGAGGTGGAAGATCAGGAAGAAGGAGTAAGCCTGGCTGAAAGGAAGAACGACCATCAGCCACGCCGGAGGATAGAAGACTCCCGTCTGGGGATTCGCGAGCCACGGCTCGCCTCCCCCGTTCCAGGGGTTCCACAGCGGAATCTCTCCTGCTCGCAGAGCCTCCGCGGTGTGCCATCTCAGCGGCAGAAAATAGCTCTCGTGATCGCGAAAGCTGGGGACTTCCCCTCGAGCGAGCAGTCCGGCGAACGGGGCGGCGGCGGCGACGAGAAGCAGAATCGCGATGGCCGCCCGGTTCCGCATCGATACGGTCATCGACGCCTCAGGAGCCTTCCGGCAGCGCCACGGCCTCACGGACGATCTTCCGCATCAGCCGCACGCCCTGCGAGAAGAACCGCGCCCGAATCTTCTCGTCCGGCCCGTGAACTCCCCCGCCGTCGTAGTAATTCACCATGAACGGCATCACCCCGTAGGTCGGGATGCCGCGAGCGCGGAGAAACCTGCTGTCGGAGCTCCCGGTCAAGACGGACGGCCCGACGGCCGAGCCCGGCATCTCCTCGGTGAAGATCCGGCTGACCAGCGCAAAGATCGGCGAGTCGATCGGGGAAGCAGGCGACGGCTCCCCCTTGAGGATCACCGAGACTTCGGCGTTGGTACCGACGGCCTGGCGGATGGCATCGAGAACCGGGTCAGGATCGGCTCCGGGGACGAGTCGCACGTCGATCTCGGCGCGGGCAACGGAAGGGATGACGTTCACGAGCCCTCCCGCGCTGAGAACCGAGACGGCGATGGTGTTCTGCATCAGCGCGATCGCGCCGGGCGAGAGGTTGTCCATCGCCTCGGTTCCGAGGAACCTTTGAGGCTCGCGGAGAATCTCTCCCTTGATCCCAGGCCTGGAGCGACCGAGGGAACTGAACTGCGCTGCGACGCTCGGGGTAATCACCGTCGGGGTCGGAATCTCGAGCACTGCACCGATCGCGCGAATGAGTTTGGCGGTCGCCCCCCCATCTGGAGGAGGGACGGAACCGTGTCCAGGTTCACCGCGCGCCTCGAGCCGGACCCACAGCGGTACCTTCTGGTCGATCTCGATTCCCCACCAGCGGACGCGGTCGACGACCGTCTCGTTGGCGCCTCCCTCGTTGAAGGCCCATGCGACGTTTTCGAAGAGCTCCGGGTGCAACTCGAGCAGCCGGGAGAGGCCCTGAAGCCCCCCCGCCTCTTCATCCGCCACCGCAATGAAGATCAGATCGCGCTCGAGCGGAGCCCGGCGCCGGTGGAGATCGAGCATCGCCATCAGATGCGCGATGCCGAGAGATTTCGTGTCGATCGCGCCGCGTCCCCAGATGTACCCGTTGGCACGGCGCCCCTCGAACGGAGGAATGCTCCATTCGGCGGGATCCGCGGGAACCACATCGATGTGGTGGAGCAGCATCAGCGCGGGAGCGGCTTTCCCCGAAGGAAGACGGGCCCAGACCGACTGCCGGGAGGGGTCGTCGCCCAGCATCCGCGATTCGATCCCCTCGGCTTCGAAGATGCGCCTGAAGAACTCCGCGCCGCGGGTCTCGTTCCCGGGAGGGTTGGAGGTGTCGATCCGGAGGTATTCGATGAGAAGCTTCTCAGCCTCGATCTCGACCGGATCCTCGGCGCCTGCCCCCGCGCGCCGGCATGCCCCGATGCCGGCGGCCACGATCAGAAGAAGTGCGGCGGCGAGGGCTTGAGTGCGGAGTCGGCGCATCGACCTTCGGGAGTATAGACGACAAAAAGAAAGAGGGCGCTCTTGCGAGCGCCCTCCTGGAAGAAATCGATGCCTGCTACTGCTGGATGCCTTCCGCCCAGACTACGAACGTGCCGTTCTCGTACACGATGTCGCAGTCGAAGTCGGTCGTAGTCGGGCTGTCGTCGCCCGAGGTAAGATCCGGCTCTCCATTCCGGCCGTAGGAGACGATCTGGTACTGCTGATGATTCGTTGCCGCCGTAGGTCCGGTAGAGAACTCCCACGGAGTTCCCCATCCGTCATTCTCGGGGAGCTGGCGAATGTAAGTCGGGCTGAGAGCGCTCATCAGGTTATCGTATAAAACAGCGTCACCCACGGATGCGTATCCGGCGACGTTGTACCTGTTGACGTCGGTCGCGCGGGCTTCCCAGGCGGTGGCGATCGAGCGCATGTCGGCCATCGTCCGTTTCTGCTTCGAACGCTGCATGGCGGTGAGAAGGTTCGGAATCGCGATCGCGGCGAGAATGCCGATGATCGCGACGACGATCAGCAGCTCAATGAGCGTGAAACCTTTTTGCTTGCGGGAAATCTTCATCATAAGAAACTCCTCCTGTTGTTGTTCGGTCCTACCGATCGAGTTGACTCATCTCAATCGACATGCCACGGATCTGCTCAAAGAAAGTTGATTCGATTCAACAGGTTACATTAAGTTACAACGGCGCCTTGACACTTCTGGGCACTCCGGTCTGACGAGAAAAGTCACTTCCCCGTCTGAACCCCCTCAGGGTAGAGGAGGAAGGCCCCCTCCTGGTAGACGATGTCGCAGTCGAAATGCGTCGTCGGTCCGGATTCGGTCGTCGGAGAGATGGCGCCGTCCCGCCCTCCGGAGACGATCTGGTAGGCGTGGGCGCGTCCCGGGCCGCTCCACGCTGCACTGGTGGCAATCGCCCAGGGGTTTCCCCACCCATCGACCGACGGAACCTTGCGCAAATAGGTGGGATAGATGGCCCCCGTCAGCTGCGAATGCTCGACCGGGAATCCCAGCATGGACCAACCGGCAGCGTTGTAGCGCGTCATGTCGACCTCACGCGCCTCCCAGGCCCCGGCGATCGTCCGGATGTCCGCCATGGTCCGCTTCTGCTTGGCCCGCTGAACGGCGCTGAGCAGGTTCGGGACGGCGATCGCCGCCAGGATCCCGATGATCCCGACGACGATCAGAAGCTCGATCAGAGTGAAACCACGCACATTCTTACGGCACATCGGCAAACTCTCCACGCATGGTTGAGTCAACCACCATGCCATCCTGGATCGTGTCTTAAGTCTCTGTGAAACATGGACAAAGCCGCTTCATCGTGGGGTGGGGCGACAACGAGTGACACCTGAAGTGACGGGCTACGTCACCTCGGCCCGACCCATTCCCCGACCAGATCCCGGGTCAGATCGATTCCCTGGAGGAACCAGTCGAGCCGAAGCCTCTCATCTACGCCGTGAATCCCCTGAGTCTGGAAGAAATCTACAGGAAAAGGCCAGAATCCGTACGCATCGACCCCTCGCGCGCGGAGGAATCGCGAGTCGGTCGCGATGTCGGTCATCACGAGCGGCCCCACCTCGGCCTCCCCGTATTTTTCCCTCACGGTGCGGCGAATGAGCCCGAAGAAGGGGGTCGCCGTCGAGGAGAGCGGGGTAGCGGGCATGATCAAGACCGGATCGATCCGCACGCCCTCGCCGACTTGCTCTCGAAGAAACAGCATCCGCTCCTCGGGTTCTTCGTCGGGCAGGTTGCTGAGCACGACTTCCATGCGGAACCTCCCCTCCGCCCCTTCGACCGGGCCTTTCGCCCAGACCGTGTTGGTCGTGAGCTGGCGATAACTCCGATGAAGAAGCCAGAAGCGCCCGGCCGCGACGGTCGCGTCGATGTCAGCGAGCAGGAGCCCTCCCTCCTTCCGATACGGCGCGACCTTCTGAAAGTACTCTCTGACCCCGGGAAGGATGCGCAGCGGCTGCTGCGGTTCGAACCACGGCTCGAGGTCGAGCCGGACGCGGCGGAGCGTATCCCGCTCGTCGGCGACGAGATTGACCAGCATCGAGGGTTTCGATCCGATCTCCACCCCGAAATAGCGAACCTCGCCGGCAATCGTCTCGGTTACGCCTCCCTCGTTAATGGCGTAGCGGATTCCTTCGACCATGTCGGGGCGGTTCTCGACGATCCACTCCATCCCGAGCTTTCCGCCGCGCTCCTCGTCCGCAACACTGAGGAATACCAGGTCCCGCTCGAGACCTCCCGCGGCGCTCATCTCGGCGAAGGCGATCAGATGCGCGATTGTGATCGACTTCATGTCGAGCGCTCCGCGGCCCCAGAGCTGATTGAACTCGATGACTCCGCCGAAGGGAGGATGGCGCCAGGCGGCCGGATCGGCCGGAACGACGTCGATGTGGCTGAGCAGCATCAGCCCTTCTCCGGGGCGGCGGCCGCGAATCCTCGCGTACACGCTCGCTCTTCCCGGCTCCGATTCCACGATCTCGGCTTCGACTCCCCGTCGGGCCAGCTCTGCTGCGAGAAACCTCGCCCCTTCGATCTCGTTGCCGGGAGGATTGCTCGTATCGATGCGCAGATAGTCGCGGAGCAACTCGACCTCGGCGGTTATCTCCTCGGGCAGCGGGATGTAGATCTGCTCGTCCGGAAGCCGGCTCTGCCACCACCAAAGGGCCAGCGATCCCGCCACCGCGAGGAGGAAAATGGCCCCCACGGTTCTGTAGAATGCGCCCGAGAAACGAATACCCTTCATGTCACTCAACTCCGGTTCATACGTCCCGATCTCGATCGTCGTACCCGCGTTCAACGAGGAGCGACGGCTCCCCGAGAGTGTACGCAAGATCACCGCGTACATGCGAGAACATCCACACGTGCGCGAGCTCGTGCTCGTCGACGACGGCAGTCGCGACGGCACGGCGGCCCTGATCCGCGGGCTCGAGCGCGAGCTTCCGAACGTCCGGGGCGTCTCCTACTTTCCGAACGGGGGAAAGGGATACGCGATCCGCCGCGGCGTGCTCGAGGCTACTCCGGGGCTCGCGGTCCTGGTCACCGACGCGGACCTCTCCACTCCGATCGAGGATCTCGACATCCTGATCCGGGCGCTGGAGACTCACGACGTGGCGATCGGATCGCGCGCGTTGGCGGCGAGCGACGTCGGCATCCACCAGCGGTGGTATCGGCAGCTGATGGGAAAAACGTTCAACCGCGTGATGCGCGCCATTACTGGCGTGCCTTTCATCGACACGCAGTGCGGGTTCAAGCTCTTCTCGGCGGGATCGGCGAAGCTCGTATTCGCCGAGGCGGCCGTCGACCGGTTCGCCTACGACGTGGAAGCGCTCGTCATCGCCTCACGCCTGGGGTTCTCCGTCGCCGAGGTCCCCGTCCGGTGGAACAACGACGCCGACTCCAGGGTCCGCATCCTCCGAGACTCCTCGCGGATGCTCCTCGACGTGATCCGGATCAGGCTGCGGCTCGGGTCGTACCGCCGCTGATCCCGGCAGCCTTCCTCCCCGGATCGCCCCGAAGACGAGAAACAGAAAAGCGAGCCCCGAGAGCGCCATCCCGCCCTGGACGAGCGGGTTCACGTACTTCATACGGATCGTATGGCGCCCTTCGGGAATGACGAGACCCTGGTAACCGACGTTCACGATTCGAAGCTCCGCCGGCTCCCCGTCGATCGTCGCCGACCAGTGACGGTCGGGGGTGACGCTCATGATCAGGAGCGAGGTCCCCTCCGACTCCACCTCGATCCTCGCGCTGCTCGACGTCTCGGCCGCCTCCAGGACTCTCCCCGCGGCGGGCTCGAAGGGCGTCCACCCCACGAACGCGCCGCGCGGCGTCCAGTCGTCCTTCACGATCAGGTCGACCATCTCGTCCGGGCCGGCAATCTCGACGATCCGGTCGGCGAAGTAGTACCGCGGGTGCTCCTCCTCCAGGAGGAACTTCACCGGCTGCGCGCGGGCTAGCCGCCCCTTCACGCGCTTCTTCTCCTCTTCGAACGGGCGGAGCTCCGCGCGGTACCAGGCGTTCGACATCGACATGAACGCCTCCCGCCAGCGGGGTGCTCCCTCGTCACGCGCTTTCCACATCGCTTCCACCAGATCGACGGTCGGAAGGAGCGCCGTCTTGTCGTAGTCGCGCTCGAGCACCATCGCCCGCCCCCACGTCGAAGGAGTCTGCGGATACACTCCGTTTCTCACGATCCAGTAAACGGCCTCGCCCGTCCCGAAATACTTCTTCGCCTCGTCGGTGCCGCCGTACCAGTCCGCTTCGTGAAAGATCCGGTACGCGTTGCGCCTCTGATCGAGCTCCGCGACGGCCGGGGGCGGCGTGAAGAACGACTTCGGAAGACGCGGCACGGCGTCCAGTGAGATGGGCGCCAGGTCGACGAGAGTGAAAAGCACGACGCCGGCGAACCAGAGCCGCGTTCGCCTCTGCCAGCCGAGGCGGGCGCCCCAGAGCAGAAGCACCACGACCGCCGCCCTCCCCACCATCATCCACCAGTCGCGGCGCATGAGCTGGACCATCCACTCCGCCGTGCGCGGATTGCGGATCCCCCAGAGCTTCACGAAAAGCGTCTCGTAAAGATCCGCCCACGTGAAGAGCGCCATGCCGAGCGCCGTGACGCCGATCGCCGCCGTGAATCCGAGCGCGGCGTCGATCAGCTTCCGGTCGCCGTCGAGCAGCCGGTCGAACATCTTCGCCGAGAGCACCATCAGGGCGAACAGACCGATGAAAGCCCATTTCTCCGGATACCGCACGGAAGTCGCGAGTCCCGCATCGTAGAGCAGCCGGAACAGCGGCGTGTTGCCGCCGAGCGCCAGAACCACCGAGAAGAGGCAGAGGAGCAGGACGTAACGCGATCCGCGAGGCCTGACCGCCACTGCGCCCGCGAGGAGCGCCGCCGACAGAAGGCCGGCGTAGATGCTGAAGATGAACGGGGATCCCGTTCCCGGGTAGAGAGCCGAGGCCCAGTACCAGGTTCCCTTCTGATAGATGTGGCCGAACAGGGACGGGAAGACGATTTCGAGAGGGCGCGACCAGGGCATGCTCCAGGCGGTGACGAGATCGAAATCGAACGGCCGCGCGCGGGCCGATTCACCGACGTGCCCGGCGGCCGGGATCAGCTGCGCGCTCCCTGCGAGCATTCCTGCGGCGATCATCGCTGCGCCGATCACCAGGACCGTGGCGATGCGCCGGAATCCGCCGGCCCGGTCAGACCAGGCGCGGTAGAGACCATACGTGCCTACGAGGAACCAGGTCTGCACCAGCGAGGTCGGCTCCCCGACGAGCGCCTGGATTCCCATCACGATTCCCGCGAGAGACGCATCGCGCAAGTTGGGCCTGAGCATCGCCCGGCGCGCGAAAAGGAACACGAGCGGACACCAGGCGATCACGAAGAGAATCGGCAGGAGGTTGATCATCGAGACGATCACTCCACCGATGCCGTAAATGAGGCCGCCGAAGATCGAGCTCTCGCGCCGCAGATCGAGCGAGCGGAGGAAGAAGTACATTCCGACGGCCGCGATCGCGGGGTGGACGATCACGTGAAGGAGAAAACCGTAGTCGTACGAAGGAAGAAGGATCAGCCACTGCAGCGGGTAGAAAACCTCGTACTCCGGATTCGCGGCCATCGGCTGGCCGGCGGAGTAGTAGCGGTTCCACCACGGAAACTCACCAGAAAGGAGAATTTCCCTGATGATCCGCTTGGTCGGGTAGTAGTAACGGGTCAGGTCGCGGATGAAGAAGCGCTGGCCCAGCAGCAGCACGTCCGCGAAGACGAGGCCGACCGAGAAGACGAGAAGGAGAATCGCGGCCAGGTCGCCGCGCATGTGGAGGCGCGCTCGCATCTGAAGCGGGGATTGTAAGGGAACACGGCAGCGGCTCCCATTCGGAGATCGATCCGAACCCTATGCTATCCTGCGCCGGGCTCGCCCGCCGACGTGATGGATTCAAAGCACGAGAAAAAGGTCGTCGTCGTCCTGCCGGCTTACAACGCAGAGAAAACGCTCGTCGCGACTTACGAGGACATCCCACAGGACTGGGTCGACGAGATCCTTCTCGTCGACGACTGCTCGAGGGACCGGACGGTCGATGTCGCCCGCTCTCTCGGTATCCGCGTCGTCGTCCATCCGGCCAACCGCGGCTACGGCGGCAATCAGAAGACCTGCTATCGCACCGCGATGGATGAGCTCGGAGGGGAGATCATGGTGATGGTCCACCCCGACCACCAGTACGACCCCACGATCATTCCCCAGCTCGTGGGGCCGCTGCTGGCAGGAGAGTGCGATGCCGTGTTCGGATCGCGCATGCTCGGCGGACGTCCGATCGAGGGAGGGATGCCGAAGTGGAAGTACTTCGCGAACCTCTTCCTGACCATGGTCGAGAACGCGACCTTCTACGTATTCCTCTCCGAATACCACTCCGGCTTCCGCGCCTACTCCCGCCGCTATCTCCAGTCCGTGAATTTCGAGGCGAATTCGGACGACTTCGTGTTCGATACCGAGATCATCGCGCAGGGCGTGGCCGCCAACATGAGGATCCGCGAAGTGCCGATCCAGACTCGCTACTTTCCCGAGGCCTCCCAGATCGGCTTCTGGCGCTCCACGCGATACGGATTCGCGATCCTCAAGACGATGGTCTTCTACAAGCTTCACAAGAAGAGGATCTGGTCGCACCCGATCTTCCGGCCTCCGGCCTGACCAGCGGCGACCGCCTCAAGCTCAGTCCGTCCCGGGCCGGATCCGTCGAATCTCAGCCTCGGTGCGCGCCGCTTCGTCGTCGCGTCCACTCCTCCTGAGATAAGCGAGCTCCCGCTGGAGCAGATCCATCCGCATTCCGATCGCCCCCGGCGAATCGGATCCCCGATTGCTCTCCAGAAGGGGACGCCACGGCTCGATCGCCGCCGCGTCGTTGCGGGCGACCCATAGGATCCAGACGTCCGCGGCGGCCAGGTAGGCAACGAGAAGGGCGATCGCCACGCCGAACCGCAGCCGACGGACTCCCAGGAACACGAGCGCAAGCATCAGGAGGGTCACGATCGCAACCAGCGCAACGGTCGGCTTCGCCACTGGCGGGACCGCGGAAAGGAATCGAAGCTGCTCCCCCGCCGAAACGACGGCGCGCGCCGCCGCAGCGGCCAGTTCGCTCCCTGTCTGGTAGCTATTGAGGTCGAGCTCACTCCGACTCGCGAACATGAGAAGCACCGTCCAGACGCAAGCCGGTGCGATCGCCGCCAGGGAGATTACCGGCCTTGCTGCGATCAGCGCACCGAGACCGATGACGATGAACGGGATCAGCGCGTCGAACTTCCGCTGCCCGAACGCGAACCCGCCCCAGAAGCTCCGTTCCATCGTCGCGTTGATCGCCCAGAACGAGAGGAAAACCCAGATGCCCGAGAGTGCGAGACGCCTGTCGCGCCTCCAGAGGGCCGCGAACCCCGCGACACCCACGAGTGCAACCGGCGTCCAGATGAAGAGGCCGTGATACCAGGAAAACAAGGGCTCCCACCACCACAGGCGCGCGAAGGATGCGAAAGGCGTCCCGGGTGAGGAGTCTCCAAAGTAGGTGAAGCCGAGAGGATTTCCATAGAGGACCCACGAGACGAGAAGCTGGGGAGATGCGCCGAGGATTCCTCCGAGGGCGTACCAGGGGAGTTTGCGGACGAGAGTGGATCGGCCCGCACTCGACCAGGCGATCACGAACGGGATGACGACGAGAACCAGGTTCTGCGGGCGCACCGCGCACGCGAGTCCTCCGACCATGCCCGCGGCCAGCCATCCCGCTGCATCGCATTTCTCGCGGAGGCGCAGTGAGAGAAGAACCAGTCCCGTCGTGAGCGCCGCGGAGATCGCATGCGCCGTGAGCGAGTTCACGAGGGAGTACCAGAGCAGATTCGTCCCGAGCCAGCCGGCCGCGGCCGCAGCAGCCGCGCGGGCTGGTGTCGTCCAACGCATGGCGACCTTCCATGTCCCGAACATCACCAGCAGGCCGGCAAAAGCGCTCACACACGCGGTCGCGACGTTGTAGGGAAGGCTCCATCCACCGGCTGCTCCGCCGGTCGCCGATGAAATGACGTGCCCCAGCACGAAGCCCGGGGCCCAGACGAGGGCGCTCCCAGCCGGCCAGTGGTTTCCGAGGTGATCGGTCGCGGTGACCTCTTTGAAGAGAATGACCCCGTCGCGAATGGCTCCGATGCGAGCCCACTCATCGAAGAAGACGAGATCCCCACCCAGAATGGCGGACGGCAGGTAGACGTAGTATCCGGCTCCGTCGGGAACCACGATCCCCGGCGTGAGCCAGAGCACGATCGAGGCGAGCCACAGAACGGCGAGGGCGACCCCGGCGGCGGTCATCGACCGCCGCGGGTCTCCCGTGCGACTCTGGACGGTCGTCTGCACTGCGTCTCAGTAGATCGGGAACTCCCGGCAGAGATCGAGCACGCGCGATTTCACGTCCGCGATGACTTTGTCGTCGCCCTTCGAGTCGAGCACCTGGACGAGAAGCTCGCCGATCCGGTTCATCTCCGCCCCTCCCATCCCGCGCGTCGTGACCGCGGGGGTTCCGATGCGAAGCCCCGACGCGACCATAGGCTTGTTCTGGTCGAACGGGATCGTGTTCTTGTTGACGGTGATGTTCGCGTCCTCGAGCATCTTCTCGCCGTCCTTGCCGGTGATCCCCTTCGAGAAGACGTCGGTCATGAACAGGTGATTGTCGGTCCCGCCGGAGACGATCCGGAAGCCGGCCGACCGGACCGACTCGCAGAGAGTCTTCGCGTTCTCGAGAATCCGCGCCTGGTAGGCTTTGAACTCGTCCGTGGAGGCCTCGCGGAAAGCGACGGCCTTGGCCGCGATCACGTGGACGAGCGGCCCTCCCTGAATCCCGGGAAAGAGTGCCCGATCGAGGTCCTTCGCGTACTTTTCCCTGCATAGGACGAGTCCGGCCCGGGGGCCCCGTAGGGTCTTGTGCGTCGTGGTCGTGACGAAATCGGCATACGGCACGGGCGAGGGGTGAAGTCCGGCGACGACGAGTCCGGCGATGTGCGCGATGTCGGCCATCATGAGCGCGCCGACCGAGTCGGCGATCTCACGGATGCGCTTGAAGTCGATGATGCGCGAATAAGCCGACGCGCCGCAGATGATCAGCTTCGGCCGATTCTCCTCGGCGAGCTTCTGCATCTGATCGTAGTCGATTCGCTCGTCGTCCTTCTTCACACCGTAGGCCACGACCTTGAAATCGCGGCCGCTGTAGGAAAGCGGATGGCCATGCGTCAGATGTCCGCCGTGCGAGAGGTCCATACCCATGATCGTGTCGCCAGGCCTCAGCATGGCGAAGTAGACGGCGGTGTTCGCCTGCGAGCCGGAGTGCGGTTGGACGTTCGCGTGCTCGGCACCGAACAGCGCCTTCGCGCGATCGATCGCCAGGTTCTCGACGATGTCGGTCGGAATGCAGCCGCCGTAGTAGCGCTTGCCCGGATACCCTTCGGCGTACTTGTTGGTGAACACCGAGCCGGTGGCCGTCAGGACGGCGCGGGAGACGTGGTTCTCGGAAGCGATCAGCTCGATCGTCTCGTTCTGCCGCCTGGTCTCGAGCGCGATCGCCTCTGCGATCTCGGGATCGGCTTCGGGAAGTGGCCGGTGCAGAAGGCCCGTGAGATTCGCGTCAGACATGCAGTTCACCTCGTCATTCCGATGGTCTGTGGGACGCCGGAGCCGGCGTCCCGCGCATCATACCTTCTTCGTTCGGGGCGGATTCCTCGTCGAGCGGAACGATGGAGAGGGCGATTCTGTAGGCGATCCATCCCATCAGAATGCCGGCGATGGAATCGATCATGTAGTGCCACCCCGTGACGATCGAACCGACGAACATCAGCGCCACCATGAGCCATCCGGCCACGCGCGCCCGCGGGAGGATCCGCCCGAGCCAGCAGGCGACGAACGAGTGAAATCCGAGATGCAGCGAAGGGAATGCCGCCACGCCGAGGAACAAGCTCACCCCCCTCCCCGGCTCGACCGCCTTGAGTCCGACGATCCGAAGGTAATTCTCGATCAGTCTGGTCTGCGTTTTCATCGCATTCGGCAGCAAGTGCCGGACATCGTCCCAGACTTCGTGGAAGACGTACACCGGCCCGAGCGAGGGAAGGGCGAGATAGAGCCACGCACCACCGAGCCAGAGCACCGCACTGCCCAGCACCCACCCGATGCGCAGCCTGCTGCTCTCGTGGCCGAGAATGATGGAAAATGAGATCAGAAGCGTGACGCCGAAAGCGGGTCCATAAGTGACGTCAATGAGGGTGAAAAACGCGGGGAAAGGGATCAGCTCGACGGCCAGAATGTTCGGAGACATTCCGAGCAGGCTCCACCGGTCGATCTCCCACAGAAGGGCATCGTATCGCCGGGAGTTCAGCAGGGGAACCGCGATCTTGAGCGTCGTGTAGCCGAGCGAGATCAGCGACGCAGCCAGGATCAGGAGCACCGACTCTCCCCACCATGAGGGGCGCCGCACCGTCGCAAGCCATCTCGCTCTCTCTCCTCGAAAAAGCCTGTAAAGTCCAAACCCGGCCACCCCCAGCACGAAGTAGCCTGAAAAGCCGACGACGATCGGCCAGGTATTGTGAAAGGTCGGCTGCGGCAGCCCCCGAAACAGGAGCAGGAGAACGAGAGTGATGGAGTGAACGGCGACGAGGACCGCGATCACCGCCCAGCCGAGCGTTTCCGGACGCAGTTTGCCGATCATTCCCGCCATTCTGTACGATGGTTTTCCCGATGCGCAATCGCAGCAGAATCGCGCCTCTCATCACCATCGGGCTCGCGGCTCTTCTGCTCGTGCTCCTTCCGCTCCTCTCTTTCCCCTTCTACCGCGACAATCTGGCCACGCATTTTCAGCTGCGTGGAGAGCTTTCGGCGCAGCTGCGCGATTTCACTCTTCCCCTCTGGAACCCTTCGGTCGGCGGCGGCCAGCCCCTCGGCGGAAATCCCAACTCTCTCGCCTTTTATCCGACATTCGCCCTCCATCTGTTCCTCTCGCCGTTCGCGGCTTATACGCTCCATTTCGTGCTGCACTGGCTCGCCGGCGCGCTGGCGATGGCGGCGCTGCTGCGACGCGAGTCGGCGAGCGAGGGGTGGTCCGCATTCGGCGGTCTTCTCTGGCTCGTCTCGGGCGCCGCGGTCTCGCTCTTCGCCTTCTACAACCTGATCACCGCGGCGCTCTGGATCCCGGCATGTCTGCTCGCCCTCGGCCGGCTCGGGCGCCGGCCCGACGCTGCGGGCGTACTGCTTCTCGGTGCATCCTTCGGCTTGTTCACCCTGGCCGGCGAGCCGGTGATGCTCCTCGGAACCGCGGCCGTCTGCGCGGTTCTCGCGCTCCGACACCTCACGGCGCGGTTCGCGGCGGGAGTTGCCGCGGCGGTGGCCGTCGCCGCGATCGTCGCATCTCCGATGCTCCTCGCGTGGTCCGAGGTGGCGTCGGAGCTCGAACGCGGGTCTCGCTCCTACTCCGCCGAGACTGTTCTGGCCGCGTCGCTCTCGCCCTGGGAGATGGCCGAGATCGCGCTCGGGCCGGTCCGCGGCTTGATCACGGACCGCGGCGCATCGGGACTCGCGGCATCGGGCACGGCCGAGCGTTGGCCTCCCCTTTTCATCCTTCTTTTCGTCGGCGCTCTCGCCGTGCCGGCGATCGTGTCGGCCGGCCGGGAGCTCCGTCTTCACCAGGTCGCGGCCGTATTGCTCTTCTTTCTCGCCGCGGGAGCGCACAACCCGTTCGTCCGGGGCCTGGTCGAGAGCGTCGAGCTGCTTCGCGTCGGGCGTTACCCCGAAAAACTGGCGGTTCCGGCGTGCGCGCTCCTCGTGATTCTGGTAACGGGGTGGCTCCAGCGCGAGACGAGGAGTCGAATCGACCGAACCGCGATCGTCGCCGGGATCGCGGGCATCGCCGCCCTGGCAGTGGCGGCGCTCGGCGGCGCGGCCGCGTGGTCGGATCCCATGCGCCAGCGCATCCTTCTTTTCGGCGCCTTCGCCGTGGTGGTTCTAGCGATCGGACTCCTCAATCCGACCCCCAACCGACGCCGTCTTCTCGCGCTCCTGACGATCCTTCCTGCCGCCGCCTTCGGGCTCCGGGCGTTGCCACTCGACTGGCGCTCTCCATACGAGAGCGTTCCTCCGGCGGCAGAGATGTTCAGCGGCGAGCGAATCGTGAGAGTCGTTCCTTCGGGAGTGTTCGGCCGCGGATCGAGCTCGATTCGCGAGCTGTCCCGCATCTCCGCCGCTTCGGCGGACCCGACCTGGGGAGGAGCGCACGGAGTCGCCTACGCGCTCGAGAAGTCGCCCGACGGGATGTACTCGTTCCTCTCACGGATCGTTCATGAAAGATTCGCTTCGGGCGATTCGGAGCGGATGGCCCGATGGGCCGCCATGGTCGGAGCGCGCGCGATAGTGAGCGAAACCGCGCTCGACACGCACGCGCTGTCTCGGAGCGGCACCTTCGCGATCGGCCCCCGCCGAGTCCACGTCTTCGAAGTTTCGGGCGCGCTGCCGATGGCGACGGGCGTTGGAGTGATCGAGTCCACGCGATCGATCAACGAGGCGGTCGACCGGATCGAGGATCACGCGTTCGATCCGCGGAAGCTCGGAATCGGACCTCCTGGATGGGAAAGCGAAGGGATCGTCACCGTGACTCGGATCGAGCGCGCGGCCGGCAAGTGGAAGATCGAGCTGACGGCCGAAGAAGCGGGCGCGCTTCTGGTGAACGAGAGTTTTTTCCGCGCCTGGCGCGCCGTGGATCAGGACGGCCGCACGCTGGGAACATTCCCGCTGAACATCGACCGTCTGGGGATTCGGGTTCCGGCGGGAACGAGCCGCGTCAGCGTCTCGTTCGGCCGCCGTCACGGGTGGATCGCGGCGGGATGGGTCGCGAGCTGGCTCGTCCTGATCGCGGCGTCCGCCGTCCTTTACCGGGAGAGCCGGTCGAGCGTGGCGATCGCCTCCCCCGCAAGATAGAGAGAGCCGCAGACGAGGATGGTTTCCCCGTCCCGAAGCGCTTTCCGTAGTGCAATCCGCGGCCGCGGCTCGCCCTCCATCGGCACGTCGAAACGAGGGGCGAATTGCGCGAGCGCATCCCGCGCGCCGAGAGCCCGCTCGGAATCGGGCTCGGTGAGGATGACGCGATCGAACAGTGGGAACAGCAGGTCCGCTATCGCCTCGTAGTGCTTATCGCGAAGAACGCCGAATACCAGGGTCCGCGGGCGCGGAAGAGTTTCGCTGACGAAGGCTGCCACGCGCTCGGCGGCCTGCAGGTTGTGCGCGCCGTCGACCCATACCGCGGACTGTCCGATTGCGAAACGCTCGAGCCTTCCCCGCCACCGTGTGGCCGAGACGCCGCGCACGATCGCTCTCCGGTCGAGGCGGGGAAATCGCGGCCGGATCAGCTGAGCCGTGCGCGCAGCGAGCGCCACGTTCTCCACCTGGTGCCGTCCGGCGAGAGGCGATTCGAGGCGCAGCCGTCCTTCGGGGCTCTCGAGCGTGAATGCGACGCCCTTCTCGCCAGTGGCGATCCGCGAGATCCGGCATTCCCGGTGGAGCGGATGGAACGGAACATCGAGCCGGTTCGCTCGCTTCTCGATGACCTCGAGCGCCACAGGGTCGCGCGTGCTCGTCACGGCAACCGAGCCGCGATGGATGATTCCCGCCTTCTCGAGGGCGATCTTCCTCAACGTCTTTCCGAGCCACTCGGTGTGATCGAGTCCGATCGAGGCGATGACCGAGGCGAGAGGCCTGACGACATTCGTCGCATCGAGGCGTCCGCCCATCCCCACTTCGAGGATCGCGATCTCCCGGCCGGTCTGCTCGAAGAGGATGAAGGCGACGAGCGTGAGGGCTTCAAAATACGTCGGCGTGATGTCGAGCTTCGATTCGGCCTCTCGAAGCCGAACAATGGCATTCCGGAGGTCCCGCATCTCAACGGGCTCTCCGTCGAGTTGCCACCGCTCGCGAATCGAGACCAGATGCGGCGAGGTGTAGAGACCTGTGCGGTACCCGGCGGCGCGGCAGATCGACTCCAGGGTCGCGGCGGTCGACCCCTTTCCGTTCGTTCCCGCAATGAGCACAGCGGGAACCGCGCGCTCGGGCCGGCCCGCGGCGGAGAGGAAACCCCGCATCCGCCCCAGACCCGGCCGGATCCCGCTCGCCAGGAGCGACTCGAGGTACCTGAGCTCCGCGTTCACGGTCGGGGTGTCTTTTTCAGGAAGCGAGCAGACGCAGGCACCGGCCGAGGGCCGCCTTCATCTCGGTGCGCGGAACGATGAAGTCCACCATCCCGTGCTCGACAAGGAACTCCGAGCGCTGGAATCCCTCCGGCAGGGTCTGGCGAATGGTCTGCTCGATCACGCGCGGTCCGGCGAATCCGATGAGCGCCTTCGGCTCGGCGACGTTGAGATCTCCGAGCATTGCAAAGGATGCCGTGACTCCCCCCGTCGTGGGGTCGGTCAGGACCGAGATGAACGGGATGCGCGCGGCAGAGAGCTTCTGCAGCGCCGCGGAGATCTTGGCCATCTGCATCAGCGAGAGGATCCCTTCCTGCATCCGGGCGCCTCCCGAACAGGAGATCACGATCAGCGGGATCTTCTTGTCCAGGCTCCGCTCGGCCGCCATCGTGATCTTCTCTCCGACGACCGATCCCATCGAGCCGCCCATGAAGTTGTACTCCATGGCGCAGATCACCAGGGGCGCCCCTTCCAGCTTTCCTTCGGCGCAGACGACCGCATCGTCGGGACCCACGCGCGTTTCGTAAACCTTCAGGCGGTCGCGGTATCGCTTGGTGTCCCGGAAACGGAGAGGATCCGCTGAGCGGATCTCCGTCCCGAAAACCTTGAAATGCCCGTCGTCGAACAGCATCGCGAGCCGCTCGCGAGCCGCGATTCGAAAATGGTGACCGCACCGCGGGCAAACCATCTGGTTCTGCTCCGCGTCCTTCCTCAGGATGATCTCCCGGCAGTCGTCGCACTTGAGCCACATCCCCTCGGGGATGCGGGCGCGAGTGTCGGTCGGCTCCTTCGGCTTCTTTTCCTTCTTGAACCAGGCCATGGCCGGCCAGTAAAGCCTAGAGAGTGGGGCGGAGTCAACGGAGAAGAGCCAGGGAATTTACCGCCTGGCCTTCATGGCGGCCGCGGCCTCGCGGTCGGCTTCCTTCGTCCGCTCGGTCTCGCGCTTGTCGTGGAGCTTCTTGCCGCGAACGACGGCGATCTCGACTTTCGCGTTCCGGCCTCGGAAGTAGAGTCGCAGCGGGACGATCGTCAGCCCCTTGTCGCGCACCTGCGACTCGAGCTTGCCGAGCTCGCGCCGATGCAGCAGGAGCTTGCGGCTGCGCAGGGGCTCGTGATTCTCCCGGTTCCCGTGGGCATAGGGAGAGATGTGGGCGTTCAGCAGCCAGGCCTCTCCCTTCTGAAAGATGACGTAGGCATCCGAGAGGTTGGCCTTCCCGTCGCGGAGCGCCTTCACCTCGGTACCCATCAGAGCGAGCCCCGCCTCCATCCGGTCGAGGACGTGATAGTCGTGAAAGGCCTTCTTGTTGGAGGCGATCAGCTTCTCGCCCGAAGAGTTCTTCGTCGTCATTGCGCGCATTCTAGTGTCAGGTTGGGATCCCGAGCTCGTTTCGATGAGGCCCGTGGGGCGGCGGAGCGCACGAGCCCGGCGACTTCGACGGGGAGTCTCGTGCAATTTCCTTTTCTCAGGCCATGCCAGCGGGCCGAGCCTGTCGTCATGAGGATACGGCAGTGTGGTCAAAAAGACACATTCCGACGTGGACCCTCTGCGGCACCAATGGCCTAAGTCGCTTTATATTCAGCAGGTTGACATGGATGTAACCGCTTGCTGTAAATGGCACCTCCCTCGCTCAGAGAGAGGGCGGAACTCATATGCGTCCTCATCGAAAAACCATCTCAACTCCCGTCGCAATCGAAGGAATCGGACTCCACTCCGGGATCTACACGAAAGTGGAGCTCCACCCGGCCGAGGCCGGCGCGGGGCTCGGGTTCGTTCGGACCGATCTCCACAACCTTCGGATTCCGGCGCTTCAGGCGTCGACGACCGCTCTCGACTATGCAACGACCGTCGGCAAGGACGACGTCTCGATCGGAACGGTCGAGCATCTCCTTTCGGCGATCCACGCCGCGGGCGTGACGGATCTCGAGATCCGGATCGACGGCCCCGAGGTTCCGATCATCGACGGCAGCGCGCTTCCGTTCGTCCACCTGATCGAGGCGGCGGGGATGCGCTCGCACGACGAGCGAATGGGCGTGCTTCGGATCGTGCGGCCGATCGAGCTGAGTGAAGGGTCGAAGTGGATCCGCATCGAGCCCGCCGACCGGCTCTCGGTCGATTACCAGATCGATTTCAATCACCCGGTCATCGGGCATCAGTCCGTCGCCTTCGACCTCGATTACGCGCGCTTCGTCTCGGAGATTGCGCCGGCGCGGACGTACGGCTTCATCCGCGACGTGGAACAGCTTCGCGCCGCGGGTCTGGCGCGCGGCGGATCGGTCGAGAACTGTATCGTCCTCGACGACGACGGGGTCATGAACGGACCGCTCCGCTTCGACGACGAGTTCGTCCGCCACAAGGTTCTCGATCTGGTCGGCGATCTGGCCCTGCTGGGGTACCCGATCGTGGGAGCCATCTCGGCGGTCCGCGCGGGACACGCCCTTCACTCGAAGCTGGTCGCGGCGATTCTTCGCTCCCCCGACTCCTGGGAGATCGACGGTCCGATCGCCGAGCCGGTGCACGAGAACGCGTTCGCCTGGGCCTAGTCCCCGAGGAAAATCCCCCGGCGCCACGGCCGCGAGTGTGGTAAAACAGCCACACATGCGTCGTTGCGCCTTCGGGATCCTCGCCCTCGTCCTGGTCGCCACCGCCGCGCGCGGTGAAGAGGCGAGAATCAGGAACCTCGAGGCCGTCGAGAGGTCGGGCCGGATCTCGATCTCTTTCGACCTGTCCGGCGCCTTCGATGCGCCCGAGATCCGCCGGGCGATCGAATCGGGTCTTCCGACGGTCCTCGCCTACGACCTGCACCTGGTCCGGAAGCGGTCGAATTGGTTCGACGAAACGGTTACCCGGGCGCGGCTCGAGGTGGTCGCGACCTACAACTCGGTCACGCGCGAATACCTGCTCAACTACCGTCGGGACCGCAGGCTGGTGCGCTCGGAGATCTTCACCTCGCTCGAAGCTCTGAAGACGCGGATGTCCCGGATCGAGGAGCAGGACCTCTTCTCGACCGGAGGGCAGAAGCCGTGGAAGCTGCGGGTTCGGGTCCGGGCCGAGCTGCTTCGGCGCTACGTCTGGTACATCGTGCCGTGGGACGTGGCCACCCCGTGGGAAACCGCTCGGGTCGATTCGGCGGAACCTGGGTCATGAAACTCGGCGGGCTGCTGCGATACCGGAAAGATCCGCGTCTGATCGTAGCGGTCCTGCTCGTGACGGTCGTGGTCACGAGCTCGATCTATTACCTCGTGCAGCGCGCGAACGAGCTGAGTCCCGAGGCTCTCGGAAGCCGGCTGCTGCTGTTCGTCCTCTGGAACATCAACCTCGTCCTGATCATCGGCGTCCTTTTCGTCCTCCTGCGCGGGATCGTGAAACTGCTGCTGGAGAGAAAGCGGGGGATCCTCGGGTCGCAGTTCCGGTCGAAGCTGGTGGTCACGTACATCGCGATCTCGATTCTCCCCATCGTGTTGCTCTTCGTGATCGCGACCGACCTGCTGCGCCTGTCGATCGACAGATGGTTCAACACGCCCGTGGAGACGATCGTGCGGAACTCGGAGGCGATCGCGCAGTACGCGCAGGACCGGGCGATCGGCGAGGCGGAAGCGGCCGCGCGAGAGATCGCGGCTGCCGAAGGATCGGTCGAGAGGAGACTGAACCACGCGCGGTCGATGCACCAGGTCGATCTCGTCGGAATCTACGAGAACGGGTCGGTCGTGCGGATTCTCGCGAACCCGCGCTCGCCCGTACACTCCATCTCGGAGCCCTCGACACAGTTCTTCGAGCAGGTGCATCGCGACGGAGTCGCCAGCCGGATCGATCCGGTTCCGGAGGGAAAGTGGATCCGGGCCTCCGTGCCGATCGGAGAGGATCGCGCAGCCGTCGCAGGAATTCACATTCCGGTCGCGATGAGCCGGATGCTCGACGAGAACGTGGTCGCCTGGCACGACTACCGTCAGCTCGACACGCAGAGGCCCGCGCTGAAGGCAGCGCAGACCTCGATGTTTCTCACGATCACGCTTGCGATTCTCCTGTTCGCCCTCCTGGTCGCCATCTACGTGTCGCGGCGAATCACCGTCCCGGTCGCGGCCCTCGCCGAGGGAACGCGGACGCTGGCGGGAGGCGACTACAAGCACAGGATCGCGGTCGAGGCTACCGACGAGTTCGGCGTCCTGATCGACTCCTTCAACGGTATGGCCGAGCAGCTCGACCGCCAGCGCTCCGCCCTGACGGAATCGAACCTCGAGCTCGCGGAAGAGCGCGCCTACCTGTCGACCGTCCTCGAGAGCGTCTCGACCGGAATCCTCGCATTCAACGAAGACGGCGCGCTGCTGAGCATCAACCCGGCCGCGCTCCGCATCCTCCACATCCCGGATCCCCAGCCGGCCACGCCGATCGACGCGATCCTCACGGGCGAGCTCGAACCCCTCGGCGAGTATCTCCGGGAGATGGGCGAGCGAACGGCCCGCTCGCGCGAGATCTCGATCATGAGAGAGGGCGAGATTCTCTACCTCGAGGTCTCGGCCTCGCGCCTTCGAGACGCCGATGGACGAGGAGGATGGGTCGTCGCAATCGAAGACCTCACTCAGCTCGTCCAGGCGCAGAAGGTGGCTGCCTGGAGCGAGGCCGCGAGGCGAATCGCCCACGAGATCAAGAATCCGCTCACCCCGATCCAGCTTTCGGCCGAACGGATTGCGAAAAAGTTCCGGAGGCAGGACCCCGACCTCAGCCGCGCGGTCGAGGACGGCTGCAGGATCATCGTCAACGAAGTCGGGCAGCTCAAGCGGATGGTCGACGAGTTCTCGCGTTTCGCGAGAATGCCGGCCGTTCATCTGCGGGAGGCCGACATCGAGCAGATCGTGCAGGAAGTGGCGACCCTCTACGGGGACGTCAAGCCGCAGGTCGGAATCGTCGTCGAGGCGGAGAAGGGAGTCCGCGCCGTCGTCGATCCCGAGCAGATCCGGCGGGCGCTGATCAACCTGCTCGACAATGCGATCGATGCCACCGACACCGGGTCGATCTCCATCGTCGCGCGCCGCGACGATCGCGCTCTGGTGATCGAAGTGCGCGACACCGGTCGCGGGGTCGACGAGGCCGATCGCGACAAGCTGTTCCTCCCCTACTTCTCGACCAAACGCTCGGGCACCGGGCTCGGGCTCGCAATCGTCCACCGCATCGTTCACGACCACGACGGGACGATCGCGATTCATGAGAACCAGCCGAAAGGAACCCGCTTCCTCATCACGATCCCCGCATGAGGCGATGAGGAAAGCACACCAATGAGCCGAATCCTGATCATCGACGACGAGCCCGCGATCCGCGAGACCCTCCGCGACATCCTCGAGGACGAAGGACACGACGCCGTTCTCTGCGAGTCGGCCGAGGAGGGACTCGCCGCCTATGCGCGCGAGGATTTCGACCTCGTCCTTCTCGACGTCTGGCTTCCGGGGATCGACGGGCTCGCCCTGCTCGAGCGGATCCGCGCCGTCGGCCAGGCCCCTCCCGTCATCGTGATCTCCGGTCACGGCAGCGTCGAGACCGCCGTGCGCGCGACGCGCCTCGGTGCTTACGACTTCCTCGAGAAGCCCCTCTCGCTCGAGCGCGTCCTGCTCACCGTCACCCACGCGATCGCAGACCGCTCTCTCCGTCAGCAGGTCCGCGACCTCAAACGCACCACCGCGACCTTCGACGAAGTCCTCATCGGAGAGAGTCAGGCGATGCAGCGGCTCCTCACGCGGATTCGGAGCGCCGCCCGCTCAGCCTCCCGGGTTCTCATCACCGGCGAGAACGGGAGCGGCAAGGAAATCGTCGCGCGGATGCTCCATCGCGAGTCTCCGCGAGCAGATCATCCGTTCATCGCGGTCAATTGCGCGGCCATCCCCGACGAGCTCATCGAGTCCGAGCTGTTCGGACACAAGAAAGGCGCCTTCACCGGCGCGACCGACGACCGCAAGGGAAAATTCGAGCTCGCCGACGGCGGGGCGATCTTTCTCGATGAGATCGGCGACATGTCGATCCGGACGCAGGCGAAGGTCCTGCGCGTCCTCCAGGATCAGCAGTTCCAGCGCGTCGGCGGTCATCAGACCATCCAGGTCGACGTCCGGGTGATCGCGGCGACCAACAAGAATCTCGAGCATCAGATCGGACTCGGCCAGTTCCGCGAGGACCTCTACTTCCGCCTCAACGTGATCCCCATCGAAGTCCCTCCGCTGCGCGAGCGCGACGGAGACGTTCTACTCCTGGCCGATCATTTCCTTCGCCGCTTCGCCGCCGAGACCGGCCAGCGCGCCCGCAAACTCACTCCCGAGGCGGAACAGAAAATCCTCGGGTACTCCTGGCCGGGAAACGTGCGCGAGCTGCGCAACCTGATGGAGCGCCTCACGATCCTCGAGCCCTCCGAAAGGATCGGACCGGAGGCGATCCCGATCTCCGACTCCATCGCTCCGGCGGCACTCGCGGCCGACACCGCGGAGATGAGCCTCAAGGAAGCGCGTGAGGTCTTCGAACGCGAGTTCATCCTCCAGAAACTCAGCGAGGCCGGGGGAAATGTGAGCCGCGCGGCCGAGGCGCTCGGGGTCGAGAGATCGAACCTCTACCGGAAGCTCCACGCCTACGGAATCCGGGTCGAACGGCGCTGATTCACGCCTCTCCGGACGCCCTCTGGAATGGAATACACCCCCTGACCGGCGGGTTACTTGACACGCTCGCGGATGATCTCCTAGATTGTCCCCGCGCGCGGGAATAGCTCAGCGGTAGAGCGCAACCTTGCCAAGGTTGAAGTCGCGGGTTCGATCCCCGTTTCCCGCTCCAACCGAACCTGAACCGAAGACCGGCCCACGGGCCGGTCTTCTCGTTTTCAGCGCCACACCCACGGCCGGCCCGGCTCCGCTTCGACGTAGAACGCGTCGCGGAGATGCTCGATCCGGAACCGCCATCCGGTCCAGTAGACGCTCATCACATCGAACCGGACCCGGGTCTCCCGTGTGATTCGGCGGTCACGACAGTAGCGCTCGGCCATCCTCGCGATCCGCAGCTGTTTGACGCGCCCGACGGCTTCCGCCGGAGTGCCGCAGCGGGTCTGCTGCCGCGACTTCACCTCCACGAACGCGATCACCCTCCCGCGGCGCACTACGAGATCGAGCTCGCCCATCGGGTACCGGACGTTCCGGGCAAGGATCCGATACCCGCGCAGGCGGAGATACCACGCCGCACGCTCCTCCCCCTGCCGCCCGAGCTCGGGCGCGCGCAGCCGCCGCCGGGTCCGCGCCAGGATGCGATACGCCGCTCGGCTCAAACGCGTCATCCGTCCAGACATCGAAGCCGAGGCTACCTCGGTCTTCGGGGCCGGCGGGAGGATGCGGGCGCGGTGGGCCACCAGGAGTAGAGCGGCGACCGACTGGTCGCCCACGACAAACCGGGCCGATGCAATCGTCCCTACACGCGGTGAAAGTGTTTTTCGATGTCGAGGTGGCGGATGTCGACGATGATCGGCCGCCCATGGGGGCAGGCATATGGATTGGAGCTGGCGAGGAGATCGCTGACCAGACCCGCCATCTCATCGCCGGATAGAGGATGGTGGACCTTGATCGCGGCCTGACATGCGAGCGAGGCGACCACACGGTGACGGAGTCGCTTCACGTGGGAGCCTTTCTCCTCGACCGCCCCGTCGATCAGCTTCGAGAGGAAGCTCGAAAGGCTCTCCCGGCGAAGGATCGTCGGCACGGCGGAGATGGCGAAGGCGTTTCCGGAGAAGCGCTCGATGTCGAAACCGAGCGCGCGAAGCTCCTCGAGCTGGGACTCGAGAATCGCCGCCTCCCCCGCGGCCGCTTCGTGGATGAAAGGCTCGAGGAGGCGCTGCGTCGGAGCACGCTCCCCAAGGGTCGCTTCGATCCGGTCGTAGAGCACTCTCTCGTGAGCCACGTGCTGATCGACGATGCGCAGACCCTCGGGTGTGTCGATCAGGATGTAGCTGTCGCGATACTGGCCGACGATCCGCCCCTCGAGAGCTCCGACGGTCGAGGTTCCGAATCGCGGAGGAGGCGGCTGCACGAGCGGCCTCTCCCTGAACAGCGGCGAGGCTGCGAAAT
The DNA here is from genome assembly GCA_046260175.1 of Thermoanaerobaculia bacterium. Classification (GTDB taxonomy): domain Bacteria; phylum Acidobacteriota; class Thermoanaerobaculia; order Gp7-AA8; family Gp7-AA8; genus JBHEPS01. The sequence goes on from JBHEPS010000010.1 coordinate 35,503, forward strand.
AAGGATCGGTCGCCGCGTCGCGACCCCCTTCCGAAACGATGGAGCCCGGGACGAACGCGCCTCCCGCGGACGATCCCGGAGAAGGGAGCCACCCGGCGCCCCAGGAGGCGGGCGGAGCCGGAGTCTCCTCGCCTCCGAGCAGAGCGCTGCCGCGCGCGGGGGCCCCGAGCGCACGGCGAATGGCCTGCTCGACGAGCACGTGGATCTGCCCCGAATCGCGGAAACGAACCTCGGTCTTCGCGGGATGGACGTTGACGTCGACAGCGCCCGGATCGATCTCCACAAACAGGACGATCGCCGGATGACGGCCATCGTCGAACGCCTCGGCGGCGCGCGTGGCGGCGTGCGAGAGGACGCGGTCGCGGACCGAACGGCCATTGACGAAAAAGTACTGGTTCCGCCGGCTTCCGAGGGAGGCTTCCCGCGAGACGAACCCGGTCGCCAGCGCCGGGCCGATCGAAAACTCGATCGCCCCGAGGTCTTTCGCTGCGCGGCTTCCGATCACCTGCAGGATCCTCTCGCGCAGGTCGGCGGCCGGAGGAAAGTCGAGGACCACCCGTCCGTTGTGCGAGACCGAAAACGAGCGCGCGGGATCGGGGAGCGCGTAGGAGGAGACCACCCCGACGATCGCGCGAAACTCGGCATCCCCACTCTTGAGAAACTTCTGCCGGGCGGGCACGTTCTCGAACAGGTCCTCCACGCGGATCGTGGTGCCGCGATCGCGGGCCGCTGGTTTGATCTCCGGTTCGCGCCCGGGAAGGCAGAAAACTTCGGTCGCCTCCCCCCCCTCGGAGTCGGACGTGAGGAGCGTGAAGCGGGAAACGCTGGCGATCGACGGGAGCGCTTCCCCGCGAAAGCCGAGGGACCGGATCGAGACGAGGTCCTCGAACGCCGAGATCTTGGAGGTCGCGTGCCGCTGGATCGCGAGGCGAGCTTCTTCCTCGCTCATCCCGCACCCGTCGTCGGCGATCTCGATCAGCTTGCGGCCGCCGAGCGCGAGGTCGATCTCGATCCGGCTCGCGCCGGCGTCGATCGCATTCTCGACGAGCTCCTTGACGACCGATGCAGGGCGTTCGACCACCTCGCCCGCTGCGATCTTGTTGATCAGATCCGAGGGAAGTACGCGGATCCGCGAACCGGTCTGCTCGCGGGAAATGGGGGGCATGGGGGCATTGTAAGGCAGGGGCTAGGGGCTAGGGACTAGGGGCTAGGAAAGGCAAAGGCAAACCCAGGCTGACGAGTGTTCCAAGCTCTGGCGTTGCCTTTGTTCTTCCTAGCCCCTAGCCCCTAGTCCCTAGTCCCTGATTTTCAGTACGACCTTTCCGAAGGCCTTCCGCTCTTCCAGCAGGCGGTGCCCTTCGGCGACCTGATCGAGAGGAAGTACGCGGTCGATGACCGGCCGGAAGCGGCCGGATTCGACGTGCTTCATGATCTGGTGGAGCTCGGCGAGGCTACCCATGGTAGAGCCGAGAATCGACAGGAGTTTGAAGAAGACGACTCGAAGATTGATCGCGACCTCAGCCCCCGTGGTGGCGCCGCAGGTGACCAGCCGACCACCGCGGGCGAGCGAGCGCATCGAGCCGTCGAACGTGTCGGCGCCGATATGCTCGAACACCACGTCGACGCCGCGCTTTCCCGTCAGTCTCCGGATCTCCTGCGCGAAATCGGTCTCCCGGTAGAGGATCACCTCATCCGCGCCGAGCTCGCGGGCGAGCTCACCCTTTTTCTCCGAGCCGACGGTCGTGAAAACCGTTGCGCCCCACAGTTTCGCGACCTGGATCCCGGCGCTTCCGACCCCCGAGCCGCCCGCATGCACGAGCACGGTTTCGCCGGGGCGCAACTGCGCCCGCGGCACGAGCATGTGCCAGGCGGTGAGGAAATCGAGCGGGATCGCCGCTGCCTCCTCGAAAGAGAGGTGGGGCGGCTTCCGGATGAGATTCCGGAGGGGGACCGGCATGATCTCGGCCGCGCCTCCGCTTTTCGACTCGCCGAAGATTCCATAGTCACGGCAGAGGGGATCCTCCCCGCTGAGGCACGCTACGCAGTGCCCGCAGCTGTAGCCGGGAGCGACGATGACCTCGTCCCCCTCTTTCCATCCTTCTGCTGACTTCGGGAGCGAAAGGATGACTCCGCTCGCCTCCGAACCGGGGATCATCGGTAGAGGGAAACGGTGGCCGGGAACTCCGCGGCGCAGCCAGATGTCGAGATGGTTGAGTGCGACTGCCCGCACGCGGACGAGCGCCTCCGCTCCCGGCTCCGGCTCGGGAAGATCGGTCATTTCGAGGCGGTCGTAGCCGCCGTGCTCACGGATGAGGACTGCTTTCATGCCGCCTATATTAGCCGCAGCCGGGGGGCCGGGTCCGGTGGTATGCTCAGGGACGTGCCGCGGGCCGGCCGTGGCATATCGGTTGCTTCGGTACCAGGTACCTTCCGCGATGCTTCGACGTCTCAGCGCAGTCCTCGGCATCATCCTTCTCGTTGCGATTCTCATCGCTCTCGTCTGGGCCGTGCACCAGCACCGCCTCGATACCGGGGGGACCGCCGAGGGAACGCGCGTCCAGGCAGGGTCGACCGTCGCGGAACAGCAAGCGGAAGGAGAAAGAACATGCTAGAGAATCGCCTTCGGGAGCTCGCAAACCGCGAAAGCAGCGGCCCTTTCCTCAGTCTGTATCTGGACACGCAACGCGGGGATGACGCTCAGAAGGACCGAATCCGGGTCTTTCTCAAGAACGAGACTCAGAAGATCCGGGAAAACCTCGGCGGCAACGGTCACGATGCCGCCATCGAGAAGGGGATCCGGCAGATCGAGAAGTGGATGGAGAACGATCTCGCTCCCGAAACCAGGGGCGTGGCCATCTTCGCCTGCCCCAGCGACGAGGTGTTCATCCCGCTCGAGCTGCCGGTGGCCGTCAAACCCGAGCTGTCAATCGGAATGCGGCCCCATCTGAGGCAGCTCGTGCGCCTCAAGCGGGGCAATCCGCGCGTGGCCCTCGCCATGGTCGACGCCAAGTACGCCCGCCTTTTCGCCCTCGAGTTCGGAAAAATCCTCCACGAGATCGACCTCTCGGACCCCGACATGCCGCGGCGGCACGATCAGGGAGGATGGTCCCAGGCCAACATGCAGCGGCACGTGCAGGACCATATCGATCGCCATCACAAAGACGTGGCCGAGGCGCTCGAAAAAATGGTCGAGCAGGGGCATTTCGAACGCGTGATCCTCTCGGGACAGGATCGCAACCTGGCGAACTTCCGTAATTACCTTCCGAAGCGCGTCGCCGAAAAGGTGATTGGCTCGCTCCACCTCGATATCCGCAGTTCCTCCGAAGAAATCATCGAGGCGTCTCGCGGACTGGTTGAGGAGCACCAGACCGGGCTGATCACCCAGCAGCTCGATTCGCTCATCACGGCCGCCGCATCCGCGGGGCGGGGTGCTCTCGGCAACGCCGCCGTGATCGACGCCGTGAACCAGCGCAAACTCCAGCATCTGTTCGTGTCCGAGCAGGCCTCGTCGCGCGGTTGGCGCTGTACGAGCTGCAGCACGATCGGCGAGTCCATTCCCGTCGGTTGCCCCGTCTGCGGCGAAGCCGTCATGACGGTCGAACTGGTCGAGGAGTTCATCGCCGCTTCCCACAGGGCCGACGGGCAAGTGGACTTCGTCCCGCTCGGGTCCCCGCTGGACGACGCCCAGGGCGTCGGCGCGCTGCTTCGGTTCTGACGGTGGAGCAGAGGGCGGGGAAGCGACCCCCCGCCCTTTCCAGGGACTAGGGGCTAGGGGCCTAGTCCCTAGCCCCTAGCCCCTAGTCCCTAGCCCCTTTACCGTAGCGTTCTCGCCGAAAGCCGCAGTTCCCCTCCACGGAGGTGGTCGGGCAGCACGACGGGCTCCGCGTAGATTGCCGTGACGAGAAACCTGTACTGTCGCAGCCGAACGGTGGCTTCGAAGCCGACTCCGACGTCGACGACCCAGTTGTCGAGCTCGACCAGATCCGAGGGATCGAAGACTGAAGCCCCGGCCCCCGCGTAGACGATTCCATAGAGGTCGTTCACGCGGGCGCCGAGCACCTTGTGGTCGCGGTTGCGAAAGATCGGGTTGAGGTACTCGTTGGTCACGTGCAGCTCGTCGGTTCCCCTCCCCGAGTCGATACCCTTGAGCGCGTCGCGCCCCCCGAGGCGGAACAGCTCGTAGCGCGGGATGCTGAACTCGTCCCAGTCGTCGATCTCGGGATCGTCGCTGAGCCTCTCTTCCTGAAGGAAGGTACCGAGATGCAGGCGGGTGAAGATCACCGAGTCGTTCTTGAAGTCGAACCGCTTGAGCATCTCGGTCTGGAGCTTGATGTAATCGAAGTCGCTGCCGATTGCGCTCGAGGACCAGGTGACGGCAGTGGCGAGCCCGACCTGCTGGGGACCGACGTTCCGGTAGGCGGTCAGGACGGGAATGATGCGCCCCCGCTCTTCGCCGACGATCGAGTTGAGGCGCTCGTCGCCCTCTGTTCCCAGCTGAAAGCCCATCTTGAGGTAATTGTTCGTCTTGTCGTTGTCCGGGCGCGTGAGGTCGCCGAAGGCGAGCGAGTCGACCTGGGCCAGCAGCGTGTAGCGACGGTTGTAGTTCTCCGGATACGTGAAAAGCAGCAGGGCGCCGCGCACCCGGTCGAACTCCTCGGTATTTCCTCCGAGCTGGTCGAACTCCAGTTCGTCGAAGACGCTCAGCTTGTAGGTGAAGTTCCTCGAGTAGTACTTGTAGCGGAGGAAGGTGGAGACGTCTCCGTCGACGAAGTTGTAGTTGACCTGCCCCTCGAACAGCGAGTTCTTGATCAGCCGCCTGACCTTGAGGTCGAACTCACCCTCGGGGAGGTAGATGTTGGCGTCCGAGAAGGGGTCCCCTCCTTCCGAGCCCCGGGTGGGAACGACCGGAGCGGGCGGAAGATCGCCCGGGACACGCTCTACCTGCTCCTCTTCCTCCGCAGGCTCGCGCGGTGGCTCCTCGGCCGGCTGGGGCGGATCGGGATGGTCCTCGAAGACCTCATCGCCGGGCGTAACCTCTTCCACCTCAGAAGTATCCGGCGCCCGCTCGCCCAGCGCGGCCGCGGGGTCGGGGGCGGGCGGCTCGAGAGGGGGGGGAGTCTGCGCGCTGGAGGGAAGGGCGAGAAGAAGGAAAAGCAAAATAACGGAGGTGGTCAAGGCCCTCAACGGCGGGCTCCTTTTCGCGGACGCGGTTCTCGGCGGTCGCTCCGACCGGCCGGAAGGTGTAGTAAGCTTTTGACGCATGGAATCTTAACATCGGGTGGGGTTCGCGCGTCTGGCACATGAT
>JBHEPS010000100.1:0-3532 GCA_046260175.1 Thermoanaerobaculia bacterium
CCCATCGAGCCGGGGATGATTCCGAGGTCGTCCTGACGCGCACGCACGGCCCCCTTGCGTGTCACGAAGACCTCTTCTCCGAAGTGCTCTTCGATCGCGACGTAATTGTGGTGGCAGTTCACGACCTCCAGATCGCTCCGGAACGGCGGAAGGTCGTCTTCGCCGGCGAGGGCTCGGAGGACCGACGCCATCATCAGTTGTCGGTTGATCGCCGCGAAATCCTGCGCCCACTGAACGGCTTCGATGTAATCGTCGAAATACGGGCTCCCTTCGTCGAGCCAGGCGAGGTTGATGTCGGGCAGATTCAGGTTCGTCTTACGCGCTTCCTGTTTCGCCAGTTCGATGAAGTAGCTTCCGATTCGATTTCCGACGCCGCGCGAACCACTGTGGAGCATGACCCAGACCGAATCGCTCTCGTCGAGACAGATCTCGATGAAGTGGTTGCCGCTGCCGAGTGTGCCGAGCTGGTTCAGGTCGTTCCCCTTGCCGACTCGGGGATGCTTGGAGACGATCGACTGGTAACGGCCAACCAGCGGGGCCCAGGCGGCCTGGATTTCCTGAGGGGGGCGACGCCATGCGCCCTGGTCGCCTTTGCCTCCCTTGCTCGTGCGGCCGTGCGGCACCGCGGCCTCGATCCGCGAGCGGATCTTCGCAAGGCTATCCGGCAGGTCGGAGGCGCGCAGGGTGGTACGCGTCGCCATCATTCCGCAGCCGATGTCGACACCCACGGCGGCGGGGATGATCGCCTTCTTCGAGGCGATGACGCTTCCGACCGTCGCTCCGATCCCGAAATGAACGTCCGGCATCGCGGCGACCCAGCGGTAGAGAAAGGGAAGCTGCGCGATGTTGCGCAGCTGCTGCAGGGCCGACTCCTCGACGGGAACACCGTGAATCCAGGCTTTGATGGGAACGCCATTCCCGGTGGGGAGAAGTTCGTAGTTGTTCATGGCTGAGGAGCTCGAGTGGCAGGACCCTGCAACCCGCCCGCTTTCCCCGAACGACTACCGTCGCGCCATGCCGCCTCGCAAGAGTCGGAGAAGGAACAGCAACACGATGGCCCCGATGAAGGCCACGAAGATCGTTCCCGCAAGCCCTGCGAACGGCGTCGATACGCCGAGCTGCGAGAAAATCCATCCGCCGAAGAATGCTCCGACGATTCCGATGATGATGTCGCCGATGATTCCGTAGCCGGTGCCCCCCATGACGAGAGACGCGAGGACGCCCGCGACGAGCCCAACGATGATCCAGGTCAGTATGGTCATTCTTTTCCTCCGGTGAAGCCAGGCTCGACCAAAGCAATGGCCGTGCCTCTGCCCGTCAGCCGAGAACGATCGCGAGGCCGAGGAGGATCGTCAGCCCGGCCGTGAACGCGGCGAAATGCTCCACCTTCCGATGGCCACGACGCTCGTGTTTGATCTCAGGGATCAGATCGGCGGCAGCGATGTAAAGGAAGTTGCCGGCCGCGATAGGAAGGAGGAACCACGGCTCGACCCGGCGCGCGAGTAGCCATGCCAGAAGGCCTCCGGCGAGAAAGGGGAGGGCCGAGAGAAGGTTGAACAGGAGCGCGCGGCGGCGGCTCCAGCCGGCATGGATCAGGACGCCGTAGTCGCCGAGCTCTTGAGGGATCTCGTGGGCGGCGGCCGCGACCCATGCGGCCGCCCCGAGCCTGAGGTCCACGACGAAGGCTCCACCGACGGCCAACCCACCAAGCAGGTTGTGGAGTCCGTCGGCGAAGAGGATCAGAACGCCCAGAGGCCTCCGCTCATGCTCCTCGCAGGCGCGGTGACAGTGATGCCAGTGCAGAAACTGCTCGAGGACGAAGAAGAGCGTAAAGCCGACGGCGACCCAGATGAACAGCTCGAGTGGATCGGCACCGGTCGCGAAAGCGCCCGGAAGCATGTGGAACAGCGCGCCGCCGAGAAGCGAGCCGGCTGAAAGCGCCACCAGGATCAGGTTGGTCCGTGCCCCGGGTTCGCCGAGAAGGAGGATCACGACTCCGACCAGCGAGATGAGGCTCATCGCGACACCGCTGAGTACGATCCAGCCGAGAGCGCTCATGCCGGTCGTAAGCATTTCACCGCAGTCGAGGTGCGGTCAAGTAGACCGCCGCCAGAGGTGTTTTAGCGGAGGAAGAGCCAGAACATGGCAAGACAGACCGCCGTCAGCGGGATCCCGACGCGGGCGAACTCCCGAAAGGTCAGCGTCTCGCCGCGCGCCTCGGCCTGCTGAATGATGATGACGTTGCTCGCGGCGCCCAGGATGAACAACAGGCCCGCCACGGTGCTCCCCGCCGCGAGGGCCATCAGCTCTCTCGGCCCTCCACCCGCGGAGAGGAGGGGAGGAATGCCGAGGGCGACGAACGGCACATTCGACACCACCTGGCTGGCCGCGGTGCTCAACAGGAGGATCGCGGCGGTATCCGTCGTCACGTACCGGATGAAGGAGTCGCCGGCCTCGAGCCAGACGGCCTCCATCAGGACGAACATGGCGAGAAAGAACACGAGGGTTCGCCAGTCGATACCCTTGATGATCCCCCGTCTGCCGAAGAGAACCGGAAGAGCGGCAACGACCGCAATGTAGACGATGTTGAAATCAACTCCTTCGAACGCCAGCGCGACCTTCAGACCGATGAGTCCGACCAGCAGATAGAGCGACAACCTGGCCAGCGAGGCGAGACGGCGATCGCGGACCTCCGCGGGGAGATGCAGGATCCTCACTTGGTGGAACTCCGACCAGAAGAACAACCTGAGCATCCCATAGGCCAGGAAAAGGCAGAGTATCGCCGGCAGGAAGAGGTGCTGGAGGAAAGTGACGAACGGGTTCTCGAGATGGAAGGCGATCAGCAGGTTCTGCGGGTTGCCGATCGGGCTCATCGCGCTCCCGATTGTGATCGCGAACGCCAGCGCGAGCAGCAACAGCTTCGGGCTCATGCGGTGCCTGCCGGCGAGGAGCAGGACCACCGGCACGCCGACGATCGCCAGAGTGTCGTTCATGAGCAGGGCCGAGAGAAGGCCCATCGTGAAGAGGACGAGAAGCACCAGAGCGTCGGTCGATGCCGCGTGGCGAAACAGCAGGTAAGCGAGATGCTCGAGGTATCCGCTTTCCTCGAGAGCCCGGCCGATGACGAACATGCAGGCGAGGAAGAGAATCACGCGCCAGTCGATCGCATGCCATGCCTCTCTCGGATCGATGCTGCCGCCGAGGAGCACGACGAGTGCGCCCCCGGTCATGATCAGCCAGATCGGCAGGTGAAGAGTCCCGATCCGGCGCGTCGCGATGAGCGCGAAAACGGCAGCAAGAGTGAGAAGCGCGATCATGGAAGAGGCAGGGACTGGGGGCTAGGGGTCAGGGGTCAGGGAAAATCAGAAGGCAGAAGGCAGAAGGCAGAAGTAAGGGCAAGAGCAAAAGCCGCCCTCGGGCTTCTGCTGTTGACTTGCCTTCTGCCTTCTGCCTTCCTTCTTTCTCGTCCCGCTCAGGCGCTTTTCCTCCGGCTGTCCTCCCCTTCGAACGAGATCACGACGAGGGTCTGATC
>JBHEPS010000100.1:3541-8602 GCA_046260175.1 Thermoanaerobaculia bacterium
CGATGAATCCGTCGCTGTAAAGTACGAGCCGGTCGCCGGCGTCGAAGCTGACGTTCTCTTCCCGAAAGCCCTCGCGACGCTTCACCCCGAGCGGGAAACCCCAGGAGGAGAGGGGGATGAGATTCTTTTCCGCCGCGCGGTAGAGATAAGGATCGAGGTGGCCGGCCGAGCAGAAGCGCAGAGTCTGCTCCTCCGGATCGAGGACGCCGTAGAAGAAAGTCATCAGCATGCGGCGCGGAGCGGTCTTCAGCACGATGGTGTTGAGCGCCGACATGACCGCCTTCGGCTCCGAATCGTGCTCGACCTGAACCAGGAGCGCGGCTTTCGTCATCGCCATCACGATCCCGCTCGTCAGTCCATGCCCCGCTACGTCGCCGAATGCGATCGCGATCCGTCCGCCGCCGAGCTGGAGGAAATCGAAGTAATCCCCGCCGATCTCCGTCGCCGCGCGGTAGTGCGAAGCGACGGTCGTACCCGGCACGTCCGGATCTTCGACGGGGAGAAGGGCCGCCTGAATCCGGTTGGCCGCGTCGATCTCCGCTTTCACCCGCTCGCGTTCGATGATGCGACGGACGTGCGGGGCGAGGTCCTCATACGTGTATGCGATCTGCCTCCGGGTGATTGAGCCGGCGAGACCGAGGCCGAAGAGCAGGGCCGTGGGAATCAACAGGGTGGCTGTGGGCGCGACGATCGCGTCGGCTTCGGATACGCGGATCAGGGGGACGAGCGAGAGAATGAGGCTCGACGAGAACAGCGCGATGGCTGCAGCCAGCAGATCCCAGGTCAGGAACACGATGGTGGCAGCGAGCGCGCCACCGAATCCGAACAGCATCATCTGCTGGGTCGGTTCGATCGGCGGCATCGAGACCTGGAGGAGCGGGCCGAGCGCGATTGCGATGAGGACTCCAGCCAGCGTCATGCGCCGGCGGTGGAACCAGGCGAGGACGAAGAGGAAGGCGAGGGGCGCGTAGATGACGGCTTCCTGGATGGCGAGGAGAATCGACGTGAGTGCGCCCCCCGAGCTGCCGGGGACGAGAGCCTGGACTTGCGTCATCGCCGGCCAGGCCCATCCGGCGAAGAGCGGAACGGCCGCCACGGCCAGCGTCGACGCCGCCAGCGCCGGCGCCGACAGCAGACCGGCGAGGATCGAGTTGCCCACCGTCGCGTTCATTGGGTGACGGCGCAGGAGCGCATCCATTGAAGCGAGCTTCTCTCCCCACCGCTCGCGCGCGAAGCTCTCCCCGACCGACCAGGAGAGAAAGACCGCCAGCGCGACGGCGATGTCGAGAAACAGGAACTTGAACGCCATCTGCGCGAGCGCCGTCATCCGCGCGTCCACACCGCCGAACTGCACTCCGACCGAGACCTCCTTCGCGATGGCCCAGTCGAAAATCAGGAAGGAGAGAATCGCTACGCCGAAAAGGAGCGTCCCGACTCCGACCCCGACTTCTCCCGCGTGGTACTTGCGGAGAAAAATGACGATGAGCAGAAGGAGCAGGGAGAGGGTAACGACGTAGAACGAGAGCGTCGTGGCGATGCCGCCCCCTCCGTCGAAGCGGAAGGCTCGCCCGGTTCCATACTCCTCGATCAGCTGCCAGCCGCTGAAGCGGTCACCGGTGAAGTAGACCTGAACGTAGAGAGCGACCTCGCCGGTAGGGAAACTCGTGGGAACCCGGTAGCGGAACACGGTATCCGTGCGGGTCCGAAGAACGTTAGGCCGCGCGGAATCGAAGATCGGAGCCGGCGCGCCAGGCAAACCTCCCTGGACGAATTCGTCGGCACGAGGCTGGAGCTCCTCGGGCGTCGGGTGAGGGCCTTCCTCTTCCGCCCGGGCAAAGCTGCGGGCTCCGAGGATGCGCCCGTCCACTCCGACGATGACGATGCCGTGCGGAGGAAACTTCTCCAGCCCGGGGCGATAGTAGGTCGCCCGGAATCCGGCGATCCGCGGCCCGACCGCGGGGTCTTCGACTGCACGTTTCCTGAGCTCGGGATCGTTCCGGTACTGCTCCTCCAGGATCGGAGCCGGTTCCCACCCCAGAACCGTCCACGACTGCTCGATCGGAACGCCGAGCTCCCGCGCGGCCTGGTCGGCCGCGGCGCGAGCCTGCTCGCGAGTGATCGACAGGCCGTGGGGGAGAGGCGCCTCGAACAGGGGAAACAGAAAATAGAGGGCGATCGTACCGGCGAAGAAGGCGGCAACGGTCAGCAGGCGCGGTCTCATGCGGAGGAGTCCATCATAGGCGATTCGCTCCGAATTCTTACGCACGTCCGCCCCGAAAGTTCCAAAACCAAGCGGATGACAAGGCTCCCTCAGCGGTTCTCCCGGAAGCGGGGTCCTTGAGAAAGGGTCTGTTTCTTGCTGAATGTGCCGAAGAGTTTGCCTTCGGAGGATCAACAGTGACTTTCTATGTCAGCCGCTCGCTCGACTCCGGCCCCATCCGATTCGGAGTCAGCCATCGCCTCGTCGACCCGACCGCGGACGACCCCGGGCGGGGCCGGTTCAGCACCGGGGCGAGGGGAGAGTACCTCCGCCTTCGGGAGTCCGGCGAATTCTACTCAGACGCGCTCGGCACCAGCTCGCCCGGAGCGCTCGTGTTTCAGTCCTCCTCGAAAAAACGCGATCCGCTCGTGCCATGGTGGGGATGGGTCTCGATCGGCATCGGCGGCCTGCTGATTCTTCTCGGCATCCTCGTGGTCGCGAACAAGGGATACGCATCCGGCTACGTCGAAGCGGCCGTCGGTGCTGTTTTGATCATTCTTCCATTCGTACTCACGTATGAAAAACGCCGCCGCGAGCTCAGAGAGAGGGAGAAGCAGCGCCTCGAGCGAGAGGCGTATGAGAAAGAGATCCGCCGCTCCGCGGGGGAGTATCTCGACCGGTTGAACCGGCTCGACAGCGCCCGAGATGAAGGAGCTCTGGCTGACATCCGGAAAGCGCGGGAAGGGAAGGATATCCCGTACGAGCACGTCTCGAGCGCGGCTCGCGCTGCGGTCCTGCGCGCCGGGTTCGAGGCGCTCAGCCGCTGGGACGAGCTGGGGGGATGGGGGGTCGCCCAGTCGGTCGTCAGAGCGTCGGATGCAGTCGGCCTCGCCGAGGAAGACCGGTTGGCCGTGCGCCGCGTTCTCCTGCACCGGACGTGGTGGCATCTGCTCGCGGACGACCGGATGGGACCCGAGTCGGGAGGAAAGCTCGAAGAGCTGCGCGACGCGCTCGGCATTCCGCCCGAGGAAGTCGCAAGGGAGCGCCACACCTCCGAGGAGTTCGAGAAGCTTCGTGGGCTCGGGCCGAAGACCCTCCCGAAAGTCGATCCCACCTTCCGGCTGCGCGCGCTCGAGTCCTGCCTGCACGTCACGAGCGGCAGAATCCTCACGCCGCGGATGAACATCCCGGGAATGCGGACGGCAGAAGGGGGGAAGTGGAAGGAAGGGGAGGAGCGGGAGATCGTCGTGACGACGCAACGGTTCCTGGTTAGAGAGGGGAAGGATCTCGAGCTCGACGTGCGGGAGATCTGGGACCTCGAGACCGACGTGGATGACGGCATTCTTCTGCTCGTCGAAGCGGGAGAGAAGCGGAAGAACCACTATCTCGCCATGAACGACGCGGTCTACACCGCCGGCGTGATCCAGGCGGCAGCGGAAGCGCCGCTCAAGCCGAAGGGGCTGGTTTGAGCAAGTGGGGGAGGATTCATCCTCCGCCTCGCGGAACCGATGGAAATCAGGCGGCTGCGCGGCTCGTGCAGACGATCACTGAATGAACCCTGTGGACGACGACGACCTCCGGGAGCGTGTTGCGGCTGAAGGCGATGAGCGTGCCTTCGCCGGGCTCGGACGGCAATCGGAAAGGTTTCACGGAGCTGAGATCGCGGGCGATCGGAAGCGGCTGGACGGGAGCGACGGCCGAAGCCTCGGCGCGCACGGTGGCTGCGGGAGTGGTGCGACGGGGAGGAACGCGGGCGATCGCCCGCTCGACCATGGCCGGATCCTGAACGCGGAGAGGCGCGGGGCGATGCGATTCATTTCCCGCCTCGGTACCGTATCTGTGAAGGGCGACCTTGATCGCGCACCTCTGGGCCGCCTGTGCGACTCCTCTCGCCAACCAGGAGGCTCCCTGGTCCGCCGAGCATCCGAGCGCGAGGCCGAGGAAGAGAACGGCGATCGTTCGTTTGAAGTTCATCATTCGACGCTCCCCCTGGGCCGGGGCCGATGGCCACGCGCCCGCTCGCTGGCAACTCCGGGAGTTGCGCACCGCATTCGATTTCCTCGAGTCAATCACATACTGAGACGCACGAGGCCCGGTGGCGTTGCACCATCAGCGGGCGATGATGGCGTGTTCACCACCATGTGACGCGCGCGAAGCAGGAGAGATACAGGAAGGCGACGAAAGTGGGTGGTGGCCACGGCTTGGCTTCATCAGCCGTGGCACTCGTGCCCCGAAGCGGCAGCCTGCTCCATCCTGCCGGGCTGCGGTTGGTGAAGCTAAACCGCAGCCACGATCAGTCCACGCCCTTCTCGAAGAACAGGGGAGGCCTCGTGCGCGGGTGATTGCCGATCTGGTTCATGGTCATCGAATCGAACAGGCGCCCATTGATCATCACCCAGCGGATGCTCTCTGAATCCCGGATGTTCTCGAGCGGATTCGCGTCGAGGACGACCAGATCGGCGAGCTTGCCCGGTTCCAGCGAACCGAGGTCGCGGTCGAGTCCGATGTACCGTGCGCCGTGGAGCGTGGCGGCGCGAAGCGCCTGGTGAGGAGTCATGCCTCCCTGCACGAACATCCACATCTCCCAGTGCGCGGCGAGTCCTTCGCGCTGTCCGTGCGCTCCGAGCAGGACCGGAACGCCGCGTTCGGCGAGTTGTGCCGCAACTCGCGCGTTGTTGAAATGCCCCCAGTCGCCTTCAGGGGCAATCAGCCTCCGCCTCGAGCGCGCATCCACGATGCGCCGGGGGACGAATTCGAGCAGACGCTCGTTCTCCCATACGTTGGTCGTGGCGTACCAGTAGTTCTCTCCCCAAAGACCCCCGTAACCGACGCCGAGAGTCGGCGTGTACCAGGTGCGCGTC
>JBHEPS010000101.1:0-8598 GCA_046260175.1 Thermoanaerobaculia bacterium
CCCCCGGATAGCGCGCGACAAGAAACTCCTGACCCCGACACCCTTCTGACACCTACTTTCGTCCACGAGCCTCATTGGTCCCGCTCCGCCTTGGTCCGAAGAACTTCTCCGTCCGGATGATCGGGGCTCGAGTAAACGCTGTAGAGCTTCAACGGCCGCTCACCGCTCGTGTTGATCACGTTGTGCCGCGTCCCGGCCGGGACGATGAACGCGAAGTCGTCGTGAATCTCCATCCGCTCGCCGTCCATCTCGACGATCCCGTCCCCCTGCTCGATCCTCGTGAACTGATCGAGGTCGTCGTGGACCTCCGATCCGATGTCCTCCCCTGGCGCCAGGCTCATCACCACGAGCTGATGATGGCGGCTGGTGAAGAGCACCTTCTCGAAATTGTCGTTCTCGACGGTGGCTTTCTCGATATCGGTAACGTAGCCCTTCATGCAAACCCCTCCTTCGCGGTTGCGACCGCGTACCCGTGCCAGGTTCAGCAAGCGGCATGCCGAGCGGCCCGAAGATTCGCTCCTGCATGAACTGCGCGTACGGCATGCCAGTCAGCTTTTCAATGTCGTGCCGATCAGTCGCTGGCGGGAAGCACGCCGGGGATGCGCACCGTGAAGCAGGAGCCCTTGCCGGGACCCTCGCTCTCGGCCTTCACGGAGCCGCCGTGGAGCTCGATGATGTGCTTCACGATCGACAGGCCGAGGCCGAGCCCACCGAAGCGGCCGGTTTTCGCCTGAGCGTGGCGCTTGAACATCTGAGGCAGCAGATCGGCCGGAATGCCCTCGCCATTGTCGCGAATCGTGAAGACCGCATCGTCGCCATCCCGCACGAGCAAGGCCTCGACGACGCCGCCTGATGGGGTGAACTTCAGGGCGTTCGAGAGAAAGTTGTCGAAGACCTGCCGCAGCCGCATGGCGTCTCCCTCGATGCTGATGCCGCTCACCATGTCCGCGCTGAGCGAGATACCCTTGGTCATGGCCATCGGCCTCATGGCGGTGATGGCTTCATCAGCGACAACCTGAACGTCGACCGGCTCCTTTGCAATATCAAAGCTGCGAGCCGTGATTCTCGACACGTCGAGAAGATCGTTGATGAGCCTGGCCTGCACCGCTGCGCTCCCGGCGATGGAACGAGCCGCTTCGTGGATGGTCTCGGGGGCGGGCTCGATGCCCAGCAGCGCCGCCCAACCGCTGATCGAGGTCAGCGGCGTACGGAGCTCGTGCGACACCTGTTCGAAGAACGCGTCCTTCGCTTCATTCGCGTCCGTCGCCTCCTCGTACAGGCGGCGCACCTCGTTCGCCAGGGCGATCGAGCGAAGGTTCGCCAGCACGAGGTTGGCGTTCGCCTCGCGCAGATCGCGAAGGATCGCTTCGTTGTCGATCTGCGATTGAGCGTCTGCAGCTTTCCGGTCTTTGGAAGGCATGTCAGCTCACCCGGGAGGGGCTTCCCGTCAGCAGTCCCTCAAACCCCGCCAGAGGCTCGCCGATGACGATCCCCTCGTCCGTAATGCCGAATTCGTAGAAATCCCTGCTGTGCGCGCTGCCGCGCACCTTCACGACCGTCATGATCGGTTGCAGGCGCCCGCCGATCTCGACGTATCGCTGCACGATGATGGCGTCGGTGAGGAACGCGGTTCCGTGTGGACTGAAGCGGAGATCCGCATAACTGTCCTCCAGCTCCGCCGTCATCACGACCGTGATGCCTTTGCCGGTGAGTACGGCCACCATACGGTAGAGCGATTCGCGGAACTCGTGCCGGAATGTCGGTGCCAGGGCGAGCTCGAATCCGGAGAGTGAGTCGATCACCAGCCGAGTCGCTTTCCGGCGATCGATCTCCGCGACGATCTCATGCAGCGTCTCGTCGATGGAGAGATCGAGCGGTCGCATCTGGACGATCGTCACCTCCCCTTTCCGCACCATCTGCTGGAAATCGTCCCCACCAGGGGATGAATCCGAGTAAATGCTCGGCCGCTTTTCGAATACAGCGACGATTGTCGGCTCACCCTGGCGGACACCCTCCATGATGAACTGCGTTGCCAGCACACTCTTGCCGGACCCGGAGGGGCCTGCGAGCAGCAGCGAGAAGCCGGGAGGAATTCCGCCGCCGAGCATCTCGTCGACCTTCGGGACTCCAACGGACAGCCGCTTCGTGGAGGTGACCGCGGTCGCCTTCTCCGCGGGTCCGATGACCACTCGCGGGAAGATCTCGACGCCGTCACCCGTGATCCGGTAGGTGTGCAGGCCGGGACTCGGAGCCTGGCCTCTCATCTTCACGACCTGCATCTTTCGGACGACGGAATTGCGCTCGACGCTCTGGTCGAGCCACAGGACGCCGTCGGCCACGGTGAACACCGGATTGTGCACGGTCTCGCCGAGATCGTATTCGCCCACGAGGAACGTCGTCGCTTCCCACCCCGTGAGCCGGATGGCGAGCTGCTGCACGAAGCGCTGCAGGTCGACCTCCGCGAGCGCCGCGCGCTCGGCCGGATTCGCCATCGTCCTGAACGAGTCGACGACGACGAACGACGGGTTCGAGGCCTCCACTTCCTGGATGATGCGGGCCAGAACCGTTGCCAGCGAGCCTTCCACGATCTCCTGGCCGAGGTTCACGAAGCGGATGGACGCATCGACGCGATCGATATCGAAGAACGAATATTGCTGCTGATAGCGCAGCATTTTCAGCGGCGGCTCGCCGACGACCGTGAAATACAAACCTGAACGATCCGGCCCGCACATGCCGAACATGATCTGATGAGCGAGCGTGGTCTTCCCGGAGCCCGGTGCGCCTGCGATCAGATTGAATGAAAATTCCGGAAAACCGCCGCCGAGAATCGCGTCCAGGCCCGGCACGTTCGTTTCGAGCTGCCGGATCTTTACTCTTTTCGTCATGTCTGAGTCTCCTTCGACTCGGGATCGGGAAAGCCGTCGGGCCACGCCTTCTGCAGAAGACGCACGGTCAGTGATTCACCGATGAAGTTTCCGAGCAATCCCCCCAATGCTGAGAACATCGTGAGAGCGGCCTCCATGACGCGACTCTGCTCGAGTTGTTTCAACCACGCCTCGATCGCGTCCGAAGTGCCATCATTCGCGATGGGTCGAACGGAACCGGAAAAAAAGTCGCGTTGCGCGATGTGCACCGCGCGCGAGCTCAGCGCCCTCAGTCCCACGTCGCCGACGAGCGGCACCATGACACCGGCCAGGTCTTCATGCGCTCCCCGTGCAGCGGAGACGATGCTCTCGGAGTCCGACGAACCGGAGCGTTTCTGAAGAACGGTCCGGACGACGGTCCGCAGCGGGTCGTATTCAGTCGAGCTCATCATTTCTGGCCTGGAGGAGCCGGTCGCGTCCCACTGCCGCCGATGGCAGAGGAAACCGCGGGAGTTTCCATTCTATCGCTATCTGCACCGATCCGGGACGCGAACGTGCAATGCCTCGTGCAATGATACTGCCACGGCCGTCGATGAGGGAGCAATCCGACTCCCCCGGGGAGGAAACCCTCGGAGCTGCGTCGACGATCATCGCCGCCTCGGATCCGTCGTTCTCGTCGAAGATGATCCGTCGGTCGGCGAGGGGCTGGTGGCGTTGCTGGAACTGGAAGGCGTCGCCTGCGAGTGGATCATGCGCGGTGACCTGGCCGTGGAACGGCTGCAATCGAATCCGCCCGACCTCCTGATTCTCGACGTCGGACTGCCGGACATCAGCGGCGTGGAGGTTTACCGCAAGGTGGCGCAGGCCTATCCCGCTCTTCCCACGCTGTTCTCCACGGGACACGGAGATCACCGGCTCCTCGATGAGTTCGATCCGTCAGCGCCGGTCGGCTTCCTCTCGAAGCCTTACGAGATGGACCTGCTGACGCGGCGCGTCCGTTTGCTGATGGAGTCGCGCCGGCTCAGCTCCACCGCGTGACCCGGACCAAGCCGGAAACCAGAAGCCAACGCGAGGGGGCGGATCGACGACTCCCTCTTTCAACAGGGGTTCATCCACAGGGTGCTCCGAATCGGCAACGTCATGGTCATGTCCTCGGACAAGAACACGCCGACCTTGACCCTGCGCGGCATTCGCGACCCCCGCGGGCGGTGCGCGAGCTGATCCGGAACCACGCCTGTCAGGCGGGCCAGCGAACATGGGATTGTGACAGCCCGCACACTGCCTGAGCACAACTTGTGGCTTGATGCACTCACTTCCCGCACATCGGAAGCGTACACTTCACTACGAAGAGCGTTTACACCGCTCGTTTACACTCATCGATATGAGTCGCATCCTCCTCCGGGAGATCGTACTGGGCCTATGGAAGATCCACATCCTCCACCACGCTGCCGAAGGAACAGTCGTCGGCAACCACCTGCTTCAGGAGCTGCGCGAGCACGGCTATGACCCCAGCCCCGGCACGCTCTACCCGCTCCTCCACCGAATGGAACGTTACGGGTGGCTCGCATCCGAGACCAAGGAAGCGGGCGGAATTCGCGCCCAGCGCACCTACCGAATCACCGACCAGGGGCTCGAAGTGCTGGACCAGTGCGCCCACTACGTCTCGGAGCTCGACGGCGAGATTCGCGGACGGGTGTCCAGACCATCAAAACGGGACTAAATTGCCACGCGAAGCGTGAGCGTTGGAGGGAAGATGAATCAAAGGTTCATTCGAAGGACCGGAAAGGCGCTGGCGTTGGCCGCCCTCGCGGTGATCTCATTCGCGACGATCGGTGAAGCCGGAGCCAGGGCCGGAAAAGAAGTCGACTGGAAGGCGCTGAATCCCGCGTACGAGGGCGCCGAGTTCGTCCGCGACCCGCAGCTCTGCGCGGGCTGCCACGACGAGTCGACCACCAAGTACAGCCACACGACGCATGCCCGAGTCCTGGGCGAAAACGGCCGCACCGCGCTCGATCGTCTCGATTGCGAGTCGTGCCACGGCCCGATGAGCAAGCATGTCGAGAACCCGACGACTGAGTTCTCGCTCGACAACATCAGACCTGCGGGGCGGTCCCAGATCTGCCTGCAGTGCCACAGCGCCGGCAAGGACCAGATGCATTGGCAGAACGGTCAGCACGCCGCTGCGGGAATCTCCTGCGACTCGTGCCATGTCGTGATGGAGCGCCGGAGCCAGGACGACCTTCTGAGCTCGGCCAGCCAGGAATCGACCTGCTACAGCTGCCATAGCGACGTACGCGCCTCGATGCAGAAGAGCTCACATCACCCCGTCCGCGAGGGGAAGATGAGCTGCTCGAGCTGCCACAATCCGCACGGATCGACCGGCCCCGCGATGATGCGGCGCTCGACGATCACCGAAACCTGCCATTCATGCCACCAGGACAAGCGGGGACCGTTCCTCTGGGAGCACCCGCCGGCGCGAGAGGACTGCACGTCCTGCCACGCTCCGCACGGATCCAACAACCGCAGCATGCTCGAGGCGAAGGCGCACATGGTTTGCCTCCAGTGCCACTCGTACGGCGGCCACATCAACCTGCCGCGATACAACCGCACGAGCACCCCGACCCAGCAGGGCTGCATCAACTGCCATGTGACGCCGCACGGATCAAACCATCCGTCGGGCTCGAAGCTGACTCGGTGAGGAGCGAACCATGCGCCAACGATTGATACTGCTGCTTACCACTCTCGCATTCTCGACCGCGGCCTTCGCTCAGAGCCAGGCTGCTCAGCCCTTGGCCGCCACCAGCATCCACGAGGATTTCACTCTCGAACAGGAGATCGTTGCCGGTGGACTATTCGGCCGCGACAACGACTCCCCCGTCAAGGCTCACGAGTACGGCGATCTCGGCGAGGGATTCCGCCTCTTCAAGCTCCGCCTTCTCGGCTACTCGCAGCCGCGAGCGATCGCGTGGGAAGTCTTCGGCTCGAACCTCGGCGGCGACGACCAGGCGGTCGACCTTCGTGTCGCGCGGCCCGGCTACTGGTCCGCCGAGCTCGGATTCGACGCTCTGCCGCACCGCCTGACCAATGACGCCCTCTCCCCCTACCGCTATCAGGGCAACGGCGTTTTCACCGTGCCATCAGTCGTCGGAATCCTGACGGCCACCCCGACCGGCAACACCTTCCTCGCTTCGGACATGCTCGAGAACGACCGCCGGATCGCGGCGTATCTCGACCAGAACCTCAACCCGCTTTCCGAGCTCGGGACCCAGAACGACACGCTCTCCTTCCAGGCCAGCTATCTGCCGGTCCCGCACTTCGAAGCGCGCCTCACCGCCGCCCGCGAGACCCGCGAAGGCGAGAAGATCACCTACGGCCCCCTCGGCGACCGTCCGCCCCGCACCATTAACATCGAGCTGCCCGAGCCGATCGACTACGATGAGACGACCTTCATGGTCGATCTCGCGTGGGCGAATCGGGCCTTTGACGCCACGCTCGAGATTTACGCTCCGACCTTCGAGAACAACATCGACACCATGCGCTGGCAGAGCATCTACTTCGGCCCCTCCAGCGCGGGACTTGATTACAACAAGGACGTGATTCTCGCCGGCGACGCGATCGCCCGCCGCGCCGTCTCGGTGTTCGGGCAGCGCTCGCTCTTCCCCGACAACGACGCCACACAGGCGACGCTCTCGCTCGGGTTCGACGCTCCGCTCGACGGCCGCTTCACCGCGACCGCCGCGGCCGGCCGCCTGCGCCAGGACGAGACTCTTCTTCCCTACAGCTACAGCAGCCTCGCGGCCGACTGGGACTCGACGGAGAAGCTTCCCCGGCTCACTGCCGAAGCCGCCATCGATACCCTTCTGATCGACCTGCAGTACGTCATGACGCCGGTGCGCGGGCTTCGGGTCCGTCCGTTCCTCCGCTCTTATCAGCTCGACAACGACACGCCGGCCGATCAGTGGCACTACGTCACCCAGGACACGGCGAGCAGCACCACCGGAGGCACGACCTACAAGAACCAACGCGTCAACCTGGCCTACGGCTTCGACCGCCAGAACTACGGCGTCGAGACCACCTGGCAGGGACGGCGGGGCTCTTCGCTCGGCCTTCGGCTCGAAAACGAGTCCGTCGACCGTGATTTCCGAGAAGCCGACACCGACGAGCTCATCATCCGCGCGACCGGACGATTCCGTCCGCTCCCGCGGCTGACGATCCGCGGTGGCTACACGTTCGGCGACCGCGAAGCCGACGGCTATAACACGGGAGTTACGAGCCAGACCTACTGGTACACGCAGGAGCAGGCGGGCACCAACCAGGATAACCCCCGCTTCGCATTCACCAACCATCCGGACATGCGACGCTACGATGTTTCCGACCGCCGCCGCGACGAGTATGAGCTGCGGGCGACGTATGCGGCCTCCGATGCCCTCGCGATCTCCGCGTCGTTCTCGGCGCGGGAGAAGGATTTCGACTCCAACGTGACGCCGGTCCAGCCGCTCGCAGGGACCACCTTCGCCGCTGCGAACGGAATCACCCCGGGGATCCAGCTCGGCCTGCTCGCTCAGGACTTCACCCGCACCTCGCTCGACGCGTCGTGGACACCGTCGGACCGGTGGGCCACCCATGCGTTCGTAAGCGTCGACGCGCTTGATCTCGTGCAGCGCAGCATGGCGTACAACGAGAATTCCCGCATCAGCGCGCAGACGCCGCTCCTCGCCACCGCAGGACAGGCGTGGACTGACACGCGCAGCATCTGGCGCGCCGCACATGACGACTCGACGACCACGTTCGGCGGCGGGTTCAATTACTCCTTCATTCCAGACCGCCTTACGATCGCGGCCGACGTCGCCCACTCGAAGGGAACGTTGGACATCGCCTACTCCGGCTATGGGAATGACATGCCGCTGACCACGACGTACTACGCGTGGCGCAGCCCCGAGACCTCGGAATACATCCAGACGAACGCCGAGATCGGGCTCGAGTACCGGCTGCAGCGCGGCTTCATTCTCGGGCTCAATCTCCTGTTCGACGACTATGAGACCCAGGACTGGATGTTCGAACCGACGGGGGATTGGGTGGACGTCGTGAACGACAACTTCCTTCGCGACTCCACACTCGACAACCGATGGGGCAACCGTATGCCCCGGATGGTCGGATATCTTTCCCCCTCCTACACGGAAAGCGTAGGGTTCGTCACCATCGGCTACCGCTGGTGATCTGATTCTCGCGACGCCTGCGCGGGCCCTCCCCCGCGCAGGCGTTTTTCCTTTCCGAAAAGCTCGAGGGCGGGTCCGTAATGACAGCCCCGCGCCTCCTCGTTGAGTCGGGCGAGCAACCGGCGTGCGGAAAGTAGGTGTCAGGGCCGGAAAAGCAACTTTTCGCCCGTTCCGAGGTATCCTGACTCGGCCCACACCGCGACTGCGGTCTCGCTGTCTCCGCCCGAATGGGCAGACCGCTCCGTTACGACCCTCCCGGCAGCATCCACCACATCACCAGCCGCGGTGTCGATCGTTGTGACATCGTTCGCGATGACGCCGATCGCGCGGCGTTCGCCCCTCTCCTGGCGCAGATCGTCGCCCAGCGCCACTGGATCCTCCATAGCTGGGTGCTCATGACCAACCACCTGCACCTCGTGGTCGAGACGCCGGTGTCGAACCTATCCGATGGCATGCGCGACCTGCTCTCGGCCTGGGCCTCCCGGTTCAACAAGCTGCATCGGAGGGTCGGACACCTC
>JBHEPS010000102.1:0-7991 GCA_046260175.1 Thermoanaerobaculia bacterium
CCGTCAGCGTGTGTCCCCGAAAGATGGGCATGTTGTCCACCGCCTGGGGGATCACGCCGCGGGCGTTCGCTTTCTGTTCATCGAGGGCGCGGATGATATGGGTCTGGACCATCGTCTTGAGCCAGACTCCCGAAGAGCCGACGTCGGTGAAATGAAGGCCGGAGTGGTAAACGGCGAGACCGTCCCCCCCCTCCCCGGCGAACCGCTCGAGCTTGCAGCGGGTGACGCGCGACTTCACCTCGATGGGCATGTCCTCCCACTCGAACGAGAAGGGAAACTCCGCGTCGATCGTGAGCGGCTCGTTGTGCTCCACCTTGGCGCCATCGAGGCTGATGTCACACAGCACCACATTGTGGGACCCCAGACGGCCGATGATCGGGTGCGCCAGGGGGCTAGGGGCTAGGGAAAAGCCTCAGGCAAAGTCTAGTCTTTGCTTTTGATTTTCCCTAGCCCCTAGCCCCTAGTCCCTAGCCCCTAGCCCCTCGCCTCTAGCCCCTGCTTCTGGCTTTCGCCGGTCGCCCTTGTTGCTCTGTTCGATCGACATCCGGAAGGCAGTCTTGTAGATCTCGGCGACCGTGATCAGAAGGGCGATCAGGAGCGGACCGAGGAAGAGTCCCGTGAACCCGAAGACCTGGAGCCCCCCGAAAATCGCGAAAAGGAGGACGACGGGGTGGAGGTTCAAGCCTCGCCGCATGACGAGGGGGCGGATCACGTTGTCGACGAGGGAGACGACCCCGACTCCCCAGATCAGCATGAAGATCGGACGCCACCATTCGATCGATCCCTGAGACGCCATGAAGCCGAGATAGATCGTGGCAGGGACCCAGACCGACCCCGCGCCGACCATGGGGATCAGCGATGCGATCGCGGCTACCGCTCCCCATAAGATCGCCCCCGGAACTCCCGCGATGGCGAGACCAACCCCCGCCACGAATCCCTGCGCGAGCCCCGTGAGCAGTTGGCCTCGGAACGTCGCGTCGATCACGCCACTGAACTTGAGCATGATCTCTTCGTCGTAAACGTCGGGAAGAGGGGAGAGGAGCTTGACTTCCCGGGAGATGCGGTCTCCGTACGTGTAAAAGACGAACGCCGCGAGAAGCATCATGATGAACCCGAGAAAGACGTTGAAGAAACCGGTGAGAACCTTTCCTCCATGCGTGGCGACGAACTTAGGGACCTGGCGGACGACATTCATCACCAGGTCGCCGAGCTGGACCGACTCGATCTGCAGCCACGGCGCGATCCGCTTGACGGTCGCCAGCCTCTGGTCGACCTGGAAGGATTCCAGGAAGCCGCGATAATCCGCGTCCTGGAGTTTCACGAAGATCGAGGTCGCCTCCTGCACCAGAAGTGACACGAGCATCAGCGCGGGAAGTGCCAGCGCGAGGGTCACGAAGAGGAGCATGAGCAGCGCCGCGGTGTTTCTTTTCTCACCGATCCTGGCCGCGAGCCGCTCGAACATGCCGAAGGTGAGCATGACGACGACTGCGGCGAGAAGGATCGGCGTCAGGAAGGGGGAAAGGATGCGCCACGATCCATAGAGGACGACTCCGGCGAAGAGGGCGTACGCCACGATCGCAATGGTTCCGAACCGCGGGATGACCGGTATATCGTCCGGCTGTTCGTCGGGCCGGGCGGCACGTCTCTCTTCCAGCATGGATGGAATTGTACGTCAGGCGGGAGGCGCCGCTCCCGCCGCGATGCGGGCGTGCGCCGTCGTCGCCCGGATGACGAGCGATACGCCGAGAATCGCCATGGCCGTTCCAAACACCGAGAGGGGCGTCAGCGATTCGGAAAGAAAGGTCGCTCCGAGAAGCATCGATACCACCACGCCGAGCTGCGAGACTGTTCCCGCGACGAGCGTCTCGATCCAGCGGTACGCGTGGGTCATCAGGATCTGAGCGACGATCGAGATCACCCCAACGGCGATGAGGAGAAACCACTCGTGAGCGCTCGGACGGACCCAGCTCGCCACTGCGAAGGGCCCCGTGGCGAGCAGTCCGAACAGCGAGAGCGATCCGAAGATCGCCCACGATCCTTCCGTGCGACGGGCGAGGCGGATGAAGGTGACGGCCGAGCCCGAGAAGACCGCCGACAGCAGCGCCGCGGCTTCCCATCGCCCGAAGCCGACGAGCTCTCCCGGCGCCGCGTGCGAGCGAACGACGAAATAGATCCCGCACAGCGCGATCGCCAGCGGAAGCGCGACGCGTCCCCGAATCGGCTCGCCGATGAAAGCGGCCGCGAACAGGCCGGCGAAGATCGGAGACATGTAGTTCAGCAGCGTGGCCAGACCGACCGGAATGTGCTCGATGGCCAGGAAGTAGAGGAGGACGGCGAAGCCACCCAGAACCCCGCGATAGAAGAGGACGTCGAGCCGGTGGAAGGTGAAGGCCTGGCGGCGAAGCGTGGGGATCAGCAGAATCGGAACGAGGCCGACCGCGAACCGGATCATCGCGACCTGCGCGCCGCCCACGTGCGCGCTTGCGAGCTTCGCCGTGAAAGCCATGAGTCCGAAGAACGACGCGGACGCCACCAGAATCAGAAGCGCGCGTTTCGTCTCGGAACGGGTCGGCAGCGGGCGGGGAGGTGAGTCGCTCAAAGCAGGTCGCGACGCTCGTCGTCGCTTCGGATAGAGTGTAGAGGATGACGAGCGATGACGAGAGGAAATCTCCGGGCGAGCTTTCGTTCCGTCCGGCACGGACCGAAGATGCCGAGACGATCGCCCGTTTCCAGGAGGCGATGGCGCGGGAGACGGAGGGCCTGGCTCTCGATCCCCCGACCGTGCGGCGTGGCGTGGCCCGCGTTCTCGCCGATCCGGCTCTCGGTCACTACTGGCTGGCCGAGGCCGAAGGAGCGGTCGTCGGAAGCCTCATGATCACGTTCGAATGGAGCGACTGGCGCGATCGGATGGTCTGGTGGATCCAGAGCGTCTGGGTCGAGCCCGAGTGGCGCCGGAAAGGCGTCTACTCCCTTCTCTATGCCCACCTCCGTTCCCTCGCCGAGAGCGACGACTCGGTCGGCGGCATCCGCCTCTATGTCGACCGCCGCAACATCTCCGCCCAGAAAGTCTACGAGCGCCTCGGTATGGACGGCGGACACTACGCGACGTACGAGTGGATGAAGTAAAGATAAGCCAGAAGGCAGAAGGCAGAAGCCAGAAGAAAAGGCGAAGCTAGAAGCCAGAAGCCAGAAGCCAGAAGCCAGAAGAAAGGTCAAGGACAACATCCAGAGCTTGGTCGAACGGTCGAGAACTCCCCCGTCCCTGGCGAATCTTCTTTTGATTTTTCTTCTGGCTTCCAGCTTTCGACTTCTGGCTTCGCCTTTTCTTCTGGCTTCTGGTTTCTTGCTTCTGGCTTTGTCTATCCTCTTACCTGCTCGCGCAGACGCGCGAGCTGTTCATCCGGGTAGTTGTGCGCTTTGACCTGCGGGTGCCATTCCGCGATCGTTCCCTCGGGAGTGATCAGCGCCGCGGCGCGGCGCGCGAGCGGCTGACGCTTCGAGTCGGCCGCCCCATAGGCGAGTGCGATCTCGCGATCCGGATCGGAGAGGAGCGGAAACTCGAACCGCTGTTTTGTCGCGAACCGTGCCAGGGCCGGGACCCCGTCGAACGAGCATCCGACGATCTCTGCTCCGAGTTCCCGATACTCCGCCTGAAGATCCCGGAACCGGGATCCTTCGGCCGTTCACCCGGGGGTGTCGGCCTTCGGGAAGAACCAGAGCACAACCCACTTGCCGCGGAACTCATCCAGGGTCCGGGCGACTCCATGCTGATCCGGCGCATCGAAGCGAGGCGCCGTCGTGCCCGGCTCCAGGCCTGGAAACTCCTTGCGGAACACCGAGTCCCACGCCATGCGGAGCAATCCGAAAATCGACATCAGACCGTCCAATGGATCTCCCACTCGCAGGCGGGAGCCCCTTTCGAGAAGCATTTGACCTGGCGAACGACCGGGTTTTTCACCTTGGTCATCGCGACCATTCCTTCCATCCATCCGGTGATTCGTGCGCAGCCGGCCGGTTCGGACGGGAAGTCGAGGATGACCACGCGCGCCTTTCCCTCCGATTCCCGCGTCGCCTTCATCTCTCCGCGGTCGTATACCGAGCGCCAGATCGAGCTTGCCTTCTGGAGAAGTGTGTCGGGGGTGAAGATCCGCACCAGGAACCGCATGACGGTGTTCACGGCTTCACGCGCGGCAAAGGCGCCGGCGCGGCGTGCGAACGACTCCATCGGCTCGCCTTTGACCCTGGCGGCCTCGATGGTGAGCTGGTTGAGCACGGAGACCGGGACGTACTCGGTCGCCAGAATCTGCTGGTCCCTCATCCGGCCCACCAGATCTCCGGACTGGGCCTCGAAGACACGCCCTCTCTGTTCGGGCGTCAGGTCCTGGTCGAGAAAAGCGAGAAAGCTCTTAACCGGGGTCCCTTTGACCCGCACTTCGTCATGCTGCATTTTCGCTCCTTTCCATGGCGCGAGGGAGATGTTCGATCCGCTGAGTATAATCCGAGGCTCTAAGGACGGAGGAGTTCATGAACGAGCCGAATCAGCCGAAACAGACCGCAGCCGAGGCAAAAGCGACCGTGGGGTCGGCCGAAGCGAGCAATATCCCGATGAGCGAGAAGGAGAGGCTCGAACAGCTCTGCGTCAATACGATCCGCTTTCTGGCGGTCGATGGAGTCGAGGCCGCCAACTCCGGCCATCCGGGAACCCCGATGGGCATGGCCGACATCGCCTTCGTTCTCTGGACCGAGTTCCTCCGTCACGACCCGAAGAAGCCGGACTGGCCGAACCGCGACCGGTTCATCCTCTCCGCGGGTCATGCATCGATGCTTCTCTACGGCCTGCTGCATCTGACCGGCTATCCGGAGATGACGATCGAGGAGCTGCGCAATTTCCGGCAGTGGGGATCGCGGACGGCGGGTCACCCCGAGTACGGCCATGCCTCCGGCATCGAGGTGACGACCGGCCCTCTCGGCCAGGGTTTCGCGAACGGGGTCGGCATGGCGCTCGGCGCGAGGATGCTCGCCGCCCGTTTCGACTCGACCGCGTTCCGCCCCGTCGATCATTTCACGTACGCCCTCTGCTCGGATGGCGACCTGATGGAAGGAATCAGCCACGAAGCGGCGTCGATCGCAGGCCATCTGGGACTCGGGAGTCTCATCTACTTCTGGGACGACAACGAGATCACGATCGAGGGTGAGACCCGCCTTACCTTCTCCGAGGACGTCAAGAAGCGCTTTGAAGGATACGGCTGGCATGTGCAGAGCATCGACGGCCACGACCGCTCCGCCATCCGCAAGGCGATCCGCAAAGCGCAGCGCGTTCCCAACAAGCCGTCGCTGATCATCGCGAAAACCGTGATCGGGTGGGGGAGCCCAAACCTCCACGGCACGGCAGAAGCGCACGGCTCACCCCTCGGCGCCGAGGAAGTCGCAGCGACGAAGAAAGCTCTCGGATGGCCGGCCGAGCCGGCGTTCCTGGTTCCCGACGAGGTGCGCGAGGAATTCAAGAAGCGTACGGCGCGCCTGGTCCGAACCCGCCGCAAGTGGGACAAGGCGATGAAAGAGTGGCGCGTGGAGTCGCCTCAGGTCGCCGAGCTCTGGAACCACTTCTGGAGCCGCGAGCTGCCGGAGTCGGCAGCCGAGGAGATGATCGAAGCGGGCCGCTCGGAGAAAGCGGCCGCGACGCGCGCCCTGTCGGGACAGGTGCTCCAGAAAGTCGCCGAGCTCGTTCCGTTCGTCATCGGCGGGTCCGCCGATCTCGCTCCATCGAACAACACGCTCTTGAAAAAGGAGGGGAACATCGCGCGTACTGAAGAAGGGGTGCCGCCGGAGCTGGCGGTGTTCGCCGGACGCAACCTCCACTTCGGAGTCCGGGAGCACGCGATGGGCGCGATCCTGAACGGCCTCAATCTCTACGGCTGCTGGCGCGCCTACGGCGGAACATTCCTCATCTTCTCGGACTACATGCGGCCGGCCATCCGGCTCGCCGCGCTGATGAAAGTGCCGTCGATCTTCGTCTTCACCCACGACTCGATCTTCCTGGGAGAGGATGGCCCCACGCATCAGCCGATCGAGCATCTGTTCGCCCTGCGGCTGATTCCGGACCTTCACGTGTTCCGCCCGGCCGACGGGGCGGAGGTGGCGATGGCGTGGTACCACGCGCTCCGGAGGAAGGACGGCCCGGTCGCGCTTTCACTCACGAGGCAGAAACTCGAGCCGATCGCGCGGAGCGAGGAGTTCGACACCGACAGGATTCTCCGCGGCGCCTACGTCGTCGACGGGCACGAGGAAGGGACGATCACGATCGTCGCCACCGGATCGGAAGTCCCCCTGGCGATCGCTGCGACGAAGAAGCTGCGCGAGAAAGGAATTGCGGCCCGCGTGGTCTCCGCCCCCTGCCTCGAGCTCTTCGACGTGCAGGATGACGCGTATAAGCGCAAGGTTCTCGGCGAGGACCGCGACCGCCTCGTGGCCATCGAAGCGGGAAGGACCGACGGCTGGTGGAAGTACGTCGGCAGGAAAGGGCTCGTCATCGGCATCGACCGCTTCGGCGCCTCGGCTCCCTACGAAGCACTGGCCGAGCATTTCGGGTTCACGCCCGCGACCGTCGTCTCGAGGATCGAGTCGTGGCTCGGCCGCTAGCGATCGCAATTCTCGCCTGGCTTCTTGCCGGGGCGGTTCTGGCGGATTTCCGCCGGTTCGAAGAGGTGCCCGTTTCACCCCGGCTCGAAGCCGGGGTGGCGAGCGTCGCGCAGGAGGCGTTCGCCCGCTACCCGGCGCTGACGCCTGGGAACCTTTCCCTGACGCTCATCCGGCTCGACGGAGCGGAAGGTCCGACACGGGCGAGCTTCGCGGGCGAGACCACCTATCATCCGGCGAGCGTGGTGAAGCTCTTCTACCTCGCCGCGGCTCATCGGGAGCGCGCCGCGGGAAGGCTCGTCTTCGACGTGCCTTTCGAGGAGGCGCTGCGCGACATGATCGTCGATTCGGGCAACGATGCGACCTCGTACGTCGTCGACCGCGTCACGCGAACCACGAGCGGCCCGGAGCTCGAGGGCGCCGAGTGGGAGGAGTTCGTTCGCCGGCGTAACGCCCCGAACCGATGGTTCACATCGATGGGCTACGACGTCAACGTGAACGGGAAGACATGGTGCGAGGGAGTCTACGGCCGCGAAAAGCAGATTCTCGGAGCGAATCGCGAGTTCAGGAACCGGGTGACGAGCGAAGCGATCGGTGCCCTGCTGCTCTCGCTCGCACGGCGCGATCTGGTCGACGCCGACGCGGGTGGGCAGATGCTCGCTCTCATGAAGCGGCCGCTCCCGGGTGAAGGAGTGGACGATCAGGTCGCCGAGTTCGGCGGGCAGGCCCTCCCGGCCGGATCGAAACTCTGGTCGAAAGCCGGATGGACTTCCGAGGTGCGGCACGACGCGATGATCGTGGAACTGCCGGACGGGTCGAAGTACGTCGCAGCCATCCTCACGCGCGGAGCGGCGGCCGATCCGTCGCTCATCCCGTTTCTATCCTCTCGTCTTCTCCTTCTGATCGATCCCGGCGCGTGAATCGACTCATCCGCGCTCTGTACGTCGTTCTTGGGCTCCTCTGCGTAGGAGTCGGCGTTTTGGGCATGGTGCTTCCCCTGGTTCCGACGACCCCGCTTCTTCTTCTCGCAGCCTTCTTCTTCGCCCGAAGCTCGGACCGTTTTTACAACTGGCTCCTCTCGAACCGCTGGTTCGGGCGGATCATTCGCGACTATCGCGACGGCCGGGGGCTGACGATGAGGGACAAAGTCGTCACCATCGCCGTCCTCTGGCTCACGGTCGCGCCGTCCGTGGTTTTCCTGCTGCCGGTCTGGTGGGGGAGGGCGCTGATGGTCGGGATCGCGACGGGAGTCACCATCTATCTATGGAGGCTTCCGACCGCCTCGGCGTAGGCGAAGCTTCCAGCTTCGCTCAAAGGAAGCGCGGCTTTCAGCCGCGCGTGCGGGAGGGCGGGCG
>JBHEPS010000102.1:8222-8534 GCA_046260175.1 Thermoanaerobaculia bacterium
CTGCGAGCTTGATGGACTGGAGCTGGGACCCCTCGGGGAACGGATTCGAGTAGCCGCGGATCTCCTCTGATTGTTGCGGCCCCTCGATCAGGGCCTCGATGGCAAGCCGCGCCGGCGAGATCGTCGTTGGGAGATTCCTGACCACCTGGCCGACCTTCGAGCAGTCATTCGGCCACTTTGTCGTGTTGGGGAAGTGGAGGTTCACCGTATTTCGATCCCCGCGAACGCCGACGATCGCGGAATCGCGGCTGCGGATCGAGCCATCTTTTGCCGAGCTCTCGAAAATCACCACCCGAACCGATCGGCCAGGAT
>JBHEPS010000103.1:0-8514 GCA_046260175.1 Thermoanaerobaculia bacterium
GTCGTGACGAGCATCACCCGCCCCACCTCGGAGCAACCGAGAAACGCCTCTCCCTACTCGGTCCATCCAACCGGTATGGCGCTCGACCTTCGCATCCCGGCGAAAGGGTCCTGCCGAAAGTACCTGGAGTCGCGCCTCCTCCGCCTCGAGCGTGACAACGTTCTCGACGCCACGCGCGAGAACCGCCCGCCTCACTACCACATCGCCCTCAACCCCACCGCCTACCGCAACCTGGTGGCTGGTGGGAAGGGTAAGGGATCCCCGTCGAATGGCGATCGCACGTGGCAGGTCTCGAGCGGCGACACGCTGTGGGACATCGCCCGGCGAGTCGGTGTCTCGGTCACGGCGATCAAGAGCGCGAACGGTATGAAGTCTTCGATGATCAAACCGGGACAGGTCCTCAGGCTTCCCTGAGACCGGGCACGGGAACGTCGAATTCGAGCTCGACGCGCCCCTCGGCCTTGCCGTCCCCCGACCATTGCTGTTCGATAAGGCTCCCCCGCCCATCCTCGCGGATGCGAAGGACCGTCGAGGAACGCGTTCCGTAGAGTTGCCCCCGGATGAAGATCGGCGAGAGCTCGCGCTCCCGCTCGGGCCCTACTCCCGTATCGGGCAGATCGGACGGATCAGCGGCAGAGTCGTCCCGAAGAAGCGCCATCAGCCGCTCGACATCTGCCCCGCTCTGTTCGACGACCTTCCGGAACTCCGCTTTCCCGCGTTCGACCTTCGGCCAGGGATCTCCGAGCAGCCCGTTACTGACCGCCCAGATCCCGGGGCCGAGCGAATCCGGTACGTTACGGCGGTTGGAGAGATGCGCCAATTCGCCCAGATCGGAAACGAAGAGGCTGAAACCTCCCCATTGCCCGGAGCGGTGCGCGAGACTCGCGAGCCAGACCTGCGGCACGCCACCCGA
The DNA here is from genome assembly GCA_046260175.1 of Thermoanaerobaculia bacterium. GTDB lineage: Bacteria > Acidobacteriota > Thermoanaerobaculia > Gp7-AA8 > Gp7-AA8 > JBHEPS01. The sequence goes on from JBHEPS010000103.1 coordinate 914, forward strand.
CTGGAGATAGGAGACAACCAGATCGCCCCGGCTCGGCGAGTCTTCTGCCGGGGCGGCTGCAGGCTCCCGGAAGTTCGTCAACGCCGCAAATCTCCCATCCGTGTGGATGCCCATCCACGTTCCGCCGCTGCGGAGGTCCCGGCCGCCGATGATCCCGCCGCCATCCTTCCACCTGTGCGCGGCCTCGGTCGGCCGGTCCCGGAACTCGTCGCGATTGGCCGCGACGACGAGACGGTAGTCCGGGTGGGTGCGAAACGCGACGAAGATGATGCACATCGGAAGGGCTAATCGTAGATGAGATATCCGGCGCGCCGCTCGAGGAACTCCGCGCGCGAGATCTCCCACAGCCGCTGGATCTCCTCATGAGACTGACCCTGCAGGATCGCGCGTATCGTCGGCGGATGGCGGAGAAGGTCATCCACCTTCTCTACCTTCAGCTCATCCGGATACAGCCGATGCAGCGTCGTGGCCAGAAGCGCGCCGAGCTCCACTGCATCCAGCGCTTCACGGTCGGTCACTAAGATCTCCACCCCGTCCGCAGGCTGCCCGGCATGAAGACTCGACACCGGTGTCATTTTTCTCTGCGCGAACCGCACGCCCGGAAGGCGCGCTGCCTCCAGCTCGCGAGCCAGCGCGACGCCGTCGATCCAGGGTGCGCCGACCCACCGGAAAGGAAGAGGGGTCCCGCGGCCGACGGAAACGGTCGTCCGCTCCAGCAGGCAGACGCCAGGGTAGAGAATCGCCGAATCGAGCGTTGGGATGGCGGGTGAAGTCGGGAACCACGGGAGCCCGGTCTCGTCGAACCAGCGGGATCGTTCCCATGAGCGGATGCGCACGACCTGGAGGTCGGCGCCGATCTTCTTTTCCTCATTGAACATCCGCGCGAGCTCGCCGACGGTCATGCCGTGACGGACGGCGATCGGATGAATCGCCGTGAAGCTCTCGGCCGAGAGACTCGCCGGCCCCTCGACCTTCGCTCCCGTGATCGGGTTGACGCGGTCGAGCACGACGAAGCGGACGCCCGCTCTCGCGGCGGCTTCCATGGCGAGCTCCATCGTCGAGATGTAGGTATAAAAACGGGCTCCGATGTCCTGGATGTCGAAAACAAGGGCGTCGAGCCCTTCGAGCTGGGCTGCCGCCGGCGCTCTTCGCTCGCCATAGAGGCTATGGATGGGGAGCCCGCTTCTGGCGTCACGCTCGTCCCCGACTTTTTCGTCGCGGTCGCCCCGGATTCCGTGCTCGGGGCTGAAGAGCGCCACGAGCTCGACGTTCACGGCCCCACGCAGGAGGTCGATGGTCGGGTTCCCCCATCGGTCTCGTCCCGTGTTGTTCGTGATCAGGCCGATGCGCATTCCGTCGAGCGCCTCGTATCCGGAGTCGGTGAGCACATCGATGCCGTTGCTCGTGGAGCCGCCCACGCTCCCGTAGATCGTCCGAGGGTCTCCACGCTCGTAGCCGGCCGCCCGGGAGGCCAGATCTCCGATCTCGCGCTGGAGCGCCACGACGCTTCCCCGCCCCCGCGGATGAACGCGATTCGACATGAAGATGAAGAACGAATCGCTGGCCGGATCGATCCAGATGAACGGGCCGGTCCACCCGGTGTGGCCGATCGAGCCGAGGGGGAAGTTCCCTCTCGGCCGCGAGAAAGTCGTCTCCATGTCCCAGCCTAGGGAGCGGAGTGGCGTGACCCCATCGGGGGATCCGACTGACGTCATCCGCTCGACCGTCGCGGGTTTGAAAATCCGAACGTCCTCGCGCGCTCCCCCGCCGAGAATCATCTCTGCGTAACGGCGCAGATCGTCGACGGTCGAGAAGAGTCCCGCGTGCCCGGCGACTCCTCCCATGCGGCGCGAAGTGGGATCGTGAACGACGCCGCGAAGCATCCCTTCGGCCACTTCCTCCGTGGGCGCGATCCGGTCGCGCAGTCGCGGATCGGGCCGGAAGGCGGTGTCGGCCATCCCGAGCGGCTCGAAGATCTCGCTGCTCGCAAACCGGTCGAGCGGAACGCCGGAGACGCGGCCCACGACCTCGGCCAGAAGAATGAACCCGATGTCGCTGTAGCGGAACACCAGGCCGGGACGATGCATGAGCGGCTCGGTTGCCGCGCGCCGGATCCCCTCCGTGTAGCCGGTCCACGGCTCCTCGAGCGACAGGCTCGGCGGCAGACCGGAGGTGTGCGTCAGCAGATGACGGATCGTCACCTCCCCGCTGCTCATCTCCGGAATGTAAGTGCGAACGGGAGCATCGAGATCGATCATCCCCCGTTCGGCGAGAAGGTGGATCGAGGGTGTCGTCGCCGCGACCTTCGTGAGAGAGGCGAGATCGTAGATCGTGTCGGAGTTGACGCCTTCTCGCCGCGGAGTGGTCGCGGCCACGCCGTAGGTCCGGCCGTAGCGCCGGTCGCGGCTGTCGATGAAAAAGACGCCGCCGACGATCCGGCCATCTTCGACCGCGCGCAATATGGCGGCGTCAATCTCCCCAATCAGCTCCGAATCGAGCCCTGAGGGATGAGTGGCGACGCTGGCGCACGCACCCAGAAAAAGGAGGCCGGCAAGCAGTGCGATTAGGGGAAGGCGGGACGTTCGACTCATGCCCCCATCATAGAACAGCCTCGCTCAGGGCCGGGGTATCGCACCCTCCTCCGCGGGAGTCCTTCTCTCGTACCACTTCATCATCGGCGTGACGGTGATCCCATGAATCACGACCGAGATTGCGACGATGCTGAGCACCAGGGCGGTAATCTTCGCCGCATACTCCTCGGGGAGACCGTGTTGAATGGCGTGCATCAGATAGTAGATCGAGCCGATGCCGCGGATCCCGAACCAGCTGATCATTCCGCGCCGATGCCCCGAGATCTTCAACCCGGCAAGGCCGACGGCTACCGAGACCGGCCTGACCACCAGCAGTACGAACGGGGCGAACCAGAGAAGGCCGAACGGCAGATACCCGATCGAAAGCATTCCTCCCACCAGAATGACGACGATCACTTCCGCGAGCCTCTCCGCCTGCTCGTTGAATCTCAGGACGCCGTACGCCGTGTTCACGGTTTCCCGCTCGGGAGCTTCCCGCTGCTCCTTCGACTGGTCGTGGTCCAGACGCCTCAAGGCCAGTCCCGCAGCGAAGACCGCGAGAAAACCGTAGGTGTGCAGCAGCAATGCGACACCGTAGGAAAGAGCGATCAATCCGACGGCGAGAAAATCTTCCAGGGGGTCCAGACCGCCCCTGCGCCGGCTCAAACGCTCGATCAGCTTCGAAATCCCGATCCCCAGAAACCAGCCGATGAGCAGTCCACCCGAGATCGCCCAGAGGACGTCGATCGCGACCCAACGCCATCCCCAGGCGCCGATATCCCGCAGCCCGAGAAGGCCCAGACCGAGCATCACGAACGGAAACGCGGTCCCGTCGTTCAGTCCGGCCTCCCCGGTGAGCGAGAAGCGCAGCTGGTCCCGGTCGCCGGGGTGAGAGACCTGGACGTCCGACGCGAGCACCGGGTCGGTCGGAGCGAGCACCGCCCCCAGGATGATGGCCGCTCCCGGAGAAAAATCGAACACGTAGACGCCGACCAGTGCGATCAGCCCCACCGTGACCGACATCGACACGAACGCGAGTCGCACCGGCTCGGCCCAGAGCCGGTCCCGGAGCGGGACCCGGAGCTTCATCCCCGCGCTGAACAGACTGATGATCACCGCGATCTCGGTCAGACGCTCGAGCATCGCCGCATCCTGAAGCGGGTGGACGCCGAACATCTCCGCCCCTTTCGGACCGAGCAGGTACCCGAGGGCGAGATAAAGAATGGATGTCGTCAGGGGGAGGCGGCGCAGCAACCCGCTTCCGATCGAGATTCCGATCAGGACGAGGCCGAGGACGAGGTACCACAGAATCGCAATCATACGGACGAGCGCGCTTGGCTTATGCGGCTTTCCGGCCAGCCCCGAGGATCCGCTCACACGACGGAATCAACCACTCCCGGGAAGGGAAAGACGGGCGGCCAAAAGCATGGCAGGAAAGAGGCAGGATGGAGATTCGATGTTCGGGCACGCCTTCACGCTGTTCCGGCTTCGCGGATACGACGTCCGCGTCGACCTGTCGTGGCTGACCGTGTTCGTGCTGCTCGTCTGGTCACTCGCCGAGAGGATTTTCCCGCGCGCGGAGCCGAACCTTTCCGAGTTCGCCTACTGGATGCTGGGCATCCTCGGCGCGCTATGCATCTTCGGCTCGATCGTCCTGCACGAGCTGGCGCATGCGAGCGTCGCGAGAAAGAGCGGGGTCGATGTGAGGGCGATCAGCCTTTTCCTTTTCGGAGGCGTGACCGAGCTCAATGCGCCTCCACGGTCCCCGCGGGTTGAAGTTTCGCTCGCTCTCGCCGGGCCGGCAACCTCGTTCATTCTCGCCGGGGCGCTTTTCGCGGCCGCGCTCGCGCTCTCCGCTCTCGGCTTTCAGCGCGTGGTCTGGACCTTCGTCGGCTACATGGGTGGAGCGAACCTGGTTCTCGCAGGCTTTAACCTGCTGCCGACCTTCCCGCTCGATGGGGGGCGCCTGCTCAGGGCGTGGTTGTGGCACCGCAGTGGAGACGTTCGTTCGGCGACTCGGACGGCTGCTTCGACGGGATCGCTCGTCGGCTTCACGCTCATGGGCGTAGGTCTTGTTTTTCTCTTCGCGGCGAACTTCGTGGCGGCACTCTGGTGGATTCTGGTCGGCTTCTACGTCCGGATGCTCGCCGAGATCTACTACAGCAAGGTGCTGATCCGGCAGAGCCTGCTCGGCGAGAAGATCCGCCGGTTCACGAGCAGCCACACCGTGACCGCCCAGCGGACGATGACTGTCCGTGAGCTGGTGGAGACCTGCATCGAGCGCCATCAGCACCGGATCTATCCCGTCATGGACGGCGATCGGCTGATCGGCTGCGTTTCGGCCCACGCGATCAGCATCATCCCGAGACACGAATGGGACCGGCAGACGGTCGGCTCGGTCACCGAACCGCTGACGCTCGAGAACTCGATCGAGATCGATACGGACGCACTCGAAGCCCTCGTTCGCATGACTCGGAAAGGCCGCTCGCGTCTGATCGTGATCGAGGGCGACAATCTCCGCGGCGTCGTCACGATCAAGGACCTGATGTCCTTCCTCGCCATGAAGATCAAGCTCGAGAGCCAGGAGTGAGAAAGGCAGGGGCTAGGGACTAGGGGCTAGGGGCGAGGGAAAGCAAGGCAACGGCAGTGCCGCGGGGGTAACTCCGTCATCCTGACGGAACGTCTTTGCCGTTACTTCTGACTTCTGCCTGCTTTTCCCCAGCCCCTAGCCCCTAGTCCCTCTTACTCCGCTGCCGCGACGTCCATCACCGTCGTCTCCCCATCATCCGCGTGTCCGGGGAACGGGCAGAAGACCTGGTACCGCCCGGGCCGAAGATCGAGAACTCGCAGGGTCTGAATCTCGAAGGGCTGCAGGTTTTTCTCGAGGCGGTGGGTCGCGCCTCCTCCCTCAATCGCGAGTGAATGCACCTGGTTTCCATTATTCGTCACCTGGAAATCGGTCGCTCCCGCGAGCGGCGTTCCCTCGATCTCGACCCCGCTCTCGAAGATCGAGACCGCGATCGGTTCCTCCACCGCGAGCCTGGCATCGGCGGTGGTGAGGGCGGTGTCCGTGGAGACCGCGGTCGCCGTGGACTCGGCGGGCGGGGCCGGCGTGCTTCCAGTAACGGGCTCCTCGCGCTGGCAGCCGGCCAGCACGAGAGGCAGGGCGAGGATGACCACAATTCGGATCCAAAATCTCATCGGGTTCTCCTTTCGAGCCGCGCCAGAGCGGCCACAGGTCCGTCGGATTGCCGGGAACATACCACGGCGGGCGCCAGCGAAGCTCGGGATCCCCTCAGGCGGGCAACCCCCGGGCTGAGAACTCGTACAATCACGGCAGATGGCGAAGATTCACGACTGGGTCGAGCTCACGGGAAACACGATCAGGAGCGTCGGATCACGCGACGTGGCGGGTCTCTACGAGGAGGAATGGCCGGCGGTGCGCCGCAAACTGCTCGAGGAGCACCGCGCGGCGATCGAGAGCGAGCCACAACAATGGAAGCGCGGGGTTCGGACCGCGAGCGCTCTCGTCTACGGGCTCACGAAACGACTCTCTCCCGAGCGTCGCCTTCTTTTCCTGCTCGCCTGCCTCGTGGGGACCCTCTCCTTCGTTTATCTCCTGGCAGGAGGGCACGCATCGAACGACTCACTCAAGACGATTTTCTCTCTGTTCGGAGCCTTTGCGATTCTCGTCTTCCTCCTGGCGTTCGAGTTGATCGACAAGCTCCGCTTCCGAGACGAGCTCGAGCTGGCGCGCGACCTCCAGGCTTCGCTTCTTCCCCGGGAGATGCCCCGAATGGAGTCGACGGAGATCTCGGCGTTCAACCGGATTGCAAACACGGTCGGCGGGGATCTTTACGATTTCGCCCCTCTTCCGGGCGGGCGACTCGCCATTCTATTCGGCGACGCGTCGGGTCACGGGATGGCGGCGGGCCTGGTGATGGCCGTGGCCCAGGCCGCCTTCCGAACCCAGCTCGAAATCTCTTCCGAGCCGGCGACCATCATGGCGACGCTCAACCGACTGCTGTGCCGGACCGGCGGTCCCCGCTCGTTCTTCACCGCCTGCTACGTGGTTCTCGGGCCGGCCGGTGAATGGTCGGCCATGGTCGCAGGCCATCCCCCGATCCTGCAGATCGACGCGCAGAATCGCCTCACGCGGAGAATCGGCAAGGGCGCCTACCCGCTCGGGATCAAGGCGTCCGGCGCCTGGGCCCTCGAGCATGGAGCGCTGGCCCCCGGAGACTCCCTGCTTTTCTGCTCGGACGGCCTCCCGGAGGCTCTCAACCGCGCGGGGGTGGCGTGGGGATACGATTCGCTCGAATCGGCGGCGATGCGGCACGCCGGTTCGCCGGACGTGTGCCAGAGGATCCTCGGCGAATGGGAGCTGTTCACCGACGGCGCCAGGATCGAAGACGACGTTTCCATCGCTGCGATCCGGCGTGTTGAATGAGCAGGCGGAATTCGATGCGGGAACTCGCGCGGAGTTCACCGCCTCGCGGTAGACTGTTCTTCGATGCCGACCTCGCGCTCACTTCGAATTGAAAAGTGGCTGATCTGGATCTCGATCGCTGCCGTGATCTGGATGCTGCGCGACCTCTTTCCGGGCTTGTTTCTCACGTTCATTCTCGCCTACATCGGGAACACGGTGACTCGATGGCTGGGACGATGGATTCCCAACCGGCGAATCAACCTGCTTCTCGTTTACGTCGCGCTGATTCTGACGATCGGAGGCCTGACGCTTCTCATCGTCCCGCGGATCTTCGAGCAAGCGCGACACATGGCGAGGCTCTATGTCGCACAGGACGCGATCGAGGGTGAGATCTTGCTTCCTGAAGAAACCGAACTGGCCGTGCGCACGCCGACCGTTCCCCCGGTCAGGCCGGCCGCCCCGGAGGCTCCGCCGACGGCCGAGCTCACGATGCTCGAGCGAGAGACCCGCCGTCAGCTGGACGGACTCATCATCCAGATCGTCGGTCCCGAGAGCTTTCGCTCCTTTCAGCAGTCCGAGACGTATCGGATGCTCGCCGAGCG
>JBHEPS010000104.1:0-790 GCA_046260175.1 Thermoanaerobaculia bacterium
CTTCACGAGCGAAGATCAGCTCGGCCGATGAGAAGACGCCCCCTTCCCCGGAAGTTCTACGCGGGCGAGCCGGTCGCCGTGGCCCGCGCTCTTCTCGGGTGCGTCATCCAGCGAGAGTTGGACGGCGAGCTGCTCACCGCGCGGATCGTAGAGACCGAGGCCTACCTGGGGGCCAATGATTCGTCGAGCCACGCAAGGGGGGGACTCCGCAGCGAACGAAACTCCTCGATGTACCTCCCCGGCGGGCACGCCTACGTTTACTTCACCTACGGAATGCACTTCTGCATGAACGTCGTCACCGGAGATCACGACATCGCGGAAGCGGTCCTTCTGAGAGCCGCGCAGCCTCTCGAGGGAATCGAGCGGATGCGTCTGAACCGACCGAGAGCGAAGCGGGAAATCGATCTGATGTCGGGACCGGGAAAACTCTGTCAGGCTTTGGCCATCGACCGAGGCCTCGACGGAGCCGATCTGTCGTCGAGAGAGCTCTCGATCACCCCCCACCGCAGCCCCATCGCCGACGAGGACATCGCGGTGTCGCCCCGGATCGGGGTGGAGAACTCGGGAGAGGCCGCGTGGTGGCCGCTCCGCTTCTTCCTGCGCGGGAACCCATTCGTATCGATGCCGAGGAGCTGGCGCGACGCGCCGGCGATCGAGAGCGAGAAGCCGTCTCGCAGAAAGCGCTGACGAAAAAGGGCCGGGCGTAGGCGAAGCTTTCAGCTTCGCTCACAGGAGTCGAAGCTTCCAGCTTCGACTCGGCGAATCAGGGTACATCCGCGCGGCTGAAAGC
>JBHEPS010000104.1:800-8501 GCA_046260175.1 Thermoanaerobaculia bacterium
TACTCGTTCTCGTCGTCGCTCGGGACTACCGGCATTCAACCCTCCTTCGTAAAGGCGACGAATTATATCTTCGAGTCGATCCTCATGCGACGCCCGCGCCCGATCATCGCGCCGAGTACCGAACTCCGACGATCGCGCGCCGCCCCGCGCTGGGATATCCGTAGATCTCCTCGTACTCCTCGCCGGTCGCGTTCTCGATCTTGATGTAAGGCGCGACCGCACCGAACGATCGCTCGACGAGCAGATCCACGGTCGTGTGGGCCTCGCTGATCACGCGCCCCCAGGGGAAGAGGTCGGTGATGTCCGGACGCTCGCCCGTGTGCAGTGCGACGGCGCCCGCCGCCCAGTCGCGATCCGCCCAACGTATCGCGACCGAGCCCGAGTGCTCCGGACGCCGCAGGAATCTCTCGCCCGTGTCGCGGTCCTCGGTGTCGAGCCAGGTGTAGCTCGCGCTCGCGGCAACGGTCGAGCCGAGCGGCCGCTCCCATCCGAGCTCGACTCCCCGCGATCGCCCGGCGCCGGCGTTCTCGAAGCGGTTCGTGAGGTTGTCGTAGACGATCAGCTCGTCGAAATCGGTGGCGAACAGGGTCGCCGTCGCGCGGCCGAGCACCAGCATTCGCTCATATCCGACCTCCCAGCTCGTCGAGCTCTCCGCCTCGAGTTCGGGATTGCCGAAAAAGGGAAAGAAGAGCTCGCCGATCGACGGCGCGCGAAACGCTTCGCCCCAACCGGCGCGCACCTTGTTCGCTCCGCGGATCCATGCGACCGCCGCGCGGGGGGAGATCTGCGAGCCGAACGAATCGAAGTCGTCGAACCGGGCGCCGATGCTCGCCTCGAGAAGGCCGCGCCCGATGGGACGCGTATAGCGGTCTTCGACGAATGCTCCGAAGCTCTCGCGCCGGCTGCCGTCGAGCGAGTTCCCGTACGAGGAGGCGTCGTCGACACTCGAGCTCTCCCATTCCCCACCCGCGGCAAGCGCATGGTCGCCGATGCGATATCTCGTTCGGGCCGAGGCGCGGTCGATCTCGACGTCGGTTCTCGCCCAGAGCCGGCCAAAGGGATCGTCAGGGTCGTCGAACTTATCGGTTCTCTCGTTCCGGGAGACGACCGCCTCGTACTCGGCCCGGCCAATAAAACCAGCCAGGGGCAGCGCGAGCTCCAGCTCGTCTCCCTCCTCTCTTCTCTCCCGATGGAGCTCGAAAGCCGTTCCATCCGCGTTCACGCTCCACGGAGTCCCGACCTCGTAGCGATTCCACCGCAGCCTGCCACCAACCGAGAGCCTGCCGATCACGCGCTGCCCGCCCAGGAGCGCCGTCGACTGGGTCATGTCGTCGTTCACCTCGAATCCGTCGTCGGTGCGATGCTCGACGGCGCCGTGAAGTTTCCATCCTTCTCTCAAAACGGCTCCGGAGACCCGGCCGTTGAGCAGTCCGTTCTCTCCGGCGTGAAAATCAGCGGAGACGAACGGGCGGTGGGCGTCGGTGATGATGTTCACCACGCCGCTCACCGCGTCCGAGCCGTAGATCGCGGAGAAGGGACCGCGGACGATCTCGATCTTCTCGACCCCTGCAGTCGAGAATCGACCCCAGTCGAAGCCGGAGAAAAACGGGTTGTTCAGCTCGATGCCGTTCCACAGGACCAAGGTGTCCTTCGAGCTGCCGCCGCGCGTGAACAGCGAGACGATCTTTCCAGGCGACCCGCTTCTGATCACGGCGAGACCCGGAACCTCACGCAGAGCATCGGCGACGTCGCGCAGCCCTTTGTCCTCGATCTCTTCGGCGGTGATCACGCTGACGGAAGCGGGCGTGGAGGCGAGCGGCTCGGCCGTCGCCGATGCCGTGACGATCAGCTCGTCGCGGTGAATCGCCGGAGAGTCCGAATCGAGCGGCCCGGCGGCCAGGGGGGAGACAAGAATGAACAACGAAAGGATGGAGATGAGATTTTTCAAGACGATGACTCCTTCGCTTCCCTCCGAAGCGGTCAATGGGACGAAGGAGCCATCGAAGCCGCTCCTCCGCCCCGGAGGAACTGATGCATCGCCATCCGGGTCGGTCTCCTGGCTTCCGAGTCATTCTTCCCGCGCCTCCCTTCCCATCGCTCATGCGACAGTGGGGACACGCTCGTCTCGCGCGCGGGTCGTCGTCGGTTACAGTGGCGGGGGCCGCGCCGGCTTCACACCGGCTTCCCTGAGGTGCGAACGAGCACCTCACCACGAACGGCTTCAGTTGAGAAAGAACGAAAAATGAACCGGCCGCGATTGTATCGCGTCCGGCAAGGACGTCAACCTCAGGGCCGTCTGACCGGGGGCCGCTGGCGGAACTTGTCGTAGAGAAGCGTGTGCCGGGAGTCGGAAGACATTCTTTCGCCGGCGATGAAAACGTGCAGCACGCTGGTGGTGATCTCGAGCGGATCGCCGTCCGCGACGATCACGTTCGCGAGCTTGCCCGCCTCCAGCGATCCGATCAACGCGTCGACCCCGAAGATGCGCGCGGGATTGATCGTGATCGCCCGCAACGCTTCCTCTTTCGGGAGCCCGAACGCCGCGCACGCGGCGGCGTGATAGGGAAGATTCCTCGAGTTGTGCGAATCCGCGCTCTGAATGGCGAACGGGATTCCCGCCGCATGAAGCGCCGCCGCGTTCGAGAAGATCAGATCGTACGGATCGTCCTCCCTCGGAGGAAGCGCGAGGATCGGTCCGAGCAGCACCGGAATCTTCTCCCGCGCTAGAAGGTCCGTGACTTCCTGCACATGTGCGCCGCCGGAGAGAATCATCCGCAGGCCCATCTCGCGGCTGAAGGCCACGGCCGCGCGGATGTCGCGCGCGAAGTCCGCGTGGACGATGACCGGAATGCGGCCGCTGGCGGCTTCGGCCATCGCCGCGAGACCGAGATCGGCCTCGATCGGGGGAAGGGAGGGATCGACCCCGCGTGCGGCGACCGCTTTCTCCCACGCCTGGGCGTCGCGGAACCTGGTCCGGAGCTCCTCGAGCTTCCGCTCGTAACCCTTCTTCGCTTCCTTCTCGGCTTCTTCTCCCTCGGGAGCGCTCCAGCCTCCGCTGCGAAGTCGCGGAAAGCTGAGATGCAGGCCGACCGGCGCCTTGACGACCATCTCGCCCGGCGTCCATCCGGCGAGGTTGATCAGCGCGCTCTGCCCCGAAATAATTCCTCCCTCGGGCGCCGAAAGAACGGTCGTGACTCCGTTGACCCGGGTGACGGGAATCAGCTCGCTGTGGGGATTGAGGGCCGCTGTCGCCCGCGCGTTCGCGTTGTAGTCGCCGACCTCCGAAGTGTCGACGCTGCCCCGCACGGAGCTGATCTCGGTGAGGCCGATGTTGGTGAGGGAATCGATCATTCCGGGATAGACGTGCAGTCCCGTCCCATCGATCACCTCGGCGTCTGCGGGAATCGCTGCTCCTTCGCCCGCGACGAGCGCGATCTTTCCGTCCGCGATCACCAGCGTGCCCCTCTCGATGGGGGCGGAGGTGACCGGATGGATCGTCGCTCCCCGAATCGCGAACGTCTTCACCTCGCCGGGAGTGTTGGGGATGACCGACTGGGCGTACGCCGACGCGCAGAGAATGAGTCCAGCAGCAAACAATCTCCGGATCACGGGGTCACCTTCTCAGTCTTTCCGGCAGCCGCCTTCTCGCGCTCCGCCCGCTCTTTTTCCCGATCGAGCAGCTTCTGTTTCTCCGCGGCCAACTCGATGCGGCGCGCCTGATCGTGCTGCCGGTCGAAATATATGTCGCCTTCGATGAAGGTGGTTTCGACGCGCGAGTACGTGGAGAGCGGATGGCCGGTCCAGATCACCAGGTCCGCATCCTTCCCCGCCTCGATCGAACCCATCCTGTGATCGAGCCCGAGCTGGATGGCGGGATTGATCGTCGCGAGGCGGAGCGCTTCGTCTTCAGTGAGGCCGCCGTACTTCATCGCTTTCGCGGCGTCCTGATTCAATCGCCGCCCAAGCTCGTCCGAATCGGAATTGACCGAGGTGAGCACGCCATTGCGCGCCATGAGAGCGACGTTGTAGGGGATCGCGTCGTACGCCTCCATCTTGAATCCCCACCAGTCGATGAAGGTCGAGCCCCCGGCCCCGTGCGCGGCCATTTCCGGCGCGACCTTGTATCCCTCGAGGACATGCTGGAAGGTCCTGATCTTGAAGCCCATCTCGTCGGCGACACGCATGAGCATCAGGATCTCGTCCGAGCGGTAGCAGTGGGCGTGGATGTGGACCTCCCCGCGGAGAATCGCAGCCATCTCGTCGAGCAATAGATCCTTCTTCGGCGGGATGGGCTGCTCGCCTCGCTTCACAGCCGCGCGATGGCGCTCCCACCTCTCCATGTACTCGCGTCCACGGATGAAGGACTCCCGAATGACCTCCTCCACTCCCATCCGGGTGTTCGGATAGGGTCGCTCGGTCCCCGGAGCGACGTTCCAGTTGGAGCTCTTCGGATTCTCGCCCAGTGCGAACTTGATTCCGGGGGGAGCGTCGGGAATCGGCCACTCTTCGATCGGACGCCCCCACTTCCATTTGACGATGGCGTTCTGGCCGCCGATCGCGTTGGCCGAGCCGTGGAGAATGTTGGCAGCCGTCGTCCCTCCCGCGAGCTGCCGGTACGCCGTGACGTCCTCGTCGGTGAGAACGTCCATGATCCTCACCATGCCGGTGTTCGCAAGCGATCCCTCGTTGACCGAACCGACGACGCCCGCATGACTGTGGGCGTCGATGATTCCGGGCATGAGGTAGCGCCCCGTCGCGTCGATGATCGTCGCATCCGCGGAAGCGCGAACCGAGCCGGCAGGGCCGACCGCGGCGATCTTCGTTCCGCGCACCAGGACCGACCCGTTCTCGATCACGCCATTCGTAACCGTCAGCACCGTCGCATTACGGATCAGGACTTCGCGCTCCGCTCCGATCGACGGAAACGCGACCGCCGCGAGCAGGATGAAGATCGCGACTGCTTTCGAGGCTTCTCTCATTCCGGCCTCCTTCCGTTGAAGTCGAACGTTCCGAGTGAGCTCGTCACACTACCCTCCATCGAGTTTCCGGTGATCGTTCCTTCAAAACGCCATTCGCTCATCTCCCCGCTCGGAGACGCCTGCGCGGCGAGCGAGAATCGGATGCGGTTTCCTTCCGCGGTTCCTTCGCCGATCGAACCCGAGCCCCGGTCGCCCGAGAAGCTTCCGCTCACTCGCTCGCCCTGCTGGGTGAGGTCCAGACGCAGCGCCACTTCTCCCTCCGGAAGGCGGACGCTCAGATCCCAGCTCCCCTCGGCCGAGAGCGGCGATTCCTCCGCATCGGAAGGTGCGACGATCCGCATCTGACGGCCGTCGACGAAGAGATTGCGGACCTTCGCTTCTCTCTCCCAGAACTTCCCTTCCGTGACCAGGAGGTTCGCGATCTTGCCGGACTCGATGCTTCCGATCTGACGTTCGAGGCCGAACATCTGCGCGGGAGCAAGGGTCACCGCGCGCAGCGCCACATCTTCGGCAAGTCCCTCTTCAATCGCTCTCCGAATCCCTGCGAGGTACTCCTTCGCTCCGAGGTTCGCTCCCGAAACGAGGGCGAACGGAACCCCGCGTGCTGCCAGCTCCGCCGGCCCTGTCGGGGCCAGCACCCGCTTGCGCACGGCGCGAAGCGGCTGGTCCTCGGGGGCGATCGTCGGTGGCCTGGGCCAGTCGACGCTCACGAGCACCGCTCCGCCGGCCTCCGCCAGAAAGTCCGCGAGCTCCCAAGCCTCGGCGGCCCCCGACACGATCCACCGCAGCTTGTGCTCCCGGCCGATCTCCGCGGCCGCGCGGATTCGCACCTCGTCGTCGGCCAGCAGCACCAGCGGCATTTCCCGTCTCAGGACGCCGGCAAGCGCCTCGAGATCGGGATTGGATTCCGGTCGTCTCTTTCCTCTCGGCTCGCGCTCGTAACTTCCACGCGCCTCCACCAGCCAGGCGGCGTCGAGCATCGACTGACGCGCGAGGTGGATCGCTCCCATGAGGGAGTCGGGGTAGGTGCCCCACGACCTGGTGGCGAACGAGAACTGAATCGAGCCCGGCGAGCGGAGAACGAGCTGCTCGAGTGGCGCTTCACCCAGGTTGAAGATCACCGAGCCGCCCTGAAAGTTTCCCCCCTTCTGAGCGGAGAGGAGGGTGCCGACGCCGGCCCCGCGCCAGGAGTCGAGAGCATCGGGCGCCAGGCTCAGTTTCGCAGCGGCGAGGCTGGCGGCTCCGGGATCCTTTCCCGCCGACGAATCCTCTTTGGGGACGGCAGGGATGCCGACCGCGCTCTGGGCGTTGAAAAGCGCCGGGTAGACCTGGGCACCGGTCGTGTCGACCAGCACGGCGTCGGCGGGTACACGGATGCCGGCTCCAACCGCCTCGATCAACCCATTTCGCACGACCACGGTCCCGTTCGGGAGCGGGGGGGAGGAGACGGGGTGGACGGTCCCCCCGACGAGCGCGTAGACGTGCGGCGGCTCGGCGGAAAGCTCGGCCTGGAACACGGAAAGGAAGAACGTTGCGGCGGCGGCAGCCCGCAGCCATTGCGACAGTCGCATCAGCACCTCTTGGGGCCCGGCGTCTTTCGGGGCTCGACCCGGAAGGATACACTGGAGAGAAAGCTGGCCAGCCTCCCCTTCGAGCTCGTTGACACCTACCTGCCCCTCCGATACTTTGTTTCGCGTCCCATGGTCCTCTTCAACTACGCGACGAGAGAAATCACCGCGAAGATCGTCTACTACGGGCCGGGGCTCTGCGGGAAGACGACGAACCTTCAGTTCGTCTACGAATCTCTCCCCTCCAACAACAAGAGCAAGATGCTCTCGCTGGCGACGAAGCAGGATCGAACGCTCTTCTTCGATTTCCTCCCTCTCGACCTGGGGAAGATCCGCGGGATGCGGACCAAGCTCCAGCTCTACACCGTTCCCGGGCAGGTCTACTACAACTCCACCCGCCAGCTCGTGCTGAAGGGGGCCGATGGGATCGTTTTCGTCGCCGACTCGCAGGAGTCGGCGCTCGACGCGAACATCGAGAGTCTTCAGAACCTGGAGGACAACCTCAAGCGCCAGGGGATGCGCATTCGCGAGATTCCGCTCGTGATTCAGTACAACAAGCGCGACCTGCCGAACGCGATGCCCGTGGCCTCACTCGAGGAAGCGATCAACCGCTTCAGCGCTCCTTCCTTCGAGTCGGTGGCCACCACCGGCATCGGGGTCGAGGAGACGTTGCGGGGAGTCACCCACGCCGTCCTGGATCACCTGGTGAAGAAGTACGGCCTGCAGGGCGCCGGGGCGCTGGACCGGGAGATTCAACCGCTCAACGCCGCCGTTCCGCAGCGGGACGAGGGGGACACGGTCTGGACCGAGGACAACGTGCTGGCAAGCGAGGTTGGAGTCGACGACGCGGTCTTCCCGACCGAGGAGATCGAGGAGGGCTCGCCCATGGTTCTCGACGACGACGGCGGCGAGGATCTGCCGACGATCCCGACCGAACTGGTCGACGATCCCTCTCCTTTCGGGCCTGAGACAGCCCCCGAGGCGCCGCCGAGGCGCTCCGTTCATCCTCCCCTCGAAATTGACCTGAGCGACGTCGTCGTCCCCCCAATTCGGCCCCAGGACTCCGCGACCTCGGCTTCCGAGCGGCGCGCCAACGACGGGCTGGTACGCGAGATCACGGTGCCTCTCAACCTGTCTGCGGCGGAGCTCAAGGG
>JBHEPS010000105.1:0-7059 GCA_046260175.1 Thermoanaerobaculia bacterium
CGAAGCGATTCTCATCGGGCCTGCTCCATCGAGCCAGAGCTATCTCCGGATCGACCGCATCCTCGAGGCCGCGCGGCAGAGCGGCGCGCAGGCGGTTCATCCCGGCTACGGATTTCTCGCGGAGAACGCCGAGTTTGCCGAGGCCTGCACGGCGGCCGGGCTGACCTTCATCGGACCCTCTCCCGAGGCGATCCGCTCGATGGGGTCGAAGACCGAATCGCGCAAGCGGATGAAGGCAGCAGGCGTTCCGATCGTCCCCGGTCTGGAAGAAGCGGTTGCCTCCTGGGAGGAGATCCGCGACTTCGCTCGCGAGTCCGGCTATCCGGTGATGCTGAAGGCGAGCGCCGGCGGCGGCGGAAAAGGAATGCGTCAGGTCGAGCGCGAGGAGGATCTGCGCGCGGCCTTCGAGCGCGTTCAGAGCGAGGCGACCTCGTTCTTCGGCGACGGCTCGCTTTACCCCGAGAAGGTCATCGCCACCCCGCGTCACATCGAAGTCCAGGTGCTCGGCGACAAGCACGGCAACGTCGTCCACCTCGGCGAGCGCGAGTGCACCCTGCAGCGCCGTCATCAGAAGGTCGTCGAGGAGTGCCCATCTCCCGTCGTGGACGAGAAGCTCCGGGCCGCCCTCGGCGAGGCCGGTGTCCGCGCCGCTCGCGCGGTCTCCTACGACTCGGCCGGCACGGTCGAGTTCCTCATGGGGCCCGACCGCAATTTCTACTTCCTCGAAATGAACACGCGGCTTCAGGTCGAGCATGCCGTGACCGAGGAGGTCTACGGCGTCGATCTCGTCAAGGAGCAGATCCGCTCCGCGATGGGCGAGAAGCTGCGCCTGCGTCAGGAAGATCTCGTCCCACGCCGGCACGCGATCGAGTGCCGCGTCTATGCCGAAGATCCATTTCAGAATTTCGCTCCCTCGCCGGGGCACATTCGATTTCTTCACCTCCCTCAGGGGCCTGGCATCCGGAACGACAACGGCGTCTATGCCGGCTACGACGTTCCCCTCCACTACGACCCGATGCTCTCGAAGCTGATCGCCACCGGCTCCGACCGCCAGGAGGCGATCGCGCGGATGCGGCGCGCCCTGCGGGAGTATCGCGTGGAGGGGATCGAGACCTCGATTCCCTTCTACTCGGCGCTTCTCGCGACGCCGGAGTTCGAGAGCGCCGAGTTCGACACGGGGTTCATCGAGCGATTTCTCGCCGCGCGCGGGATCGAGCAGACCGAGCCGGAGATCGCCGAGATCGCCATCGCTGCAGCGGCCATCCTCGAGTTCGAGGCAGTCCAGGACATCCGGCCGCCCGAGCTGGGCTCCTCGCGGTGGCGCGACGCCAGCCGGCTCGAAGCGACCGGGAGGAAGAGCCGATGAAACTGCTCGCCCGTTTCCAGGGAGAAGAGATCCCCGTCATCGTCGAGCGCTATGGCAGCGGCTATCAGGTACGGCTGCGGGATCGCGTCCTGATCGCGGACATGATTACGGCGGGCGACAGCATGCGGGCGCTTCGGTTCGAGGACGGGCGCCAGGAGATTTTTCTTTTTCACCGCGAGCAGGGGGATTACCGGATCACCGTGGCCGGCCGCAAGGTGGTGGTCGAGGTGAAAGACCCGCTCACCGCGCGGCGCTTGCGCGGGCCCGCGGGCGCCTCGGCCGAGTCGGTCATCAAGGCCCTGATGCCGGGACGCGTCGTCCGCCTCTCGGTCGCGCCGGGAGACGAGGTGGTCCGGGGCCAGGGGATCCTGATCCTCGAAGCGATGAAGATGGAGAACGAGATCACGGCGCCGCGCGACGGGCGAATCGCTCTCGTTCATGTCGAGGCGGGATCGACCGTGGACGGCGGCGCGCCGCTCGTCACGTTCGAATGAACCTGGAGCTCATGGAGAGAACATGATCGTCACGGCGAAGCTCGATTTCTCCGCTGCCCATCGTCTGCACAATCCCGAGCGGGACGCGGAGTGGAACCGCCGCGTCTATGACAAATGCGACAACGCCGGCGGGCACGGGCACAACTACGCCATCGAGGTCAGTGTCGAAGGGGAGATCGACCCGGAGACCGGAATGGTGATCGATCTCAAGCTTCTGAAAGACATCATGCGCGAGCGCGTGGTGCACCGGGTCGACCACAAGAACCTGAACAGCGACGTCGATTTCCTTCGCGGTGTGATTCCCACGGCGGAGAACCTGGCGCGGGCCTTCTGGCGCGAGCTCGAGGCGGCGATCCCCCGCGGGCGGCTCTTCCGGATCGTGCTGCACGAGACCGAGCGGAACTCGGTCACCTACAGCGGGGAGCCGCGATGAACTACGATCTCGCAATGCGGGCGCTGGAGGGGCTCGCACGGGAGCGCATCGAGGTCGTCCGCGACGGAGGTGAGATTCGGATCTCGGGCGGTGCCGCGGCCTTTCGCGAGCTCGCCAGACTCTGCCTCCTGCTCGGTCAGGACGACACGGCGAGCGGTGAGAGCCTCACCCTCGATCCCGGTGTCCACGCGACTGCGGTGTCCGCACGCGTCACGCTGCAGCGCTCCGGGAAACCGTCGTAAAGGTGGGCACGGCTTTCCAGCCGTGGTCAGTCTTCCCCAGAGCCACGGCTGGAAAGCCGTGCCCACCCGTCTTCACCGAAGCCACGGCTGGAAAGCCGTGCCCACGATCCGAAGCCACGGCTGGAAAGCCGTGGCCACCACCACACTACGAGTAGCGCAGCAGTGAATGTACGGGCACGCCGTGCAGGCGGCTTCTGCCCCCGAGAAACTCGAGCTCGATGACCACGGTGATTCCCTCGACGCTCGCGCCGAACAGATCCATCAGCGCGCGCGCGGCCGATGCCGTTCCTCCGGTCGCGAGAACGTCGTCCACGATCAGCACGCGGTCATTGCTTTTGATCGCGTCGTCGTGAACTTCGAGCGCGTCCGAGCCATACTCGAGCTCGTACTCGTGGCGATGGGTCGTCCACGGCAGCTTCTTCGGCTTCCGGATCGGAACGAACCCGCAGTCCAGACGTCGGGCGAGCGCCCCTCCGAAGATGAATCCCCGCGACTCGATTCCGGCGATATGAGTGATTCCCGAGGCCGCGAACGGCTCGGCCAGCAGCTCGATCGTCTGCGCGAACGCGCGAGCGTCAGCGAGCAGCGGAGTGATGTCCTTGAAGAGAATGCCGGGCTTCGGGAAATCGGGAACGTCCCGGATGAAGTCGGTCAGTTCGAGATCGCGCTTCATGTCAGAACTTGACGTCGAAGTCGCCGAACTTCCCCTGGAACTCGCGGCGCTCCTGGTCGATCCTGCTCACCTCTGCATATCGAGGCCCTTCCCGGAGCTCCTCGATCCATTCCGAGATGGCGTCGGCTTCGCCCTCGACGGCGGCTTCCACCGAACCGTCGCGCAGGTTCTGGATGTACCCCTTCAGGCCCAGCCTCCGGGCGATCCGGGTGGCGAAGAAGCGATATCCCACGCCCTGAACCTTGCCGTGGATCTTGACCATCCGCGTTTCCTTCATTCCATTAGCCTCGCGCGCCAATCATCATATCAGTCATTTCTTCGTCGACTTTTTCGCCTTGATCTTCGGTGCTTCCAGTTGGAGGGTCACCTCGGCGAGCTGTTTCTCGAGTTGCTCGATCCGGGCGCGATCCTCCAGACGCTGGGCGGATTCCTGCTGCTCCGCGGCCAGCCTCTCCGCGGAAGCCTCTCCGCGCCCCTGCTCTCCCTGCTCGATCGCGGCGACCCGTTTCTCGAGCGCCGCACGCTCCCGCTGCTCGATCCGGAAGAGGGCGAACGCCGCTGCCGCGGCGGCATCCGTCCGCGGATAGTCCTCGAGGACCTCGAGAAACTTGCCGCGGGCCTCGGTCGGGTCCCCCTGGCGCAGGAGTGTCCGCGCGTCCCGGAGGATCGACTGCGCCTGCACGTCCCGCGGGACGGTGAGGGCAACCCAGGCGGCGGCCGCGCCGATGGTGAGCAGGAGCAGGGATGCGAGTATGAGAGTCGTCCGGCGGATCATGCTATTTCCAGCCGAACCGCCCCACCAGCGGGACGAACTCGGCCGTTCCACAGTCCTCGATCTGCAGTCTCGTTGCCACCTTCGACACGCGCGCCAGACGCTGGTTCCCCGCGGGCCCGATCGGCAGCACCAGTTTCCCGTTCCGGGAGAGCTGCTGCACCAGCGGTTCCGGAACTTCCGGCGCCGCGGCCGCGACGATGATCCGGTCGAACGGCCCCTGGTCGGACCAGCCGTATGTCCCGTCGAACACCTTGACGCTGACGTTGTGGATTTTCAGCCGCTGCACCAGCTCGACGGCCTTGAGGGCGAGCTCGTTGATCCGCTCGATCGAGAAGACGCGGGCGGCGAGGCGGGAGAGCACGACGGCCTGGTAACCGGTGCCCGTCCCCACCTCGAGCACCTTCTCGCTCCCGTCGAGCTCGAGCAGCTCGATCATCCGCCCGACGATGTACGGCTGCGAGATCGTCTGCTGCTTCCCGATCGGCAGCGCGCCCGGCCCGTAAGCCTTCGCGGCCATCGCCGGCGGGACGAACAGATGCCGGGGGACCTCCTTCATCGCCGCGAGCACCCGAGGGTCCACAACCCCGCGCGCGGCGACGTAACGCTCGACCATCTGCTCGCGCAGATGCATGAACTCGCGGTCGGCGATCGGGGGAAGCTCAGCTCTGTTTCGCGGATTCGGCAAGACGGCTCTCGATCTTCTTCAGCTTCTCGATGGAGGGGTGGTGGGTGAGGTCGAGGTGGAGCGGCGTGATCGAGACGAATCCATCCTCGACCGCCGAGATGTCGGTTCCCTCGTCGCGGGTCCACACCGGCGGCTCACCGCCGATCCAGAAATACTGCCGCCCCCGCGGGTCGAGACGCTCGATGACGCCCTCGGTGTACTTCCGTTTGCCGAGGCGCGTGACGCGCACCCCGTGAAGCTCGGCGACCGGGAAGTTGACGTTCAGTACCACGTGCGGATCGTCGTGCCAGTCGAGCGCCCCCGCGACGAACGATCCGGCGAAGCGCGCACAGGTATCGAACGAGAAGTTCTCACCCACCAGCGCCGAGAACGCGATCGAGGGAACCCCGAGGAGCGACCCTTCGAACGCGGCGGAGATGGTGCCCGAGTACGTCACGTCGTCACCGAGGTTCGGCCCGAAGTTGATCCCCGAACAGACCAGGTCGGGGCGGTTGTCCTTCATCAGGTAGAGGACCGCCAGATTCACGCAGTCCGTCGGCGTTCCGTCGACGATCCACTCCCCCTCCTTGATCTGGAGCAGGCGAAGGGGGCGGTTGAGCGTGAGAGCATGCGAGGCGGCGCTCTGCTCGCGGTCGGGCGCCACGATGGTGACGTCTCCGACCAGTTTCAGCGCCTCGGCCAGCTTGCGGAGCCCCTCACTGTAAATGCCGTCGTCGTTCGTGACGAGAATGCGCGGCCGCGGTGGCGGTGTCATGGGGGGGAATGGTAGCGCAAAGAGCGAGGGGCTAGGGACTAGGGGCTAGGGACTGGGGAAAGGCAGAAGGCAGAAGGCAGAAGGCAGAAGTGAATGCAACAGCAACGGCCGCCTCGGGCCTTTGCCTTTACTTCTGCCTTCTGCCTTCTGCCTTCTGACTTTACTCGCCCCTAGCCCCTGATTCTCTGCAACTCCGAGTACAAATCCAGCATCAGCCACGCGAGCAGGAGGAACACGAGGATTCCGAAGATCCTGACGATCCAGAGGGTGCGATCGCTCATGGCTCCTTTTCTCCCGTTTCGATGTGATGGGCGGCCCACTCGATCGCGAATTTCATCGGCTCGGCGTCGGCGATTCCGCGGCCGGCGATGTCGAAGGCCGTGCCGTGGTCGACCGAGCAGCGGAGCCACGGCAGGCCGATCGTGACGTTCACCGAGCGCTCGAAGTCGAGCGTCTTGACCGCGATCAGCCCCTGGTCGTGATAGGCCGCGAGGACGACGTCGTGCGTCCCTCGCGAGGCGCGGAGGAAGACCGTGTCGGGGGCATACGGCCCGGAGATCGTCAGCCCTGCTTTCTTCGCGAGCTCGACCCCCTCGGTGATGCGCTCGTCCTCCTTGCCGAAGTGCCCTCCCTCGCCGGCGTGAGGGTTGATCCCGGCGACCGCCATGCGGGGGCGTTTCCCGAACAGGCGCTCGTGCTCGCGGTCGACCAGCTTCGCGAGATCGAGAACGCCTTCGGCGGTCACCATCTCGATCGCGCGAGCGAGTGAGACATGAACCGAGAGCAGCGCCACCCGCAGGCGCGGAGAGTCGAACAGCATCGCGTAGTCACGCCCGTAGCGCCCGAGCTTCGCCCGCGCGGCGAGCAACTCGGTGTGGCCCGCGTGCTCCGACCCGGCGGCGAGCACCGCCTGCTTGTGGATCGGCGCGGTCACGAGCGCGCGGCATTCTCCCCGCTCGACCGCCGCGAGCGCCGCTTCGAGAGCGGCGAGGGACGTCCGCCCGTAATGCGCGTCGATCTTCCCGAACTCGAGATCGCCGCTTCCTGATGTCGCGACATCGACGAAGGCGGCGCGGACGTCCGCAGGGATCGGCGCGTGCTCCGCGAACCTCGTGACCCGCTCCGGAATCGGGGCGGGCGAGCGGTTCGCGTACTTCCAGTCGCCGAAGATGCGGATCGGGAGATCGGAGTCGAGCTCTTCGAGAGCCCGGAAGATGACTTCGCTGCCGATGCCTGCCGGATCGCCGAGCGTGATCGCGATCGGTTTCATGAGTCAGGGGACAGTAAACCGGAGAGCGCCCGTCAAGGCAAGGAAATCAATCTTCGTCACTTTCCTTGAACATGTACTTGATGGCGTGCTTCTGCACGAGGATGTTCGGCGCTCCCTCGCGGTTGATCTTGAGGCAGTCGCGGTCGTACCACTCGATGCAGCCGCGAAGCTCCTCGCCGTCGCCGAGCACGAGGACCATCGGCGTACGCGCATTCATCTGCTTCAGGTAGTAGAAACTCTCGGCGTGCGTATCCGTCGCGGGCAGCGGCGGCTTCTGCGCCCGCCCCTTTCGATCCGGGCGGAACTCCGTCACGGTCGAACGTCGACCGTTCTGGCGACCGAGGTCGGACAACCCCCTGCGGCCGGG
>JBHEPS010000105.1:7069-8496 GCA_046260175.1 Thermoanaerobaculia bacterium
AAGGCAGAAGGCAGAAGGCAGAAGGCAGAAGTAAAGTCAGAGACAGAGGCAAAAACCGAAGGTAAGAGGCTCGACAGGGCCAATCTGGGCCTCCTCTGGGTCTGCGTCTGGGTCTGCCTCTGGGTCTGCCTCTGGCTGTGGCTTCTGACTTTACTTCTGCCTTCTGCCTTCTGCCTTCTGACTTTGCCTTTAGGCCCGGATTTTCCATAGAATCCCCGTCTTACCGCAAGCACCCGTTTGCTGCCCGCCTTCTGGAGGAGATCCTTTGAATTCCATCGTCTGTATCAGCCAGGTTCCCGACACCGAAGCCCGGATCCGCATCGGATCCGACGGAAAGAGCATCGACGAGGCGGGGGTGAAGTTCATCGTCTCCCCTTACGATGAGTACGCTCTCGAAGAAGCCATCAAGCTCAAGGAGGCGAAAGGGGGAGACGTCACCGTCCTCACTTTCGGGCCCGACCGCGCCGGCCAGGCGCTGCGCGAGTGCCTTGCCCGCGGCGCCACGAAGGCCGTCCATATCAAAGGGGACCTCGCCGGAGTCGACTCTCTCGGCATCGCCAGAGTCCTGGCGGCCGCCATCAAACAACAGGAATACGACATCCTCTTCCTCGGCAAGCTCGGTGTCGGCACCGACAACGCGCTCGTCGGTCCGATGCTCGCCGAGCTGCTCGACCTCCCGCAGCTCAACGTCGTGACGGAGCTCGAAGTGGGGGAGGGGAAAGTCACCGCCCACCGCGAGGTCGAAGGCGCCGAGGAGATCATCGAGGCGTCGTTGCCGGCGCTCGTCACCGCGCAGAAGGGGCTCAACGAGCCGCGCTACGCCTCGCTCAAGGGGATCATGGCGGCCAAGAAGGTCCCGGTCGACACGAAGAGCATCGCCGACCTCGGCCTCGACGAGGGTGAGATCCGCGGCCAGCGGATGACGGTCGTCAAGATGGAGCTCCCGCCGGAGAAGGCTGCCGGAAAGAAGATCGACGGCGGCGACCCTGCCGCGGCCGCGAAGCAGATTCTCGACTACATCCGTGACGAAGCGAAGGCTCTCTGAGGTGAATCCAATGGCGAACGTACTCGTAATCTGCGAAATCAAAGACGGAAAACTGAAGAAAGCCTCGCGTGAGGCCCTCTCGATCGGGCGGACGATCGCCGAAGCGGCGGGAGGAGAGCTGCAGGCGGCCGTCTTCGGCGGGTCCGCGGCATCGCTCGCCGAAGAGGCCGGAAAGTTCGGAGCGAAGACGCTCTTCGCGGCGGCCGACGCCTCGCTCGATCAGTACGGGACGGAGTCGTGGACGGCGGCGGCGAAGGCAGCGGTCGAGGCCGCCTCGCCCGGAGTCGTTCTCCTCGGCGCCACCGCCGCGGGGCGCGATCTCGCTCCGCGGCTTGCGGCGCGCCTCGGCGTGGGCGTCGCCTCCGACGTCGACCGGCTCGAG
>JBHEPS010000106.1:0-420 GCA_046260175.1 Thermoanaerobaculia bacterium
GATGATCCGCGCCGAGGGGTGGGCGGTCGATTTCTTCACGGAGTTGCCGCCGGCGGAGGTGGTCGAGTACGTGCGCGAGGTCGATCCCCCCGCCGTTTTCATCTCCTGCTCGGATCCCGAACACCTCGAGGAAGCGTGGACCTTGCTGCGCGAGTTGTCGGCGGCGGTGAAGGGAAAGATGATCGTCGGATCGGGTTCGGCGCTCGCCGCGAACCCGATCGAGACCCGCCAGGCCGGCGCCACGTATATCCCCACGTCGCTCCATGCCGCCAAAGCGGAGTTTCTGCGAGAAGCAGGGACTAGGGGCTAGGGGCTGAAAAGCAGGGGCTAGGGACGGAAAAGCAGGGGCTAGGGACTAGGGGCTAGGGAAAGACAACGGCAAGAGTCAGCCACATGGTGATGTTGCTGTTGCAGTTCCCT
>JBHEPS010000106.1:444-8019 GCA_046260175.1 Thermoanaerobaculia bacterium
GTTGTTGATGACGAGGCGGAAGCCTGGGGAGTCGATCTGTTGTTCGCGCGCGATCGCGGCGGCTCTGACGAGAATCCGGCCGACCGTTTCAGTGTCGCCCGGGCCGAGCTCGTCGAGCTTCGCGATGTGCTTGCGGGGAATGATGAGGACGTGAATCGGCGCCTGCGGGTTGATGTCGTGGAACGCGATGACGTCTTCGTCTTCGTAGACTTTCTTCGCTGGAATCTCGCCGGCCGCGAGCCGGCAGAAAAGGCAGTGAGCTTCCGCCATCAGTCACCTCCGGGTCGGAGAGGCGATAGTACCGCGATCCTCGGGATCGCGGAGTAGTCGTCCCGGAAGGCGGCCAGCCGGCCGAACTGGCGTGCGAGCTCGGTCACCGCTTCGTGTTGGGAGAAACCAATCTCCAGGATGATGAGCCCTTCCGCGCCGAGCAGGCGGGGAGCGTCTTCGAGAATGCGCTGGATCGTCTCGAGCCCCCACGCGCCCGGAGTCAGCGCCATCTCCGGCTCGTGATCGCGCACTTCGGGAGCGAGACCGGCCAGATCGCCGGACGGAACGTAAGGGGGATTCGATGCGATCGCGTCGAGTCGCGCCGCAATCGCCGAAAAGACGTCGCACGCGATGAAGCGGACGCGAGCTCCGAGTGCGTCGCAGTTCGTCCGGGCCACCGCGAGCGCTCCGAGGGAGCGGTCGGTCGCGAGAACGTGAAGATCCGGCCGCTCGAGCGAGAGCGTGACGGCGATGCAGCCGCTCCCCGTTCCGACGTCGAGCACGCGGGCTCCGTTGGGAAGAACGCGAACTGCCTCTTCGACCAGGAGCTCGGTCTCGGGCCGGGGGATCAGCACCCTTTCGTCGACTCGGAAGTCGCGACCGTAGAACTCGGTCCGCCCGCGAATGTACTGCAGCGGCTCCCGCGCGAGCCGCCTCTGCATCAGCAGCTCCACTTCTCCCGCGCATTCCTCGCTCACGGGGTCATCTGCGTGCGCGAGGATGAAGGAGAGGGGGCGGTCGAGCGCATCGCCGATGAGAAGGTCGGCGTCGCCCGGGTTCAGGCCGCCGCGCTCGCAGGCCCGGCGGCAGTCCGCGCGAAGCTCCCCGATCGTCACGCAGGCTCTTCCTCGTAGGTGATCGCGAGGAAGGCATCTTCGAGCAGTCCTTCCGCGCGCCCGGCCGCGAGCTTGATCGCATCCGCCGCCCCTTCGATCGCGATCGTTCCTCGATGAAGGATCGCGATCCGGTCGCAGATCGCCTCCGCCACCGACAGCGTATGCGTCGTGAGGAAGACCGTCTTGCCCCGATCCGCCTCCTCGCGGAGCAGAACGCGAACCTGCTTCTGGGCGAGAGCGTCGAGTCCGACCATCGGCTCATCGATCACCAGAATGGCGGGATCGTGGAGAAGGGATGCGACGAGCACGAGCTTCTGCTTCATGCCATGGGAGTAGTTCTCGATCCGCGAGTCGACCCAGGGGCCGAGACCGAGAAGCTCGAGAAGCGGCTTCGCCCGGGCGTGGCACTCCTTCCAGGGGCGGCGATAGAGGTCCGCCACGAAGCGGAGGAGCTCCATCGCGGTGAGCTTTTCGTAAAGGAAGGGGCGGTCCGGAACGTAGCCCGTGATCGATTTCGCCTCGGTCGGCCGGCTGACCACGTCGATCCCGGCCAGATGGACGGATCCGGAGGTCGGAATCGACAGGCCCGCCAGAATCCGGATCGTAGTCGTCTTTCCGGCGCCGTTCGGCCCGAGAAAGCCGTAGATCTCGCCGGGCCTGGCGGTGAGCGAGATCCCGTCGACGGCCGTGAAGTCCCCGTATCGTTTGACGAGCTGGTCGATTTCGATCATGGTGCCGGATCGCGGAGCGGGGTCCCACCGGCATGTCTGCCCCAGGGGCGGAGCGATGGCCGGGCTCCCGCTGCTATGATCGCATGGAAACTTTCGATGTCGGGAGCCGTAGGAATTTGATGCCGGAGCGCACGTCGCTCGACGACAGAGCCATGGTAGCCCGCATATTAACGGGCGAGCACGACCTTTTCGGCGACCTGGTGAAACGGTACGAGAAGAGGATCGTGAACTACGTCTACCGAGTTACCCGTCGCTGGGAAGAATCCCACGATCTCGCGCAGGAGATCTTCACGAAGGTCTATTTCGCGCTCGACCGGTACGACCCGAAGTATCAGTTCTCGACCTGGCTTTTCCGGATCGCCCAGAACGCCTCGATCGACGCGCTCCGGAAACGGACGCTGTCCGAGGTCTCCCTGACCCGGTCGACAGACGATGAGTCGGACGGCAAGGAGTGGGAGTTCCCGGACGTGGGGGTTTCCCCCTACCGCGATCTCAAGAACAAGGAGCTCGCGGTGGCGATCGACGAGGCAGTGGAGCGGCTCCCGCCGGATTACCGCGAGCTGATTCAGCTCCGCCATTTCGCGGAGCTCTCTTACGAGGAAATCGCGGCGATGACGAGCCTGCCGCTCGGAACGGTGAAGAACAAGCTGTTCCGGGCACGGAATCTGTTGAAGGATCAACTCGGCCACTACACGGAGCCCCTATGAAGAATCCCGAGTGCGAAAGGTGGGAGGACGAACCGGAGAGCTTTCCTCTCCATCCGGCGAGCTGCGCGGAGTGCGCGGCGCGGGAGGCGGAGCTCGCAAAGATCGAGCTCGCGATCGAGCAGACGGCTCCCGAGCCGGCCGGATCGCTGACGGGGATTCTGACCGAGCGGCTGCCGGTCGCGCCGTGGGAAGGGGCGCACGCCAGGTCGTGGGCTACGGTGCTCGTCTCGATCGCCCTGTTCGCTGCCGCTGCCGCCGCCGCGTTCGCAATGCTCGGTTTCTCCCCTCTCGAAGGGTTCGGTGAGGCGCTCCGGGGGGTGGCGCAACAGGGGAAGGCGATTTTCGCAGCGACCGAGTCGATGGGCGGATTCGTCCGCAGCGCCCCCGTGGCTTTCCATATCATGGTCGCCGTGGGCGTGGTGCTCGTGAACGTATTGCTGGTCGCGCTGCTGCGCCGCGGACCGAGGGGGTACGATGTCCGCTCCCGCTAGAGCTGCAGGGTCGGCGATGATCCTGGTCGCGGCCGCGCTGCTTCTGCTGGCTTTCGGCGCACCGGGAGCCTGGGGACAGGTCGGCCCGGGCGCGCAGCGTTCGGGCGGGGATTTGGTGTTCGTAGGAAAGAAGGTAGTGATCGACGCCCCGGTTGCGGGTGACGTCCAGGCGCTCGGGTCGGACGTGACGATCAACGCGAAGATCGAGGGTCGCGTCGTCGCCCTCGGCTCCCAGATCACCCTTGGACGGGAGGGAAGCATCGGCCGCGACCTGGTCGCGATCGGCGGAAATCTCTCCGGCGTCTCCCGTGAGAAAGTGGGAGGAGACATCGTGGCGCCCACCGCGGCGAGCGCGCTGATGTCGGACTCGGGAAGCGACGCACTCGTGACGATGGTCAGCGAGCCGTTCTCCCTCGCTGCCGCAGCGATCAAGCTGGCCTTCACCCTCTTCTGGCTGCTCGTTTCGATCCCGGTCGTTCTGCTGTTCGGCCGCGAGGTGCGGGCGAGCTCGCTCGAAGCGCGCGCGGGCCTCCTTTACGCATTTCTACTCGGACTCGTGGCGTTCACGAGCTTCGTCCTCACGGCCGTCGCCTTCGGGTATCTGGTCTCCTGGGGGATCGGGGCCCTACTTCTGGCGCTTCTCGGCGGATTCGCCTTCGTCGCGAAACTGTACGGAATGGTCGCGGTCTTCCACGCCGTCGGCGCGATCCTCGCCGGTCCGCGCACGCACGCGGAGGCGCGGACGGCGGGCTGGGCGCGAGGCGACCTCGCACTCACGATGATCGGTGCGGTGGCGTTCGGCGCTCTCAGGCTCGTTCCGATCGTGGGCAATGTCGCCTGGATCGTGGCATCGATCGTCGGCCTGGGGGTCGCACTCGGCACCTGGTTCGGCCGCCGCGAGCCTTGGTTTCTCGCGGATCGCAGCCTCGGCGTCGGACCCTGACCCGGGACGAATATTCTCCGCCGGGAGCCCGTTGCGGCGCTCGGCATGCGCGCGACCTCACCACCGAACCGATTCCAGTTTCACGACGCTCCGGGAGATCTTCTCGGGGCGCATCTCTCCACCCGAGGCGGCGTCACGACGATCTTCGAGCGCGCGAAGACCGTCGACGCGAAGGCCATCGCGCTCTTCTCCAAGAACGCGAGCCAGTGGAAGGCAAAGCCCCTCGCTGACGAGGACTGCGCGAGCTTCGCCGAGCTGCGCAGGCAGGCGGAAAACCCGCCGATCGTCATCCATGCCGCGTACCTCATCAACCTGGCGACTACGAATCCGGAGTTTCTGGAGAAGTCGGTAAACGGCCTGGTGGACGAGCTCGAGCGTGCGGAGAAACTCGGAGTCGAATCGGTGGTCCTCCATCCGGGGGCTCACATGGGGGCGGGGATCGACGCGGGACTCGACCAGATCGCGCGCGCGCTCGACCGGGTTCATCGGCTCCTTCCCAAATGCGGCGTCGTGACCCTGCTCGAGACCGCGGCAGGGCAGGGGTCCTGCCTCGGCTGCAGTTTCGAAGAGCTGGGACGCGTGATCCGCGTCGTGGACGAGCCTCATCGAGTCGGGATCTGCGTCGACACCTGCCACGTCTTCAGCGCCGGCTACGACATCCGCACGGCGGATGGGTGGAACGGGATGATCGATGAGCTCGACCGGGAGGTCGGGGCCGACAAGGTCGGAGCCTTCCACATCAACGACTCGAAGAAGCCGCTCGGCTCGCGAGTCGACCGTCACGAGCATATTGGCGAGGGAGAGATCGGGCTCGAGGCGTTCGCGGCCGTGGTGAACGATCCCCGATTCGTGCGGATCCCGAAGCTGCTGGAGACGCCCAAGCCCGATGAATTCGAGGCGGACATCCGGAACCTGGGCAAGCTGCGCGCGCTGATGGCGCGGGGGGAGCGCGCAGGTGGCTGGATCCCGCCATTTTGAGATCCTTCGGTCGCGCGCACGAATTTCGTGAAGCCACCGTCGACGCGGCGCCTCTGTTTTCTTTCACAGCCTCTTCTAATGAACCGGCCTGGTTCATTTCCGCCAACCAGCACGATCCTCGCATTTTGAGATCCTTCGCCGTGCTTCGCCGGCTCAGGATGACCTAATCCGAGAGGCGGAAGTTCACGGTGACGTTGTAGTGGACTTCGATCGCTTCGCCGTTGAGGCGCGCGGGGGTGAAGCGCCATCGTTTGACGGCGTCGGCGGCGGCCTCACCCAGCCCCATGCCGGGGTCGCGAAGCACTTCCACGCTGCCGACTCTTCCGTTGCGGCGAACCACCGCGCGGACGACCGCGGTTCCCTCCACGCCGCCGCCGCGTGCGGCGGGGGGGTAGCGCGGCATCACCCGCGCGATCACGACGGGCTCGGTGCCTCCAGGGGGCACACCGGGGTACGGCCCGCGCGAGGGAGCGGGGGTGGTTGCAGGGGGCGGTGGCGGAGCGGGGAGCGGCTCGATCTCGCGTGGTCGCTCCGGGAACGGCGGTTCGAAGTCGGGCAGCGAGGCGGTGAGTGTAGGGTCTTCCTCCTCGATGTCCACGGTCCGCTGCGAGGCAGCCACTTCGAAGACCGCGGCGCCGGCGCCGGAGAGATCCACCGCATCCGCTTCGATGAAGGCCAGGTCGCCGCCGGTCTCGATCGCGTAGAAGTCGTGATCGCGCGTGTAGATCTTCAGGGTCTGATTCGGTCCGATCTCACCGATGACCGGGAAGAAGATGCCGGGGCCGGAATAGAGCGGCGACGACCGCTCGCTTTTTCCTTCGAGAGGGGGGAGAAGGCGGATCGCGGTGTACCGCGCGACACGCCGGTCGTGATCGCTTTTCGTTTCGAGATAGAGCCGCTCGGACCAACCGACCGTCCCGTCCTCTCTCCGGACGTTGGCCCAGGTCTCGTCCATGCCGAGCTGCTCGAGTCGCTCGCCGCGCTGGAGGTTGGCGAGGATCGAAGCCTCGAGGCTCGGGCTCGCCCTCATTCGGAGCGTGGGAGGAACCACGTAGAGATCCTCGAGGGCCGCCTTCTCGGCGGCGGGCTCCTTCCCCGAGAAGATCACCAGCGCGGCGACGAGCGAAAAGAACACCAGGCCGAGCGCGACGATGATCGCGATCCCCGATTTCGAAGACTTTCTGACTGAGCCTGGTTCCGGCATTGACCTCAGCTTCGCTTCCGCCCCTTCATGAGCGTGACCATGATTGCCTTCTGCACGTGGAGACGATTCTCCGCCTCGTCGAAAATTACCGACTGTGGCCCGTCACAGACCTCGGCCGATACTTCTTCGCCGCGGTGTGCGGGGAGGCAATGCATGAAGATTGCCTCTTTCTTCGCGAGCCCCATCAGACGGGAGTCGACCTGCCAACCCTCGAAGTCGCGGAGGCGCCTGGCCGACTCTTCTTCCTGTCCCATCGAGGTCCAGACGTCGGTCTCGATGATGTCGGCGTCCTTCGCCGCTTCCTCGAACGACTGCGTCAGAACGACCTTCGTTCCGGCGGCCTCGGCGTCGGTCTGCGCCTTCGCGACCACGCCGGGATCCGGCTCATAGCCCTTCGGCGTCGCGACCCAGATGTCCATGCCGACCTTCGCCGCGCCGTACATGAGCGAGTGGGCCATGTTGTTGCCATCGCCGATCCAGGCCATCTTGCGCCCGCGGAGATCGCCGAGGTGCTCGGTCGCGGTGAAGTAATCGGTCATCCCCTGGCAGGGGTGGAGCAGGTCGGTGAGCCCGTTGATGATCGGGATCGTCGAGAACTCGGCGAGCTCGGTCACGGTCTTGTGCGCGAAGGTTCGCGCCATGATTCCGTCGAGGTAGCGCGAGAGAACTTTCGCGGTGTCGTGAATCGTTTCGCCGCGCCCCAGCTGAATGTCGCGCGAGGAGAGAAAGAGCGCATGGCCGCCGAGCTGGAACATCCCAACCTCGAAGGAGACGCGCGTCCGGGTCGAGGATTTCTCGAAGATCATCCCGAGGGTCTGCCCCTCGAGATCGCGGCGGAACTTGTCGGGTGTCGCCTTGATCTGTTTTGCGAGATCGAAGATTGCGGCGACTTCGTCGGAGGAGTAGTCGTGGATGGAAATGAAATCCTTGTGGGTCACGGAAGGCCTCGTCAATTCAGATCGGCGTCTTTTTGGCGCCGTCGCGGGCGAGTATAGGATAGGAGGCGATCGCGCTATAGGACGATAGGACGAATAGGACGAATAGGACCTATAGAACGAATAGGACAAATCAAAAACGGGCTCTGCCTTGCCTTGTCCTATAGGTCCTATTTGTCCTATACGTCCTATAGGTCCTATCGTCTTCTTCCGTCCGTAACCCCCCACCCTTCCCCCACTCTTTTCACTCTCTTCTCTCGCTCCAGTTTGGTCAGATGCGCTGACAGCTGGAGCTCTGCGGCGGTCTCGAGGGCGGGGTGGAGATCGGGGTAGATGCGGGTGCGGAGCTCGGCGACCGGCGCTGGTGATTGGCTCAGGGCGCTGAGGATCTGGCGCTCCCGGTCGAGTCGATGCTCGATGTAGTAGGTGATCCAGGAGTCGGCGTCTTCGCGGGCGGGGCCATGGCCGGGACGGATGATC
>JBHEPS010000106.1:8100-8383 GCA_046260175.1 Thermoanaerobaculia bacterium
GCGTCAGGAAGATCGCCTCGAGGGCGGGCGCGGCGCGGAGAAGTGCGTCGACGTGCTGCTCGATCTCCGGCCCGGGATCGACGATCGCGCACTCTTCGAGCACGTAGCTTCGCGTTCCGTCGAGCGTGTACGGACCGGGATTTGGGGCCGTCAGCGTAAGGACGTTCATGACCCGTCCGGAAGCACGATGCGCTTCCTTCCTCCATCGACGATCAGCGCCGGACGGGTCGTTGGGATCTCGGCGTTCCGGCGCGCCTCCATCAGCTCGCGCACCGACCCGAAC
>JBHEPS010000107.1:0-7877 GCA_046260175.1 Thermoanaerobaculia bacterium
GTTCGAAGGTGGTGAAGCGAACGCCGTCGAACCGCGCCAGCCCGCCCCCGGTGCCGACCCAGAGGTAGCCGTCGCGGGTCTGCAGGAAGGTGTGCACCGTGTTCAGCGGGAGGCCCTGCTCCGTCTGCCATCCGTCGATCCTGTATTGGGTGAGCGCCTGCCCCGGGTCGCCGAAGTCGGTTGCCTGGGACCAGGCTGAAGCCGGCCCGAGGAGGACCCCCATTGCGAAGGCGCAGCCGAGGCGCAGCAGAAGCCGCCGAACGCCGGTTTGCGACGCGCTCGCCGATCGCGCGAGATTTTCCCGCGCTCGTTGTGAAATCGGCTTGTTGCAGCGGTCGTGTTCGCTCAGCGTTCCTGCCTCTCTTCCAAAGTTCGTCGCGATTGAGGAGATTCTACGTGCAGAGTCATGAAATGACGGAATCTTGCGATCTCAAAGCGAGCTCGAGGGGGCCCGAGGAGACCGAATCGGCTATCCCGGCGTGTTTTCCATCTTCGACAGGAACCGGACCGGACGGTCGAGATCCGACCGCCTCTTGTGACTCACGTCATATGGGCCCGTGATGGGGTCAACCATGAAAGACCCCCGGCGGCCGGTAGCATCAGAGCTTGGCTAACGAAGGGGCGTACGAGACGGTGACCCAGCTCTACATCGATCCGAGCGAGTGCCTCGACTGTGGCGCCTGCGTCGACGCCTGCACCTCGGACGCGATCTTCCCCGAGGATGAGGTTCCGGCCGACAAGCAGCAGTTCATCGAGATCAACGCAGCGTACTTCGCGGCCTGACGCCGTTTCCGCTCGGCCGCCCGCTCCCCCCCCGGGGCGCCGAGCCGCCGCGGTCCGGTATGTTTTTGACCCGGAGCCGGATTGCGCGAGAATGCAATTCCGCGCGCGGCATACGCGTGTTCATGGCCGTCCCCCGCGGCTCCAGGCCGCCGGTGTCCCGCAATGCCTTATAGAAGACTGAGGGAGAGAAATGAGCGACAAGACGATCATCTGGACGAAAATCGACGAAGCACCGGCTCTCGCAACGTACTCGTTGCTCCCGATCGTTCAGGCATTCACCAAGGGAACGGGCGTGGCCGTCGAAATGCGGGACATCTCTCTGGCGGGCCGGATCCTGACCAACTTTCCGGAGAAGCTGACCGCAGCCCAGCGCGTCCCAGACGAGCTGGCCTACCTCGGGGAGCTCTCTCAATCTCCGGAAGCCAACATCATCAAGCTGCCGAACATCAGCGCCTCGGTTCCACAGCTGAAGGAAGCGATCCGGGAGCTGCAGGAGCAGGGTTACGACGTTCCCGATTACCCGGAAGTGGCGACGACCGACGCCGAAAAAGAGATTCAGACGCGTTACGCGAAAGTGCTCGGCAGCGCCGTGAACCCGGTGCTCCGCGAAGGAAACTCGGACCGGCGCGCGCCGCTGGCGGTCAAGAACTTCTCGAAGAAGAATCCGCACAAACTCGGTGCATGGAGCCCTGACTCGAAGACCGAAGTGGCGACGATGAGCGGCGGAGATTTCTACGGGAACGAGCAGTCGGTCATCATGGAATCGGGGGGCGCGTTCTCGATCGAGCTGCTCGGCAAGGACGGCAAGAGCGTGGTCCTGAAAGAGGGCCTGAACGCCAGCCCGGGCGAGATCCTCGACGCGACGTTCATGAGCGCGCGCGCCCTTCGACGCTTCTATGAGGAGCAGATTCAGGATGCGCAGAAGAACGGCGTGCTCCTTTCGCTCCACCTGAAGGCGACCATGATGAAGGTCTCCGACCCGATCCTGTTCGGGCACGCCGTGACCGTCTTCTTCAAGGAAGTGTTCGAGAAGCACGCCGACGCGTTCAAGCAGGCCGGCGTCAATCCGAATCTGGGGCTGGGAGATCTCTACAAGAAGATCGAGTCGCTGCCGGAGGCGAAACGGGCGGAGATCGAGGCCGACATCAAGGCGACTTACGAGAAGCGTCCCGCGCTGGCGATGGTCGACTCCGACAAGGGGATCACGAATCTCCACGCGCCGAACGACATCATCGTCGACGCCTCCATGCCCGTGGTGGTCCGCGATTCGGGACGGATGTGGAACGCGGAAGGGAAGCTTCAGGACACGAAGGCAGTGATCCCCGACCGCTGCTATTCGACGATGTACGCCGAGATCATCGAGAATCACAAGCAGCGCGGCAATCTGAATCCGGCGACGATGGGATCGGTGCCGAACGTCGGTCTGATGGCGCAGAAGGCGGAAGAGTACGGATCCCATCCGACGACGTTCGAGATTCCGTTCGGTGGACTCGTGCGGGTCGTGACCGCTTCGGGGAACCTTCTGATGCAGCACACGGTCCACGCCGGCGACGTCTGGAGAATGTCCCGGACGAAAGACATCGCGGTACAGGACTGGGTGAAGCTGGGCGTGAGGCGGGCGAGGGCGACCGGCGCTCCGGCCGTCTTCTGGCTCGACAGCAACCGTGCCCATGACGTGAACATCATCGCGAAGGTCGTGAGATTTCTCAAAGAGAGCGACACGGACGGGCTCGAGATCAGGATCATGTCTCCGGTGCAGGCGATGCGTTACTCGCTCGACCGGGTCCGGCGCGGGCTCGACACCATCTCGGTCACCGGCAACGTCCTACGCGATTACCTGACCGACCTCTTCCCCATTCTCGAGATCGGCACCAGCGCGAAGATGCTCTCCATCGTGCCGCTCCTCGCCGGGGGAGGTCTCTTCGAGACCGGCGCCGGCGGCTCGGCCCCGAAGCACGTGCAGCAGTTCGTGCAGGAGGGGTATCTCCGATGGGACTCGCTGGGGGAGTTCTCCGCGCTCGCGGCGTCGCTCGAGCATCTCGCCGGCGCGTTCAAGAACGAGAAGGCGCAGGTTCTCGCCGACACACTCGATAAGGCGATCGCGAAATTTCTCGACAACAACAAGTCGCCCGCGCGGAAGGTCGGCCAGATCGACAACCGCGGCAGCCACTTCTACCTCGCTCTCTACTGGGCGCAGGCGCTGGCGGAGCAGTCGAAGGATGCGGAGCTGAGCTCGAGGTTCGCGGGGATCGCGAAGAAGCTCGTTGAGAACGAAGCGAAGATCAACGAAGAGCTGCTGGCGGCCCAGGGGAGCCCGGTCGACATCGGCGGGTACTATCACCCCGACTTCGAGAAGACATCGAAGGCGATGCGTCCGAGCCCGACCCTCAACGCCATCATCGACGGCGCGGGATCGGCCGCTCCCGCGAGGTCGGAGTCGCGGGAAGAAGTCCGCGCGTAGATCGGAAAACGACTGATCGATGCCGGGGGCGAGGGTCGCGATACGGCCGCCTCCGGCATCACGCGTTTTGGCCTGCCCATGAGTTGACCGGAATGGCGCGCGCTTCACGCGCAGTTCTGAGAGAGATCATGCCGAGAACACACAAGCCGCTCCCGGGAGTCCTCGTTGCGCTCATTCTCACGGTCGTGGCTTGCGGCCCCGCGAGCGGAATCAGCGCTGAGGGCACGGTAGACCCGAGAACTGCCAGGATCACGGCCGAGGCTCTTCACGAGCGTTTGCAATCTCAGGACGAGAAACCGCTGGTCATCGATGTGCGCGAGCCACACGAGTTCGAGGCGATGCGGATCGACGGGGCACGACTCGCCCCTCTCGGTTCCGTCGTGGCCGACCTCGAAGATGTCGACAAGGACCGCGAGATCGTCCTGGTCTGCCGCACCGACAACCGGAGCGGAAAGGCCCAGCGGCTCCTGGCAGCCCGCGGCTATACGCGGCTGCAGAAGGTGGAAGGCGGCATGGTGGCGTGGGAGAAACGCGGATTCCCGGTCGTGAAGGGGCGGTAGCCGTCCGCACCGGGGTCACATCTACGATTTTCTCTGTCTCCATGGGGGTCACATCTACGTTGTTCGGTCCTGGTTCGCGCGGATCCGCGCGCCCGTTCTACGTCCTGTGGAGGGACTTTCCATTCCGAGGAGTTGCGGGGTCCAAAAGGTCCTCGGAATGGCAACTTTCTCGGAGAACGCTTGATCCCGAGGTAGCCTCGGTTGCATGGCACGACCACTTCGACTCGAACATGAAGGCGCTCTGTGGCACATCACTTCGCGAGGCAATGAGCAGAAGAACATCTTCCGCAGCGATGCGGACCGAAGGATGTTTCTCGAGCTGCTCGAGGATGTCGCGGAGCGGTTCAACTGGATCGTCCACGTCTACACGCTGATGGACAATCACTACCATCTGATGATCGAGACGCCGGAGAAGACGCTCTCGAGCGGGATGCAGCAGCTCAACGGCCCGTACGCGAAGAAGTTCAACAAGAAGCACAAGCGGCGCGGTCATCTGTTCCAGGGGCGGTTCCATTCGGTGCTCGTGGAGAAGGAGCTCCACCTGGCCGAGTTGACGCGGTACCTGGTGCTCAACCCGGTGCGAGCGGGGATGGTGGAGCGGCCGGAGGATTGGAAGTGGAGCAGTTATCGGGCGATGGTGGGGTTGGAGGCCGCGCCGGCATTTCTGCATATGGACTGGGTGCTCTCGCGGTTCGCCGTGGATCGGGCATCGGCGATCGAGAAGTACGTGAAGTACGTCGACGCGGGTGCGCAGATCGAGCGCTCGCCGTGGGAGGATCTGGTGGGTCAGATCTACCTCGGTTCGGGCGAATGGATCGAGAAGATGCAGGCGCTTGTGGACGAGGAGCCGCGGAGCGAAGAGCATCCGAAGGCGCAGCGTCACTTTGCGCGGCCGACGATGGAGAAGGTAGTGGAGGCGGTCGCGAAGACATTCGCGTGCACGAAGGATGAGGTCTGCACGCGTGCGATGCCGTCGGCGCGGATGCTGGCGGCCTGGCTCGGATGGCAGGACGGACTGCTTCTTCTGCGCGAGATCCGGGGGGCGTTCGGTCTTCGGAGCAACGGCACGATCTCGGACCTGATCCGGAGATGCCAGCACGAGCTCACGCGCGATCCGGTGCTGCAGCTCGCGGCGAGGTCGTGCCGTGCGCTGCTCGCGCTCACGCCGCCCTTGCCGCACGGCGCGCGGTAGCCGATCGGATTCGCGAGCCGCAAACACCCGAAATCGTAACCCTCCAAGCCCGCTGACGACGATCGGCGTGGCGGAGCCGCGTCCGCGACGCTCCTTGCGCCAGGAAGCTGGGCGTCCAACCTCGATCTCGAAGGTCGGACTGCTACGGATCGCCGCCCGCTTCCCGCCGAGATTCCATTTACCACTCTCGCCGAGAGCAAGACCGCCTCTCACAGGGGTCACATCTTCAAAGTTCCTACGGGTACGCGAACTATGTAGATGTGACCCCGACGCGGTAGATGTGACCCCGACGCGGTTGGTCCGTGCGCAGAACAGCGAAGATGTGACCCCGATTGGAGAAATGGCTGGCGGACCGGGCCCCTGAGCGCGCATACTTTTGGACACCGCTGACAATCCATTCCTGGCGTCCGGACTCACCCGGGCGGGAGGTGACTTGTGGTCAGATTCACCGTGAACCGGAAAGTTCACGAGGTCGAGGTTAGTCCCGACACGCCCCTGCTGTGGGTGCTGCGCGACACGCTCGGAATGACGGGTACGAAATTCGGATGCGGGGAGTCGCTCTGCGGCGCCTGCACGGTCCATCTCGATGGTGAGGCGGTTCGGTCATGCGTGACGCCGGTCTCCGATGCCGCGGATTCCGAGGTGACGACGATCGAAGGCCTCGACCCGGCTCTTGCGAAGCCGCTTCGCGAAGCATGGATCGCCGAGGACGTGCCGCAATGCGGTTACTGCCAGTCCGGGCAGATCATGGCGGCCGCAGCGCTCCTCCGCGAGAACGGCAGCCCGACTGACCAGCACATCGATGAAGCGATGACGGGAGTCATCTGCCGGTGTGGAACCTATCAGCGTATCCGGCGCGCCATCCACCGGGCCGCGAAGGCCAGGAGCGAGGTGGTCAAATGAACGGCATCCTTAACGTGAGTCGCCGCGGGTTCATCAGAACCGGTGCGTTCGCCGGAGGAGGGCTCCTCCTCGCGATTCACCTTCCGACGCTGAGCGCCAGGGAGCAGATCCCCCCCGACGCTCCCACGACTTTCGCACCCAACGCCTTCGTCCGGGTCGGTAGTGACGACTCGGTCACCCTGATCATCAACCATTCAGAGATGGGACAGGGCGTCTACACCTCGCTTGCAATGATCATGGCCGAGGAGCTCGACTGCGACTGGAGCCGGGTACGAGTCGAAGCGGCACCGGTGGCGCCGGATTACAACCACACCGAGTTTGGACTGCAGCTCACAGGCGGAAGCACGAGCGTGAGGACCGAGTGGGACCGGATGCGCCGCGTCGGAGCGACGGCTCGCGCAATGCTCATCGCTGCCGCGGCAGGCGAGTGGGACGTCGAGCCGAAAGACTGCCGAGCCGAGAAGGGCGAAGTGATTCACCAGCCCTCAGGACGCCGCTCTCGCTTCGGGAGCCTCGTCGAGAAGGCAGCGACCCTCGGCGCGCCCGAAAATGTTCCGCTCAAGGACCCCGCGAAATTCAAGATCATCGGAAAGCCGACGCGGCGACTCGACACGCCCGAGAAGCTCGACGGTTCCGCCGTGTTCGGCATCGATGTCAAGGTCCCCGGAATGCTGACCGCGGTCGTCGCGCGTCCGCCCGTGTTCGGAGCGCGCATGAAGAGCTTCGATGCGGCAGAGGCGAAGAAGATCGCCGGAGTCCGCCACGTCGTCGCGATCGACCGCGGAGTCGCGGTGGTGGCCGACGGTTTCTGGCAGGCTCAGAAAGGCCGCGCGGCGCTCCAGGTCGTCTGGGATGAAGGCGAGCTGGCCGATCTGGAGAGCGGCAAGCAGGGAGAGGCGTACGCGGCGATGGCCGCGAAACCCGGTCTCGTCGCGAAGAACGCCGGAGACGTGAGCTCCGCGCTCGAGACCGCCGCGAAGACGATCGAGGCCGATTACGAGCTGCCCTACCTCGCCCACGCTCCCATGGAGCCGCTCAACTGTGTCGCGGACGTTGGCGACGAGAGTTGCGAAGTCTGGGTGGGGACGCAGTCGCAGACGCTCGATCGCGCCGCGGCTGCGCGGGTGGCGGGTCTTCCCGTGGACAGGGTGCAACTTCACACGACGCTGCTGGGCGGAGGATTCGGCAGGCGCGCGGTGCTCGACAGCCATTTCGTCACCGAAGCCGTCGAGATCTCGAAAGCCGTGAAGAAGCCGGTCAAGGTGATCTGGACTCGGGAGGACGACATCGCCGGCGGGTATTACCGGCCGCGGTTCCTTCATCGCCTGAGAGGCGGAGTCGACGGAGACGGAAAGATTGCCGCATGGGAGCAGCGGGTAGTGAGCCAGTCGTTCGTCATCGGTGGTCCGTTCGAGGCGGCGATGGTCCACGAAGGGGTCGATCACCTCGCGGTCGAAGGGGCCGCCGATTCGGTTTATGCGATCGAGAATCGGAGAGTCGAATGGAGCCAGGCGCCCGGAGGCGTGCCGACGCTCTGGTGGCGCTCGGTCGGACACTCCGCCAACGCATTCGTGGTGGAAAGCTTCCTCGACGAGCTCGCCCACGCCGCGGGACGCGACCCCTATCAGGTGCGGCGAGAGTTGTTGAAGGATCAGCCGAGGCATCTCCGCGTGCTCGACCGCGCGGCGAAGGAAGCGGGGTGGGGCAAGCCGTTGCCAGCTGGACGAGGGAGAGGGATCGCCGTCCATGCCTCGTTCGGGAGTTTCGTCGCGGAAGTGGCCGAGGTGTCGGTCTCGAAGAAGGGCGAGGTGAAGGTGCACCGCGTCGTCTGCGCGATCGACTGCGGACCGGTCGTCAATCCCGACACGGTTGCGGCGCAGATGGAAGGATCGGTCGTCTTCGGGCTGACCGCAGCCCTCTACGGCGAGATCACATTCGCGAATGGACGCGTGCAGCAGAGCAACTTCCACGACTACCC
>JBHEPS010000107.1:7887-8351 GCA_046260175.1 Thermoanaerobaculia bacterium
CCCCTGCCGTTACGAACGCCATCTTCGCAGCCACCGGCAAGCGGATCCGGCGGTTGCCCATCGATTCGAAACAGCTCTCGTCCGGGTGAAGGGATCCGAGATCGAAGGGACGAGCGTCGCTCGGGTCGATCCCGAGAGAAGTTC
Organism: Thermoanaerobaculia bacterium; assembly: GCA_046260175.1. Taxonomy (GTDB): domain Bacteria; phylum Acidobacteriota; class Thermoanaerobaculia; order Gp7-AA8; family Gp7-AA8; genus JBHEPS01. Next base: position 8,032 of record JBHEPS010000107.1, read on the forward strand.
ACTTGTCCACGTCGCGATGATGATGATCCGGTTCGGTCTGCTGATCGCGCAGCCGTTTCTGATCCGCCGCGGGATGCTCCCGGTTCACCGGTGCGCAGACCGACTGGTGGCTGCGATTCGCCACGTGGTTTCGCGATCTTCCTCTGACGTGAAACTGGCCGCGAGTTGACCCGGATATGACGACGATCGAACGAATTGATTCTCGATCTGCCGGTCATTCGAACGAATTTCGCGCACATCTATCATTCGCCTTCCGATCAGGGTAGATTCAGCCTTCAACGACCGAGTTTTAATTCAGAAGTCCGTGCCCTGGAAGCAGC
>JBHEPS010000108.1:0-8239 GCA_046260175.1 Thermoanaerobaculia bacterium
GCTGCGAAGTCCGCGCAGAACGCGTTCGCGGCAAAGGGGAGCGATGGGAGAAGATTCTGGTCGAAGCGGCCAAGCAGTCGGGCCGCCTCGTCGTCCCCTCGCTCGAAGCCCCGATCCCCTTCGTGCAGGCGCTCGCCTCGCCGGGCGTGAACGTGATGCTCGACCCGTCGGGAACGACCGAGCCGCCGGAAGGCGACTCCCTCCGGCTCTTCATCGGCCCCGAGGGGGGTTGGAGCGATGAGGAGCTCGCGGCCGCCCGGGAGATGGGCGCTCACGTCTGGTCTCTCGGACCCCGCCGCCTCCGCGCCGAGACCGCCGCGATCGCCGCCTGCACGCTGCTGATTCTGAAGCCTTCCTAACGACCGGGGCCCAGCCTCACCGTTCGCCCCCTCACGCGGCGCTCTCCCCGCGCTCCTTTCGCCTCTCCCCCCAGTGATGCACGAACGCGTAGAAGGTCGGCAGAGCGAAGAGCGTGAAGAGTGTGGAGGTGACGAGGCCGCCGATCATGACGACCGCGAGGGGACGCTCGACCTCGGTTCCGTGGAACCGGAGAAGGAGAAGCGGAAGGAGACCGAGGATCGCGGTGGCCGCCGTCATGAGCTTCGGACGGACGCGGCCGAGAGAGGCTTCGCGTAGAGCACCGTCGAAGGGCATCCCTTCGCTCAGCAGCGTCTTGACCTGTGCGATGAGCACGAGACCGTTCTGAACCGCGATGCCGAACAGGCCGATGAGACCGACCAGTGAAGAGACGTTCCAGGTCTCCCCCGCGATCAGGAGCGCGAGGATCCCGCCGACGAACGCGTCCGGGAGGGTGGCGAGGACGATGAGCGCCTCGGCAGTCGACCCGAGCGCGAGATAGAGAAGAATGAAAACCGCGAAGATCGCGATCACGATGGCGATGAGCAGTGACCGCGCCGCGCGCTCCTGGTTTTCCACCCTTCCCCCGATGTTGACGAAGTAGCCGGCCGGGAGCTCGAGGTCACGCTCGAGAGTCTCCCGCGCCTCATCGGCCGCTCCACCGAGGTCGCGCCCTTCGACGCTCGCCTCGACGGCGATCCGCCGACTCCCCGCCTCACGCCGGATCGCGGCGGGCCCGAACGTCCGCTGGATCGTCGCGAGCTGCTGGAGCGGGATCCGCGTTCCGTCATGTCCGTCGATGAGCAGCGATCCGATCGCGTCGGAGGAGTTTCGCGCATCATCCTGCAGCCGGACCACGAGGTCATAACTTCGTTGTCCTACCCAGATCGTCGAAACCGTCTCGCCCACCAGCCCGATCCTCACGGCGTCGATCACATCTCCGGGCGCGAGTCCGGCCCGGGCCGACGCAGCGCGATCGATGTCGATCTCGAGCTGGGGAAGGCCTGTGGTCTTCTCCGACCGGACGTCCTCCAACCCTTCGATGCCGCGCATGATCTCCTCGGCCCTCGATCCGAGGCTGGCGAGGGTGTCCAGCTCCGGACCGAAGATGCGCACCGACAGGTCGGCCGGAGTCCCTCCCAGCCCTTCGTCGATCCGCATGCCCAGCGGTGTCGTGAAGAGGATAGAGACTCCGGGAACGTTCTCGGTTCGCTCGCGCATCTCGTGCTCGATCTCTTCGAGTGAGCGCTTTCGCTCCTTCTTCAGGACGACCAGCACGTCCGAGATCGTATGGGGCATCGGGTCTTCGGTCCGCTCGGCCCGCCCCGTCCGCCTCACCACGTCTTCCACCTCGGGGATCCCACGGAACAGGTCCTCGATCCGGTGATTGAGACGATCGACTTCCTCGAGTGACGCTTCCGGCGGAAGAATCGTCTGCACGAGGAACGCTCCCTCGTCGAGCTTCGGCATGAAGTCGGTCCCGACGGCGAAGGCCAGCGCGAGCGCCGGAATCGTGATCGCCAGCGTCGCGATCCGGACCATGCCAGCGCGTGCCATGCACCAGTCGAGCATCGGTGCGTAGCGCAGCTTGATCGCCCGGATCACCGGCACGTCCGCCTCCTTCGCCGCCGTGCGCGGCCGCAGAATGAGGCCGGCGGCAACCGGGACGAGCGTGAGTGCGAGCACCAGCGAGGCTGCGACGGCCGCGATCACGGCTGCGGCGAGCGGCTCGTACATCCGCCCTTCGATCCCGCTCATTGCGAACAGGGGCGTGAAGACTGCGATGACGATGAAGGTCGCGAAGGTGATCGGGCGGCCGACCTCGATCGAGGCTGCGAGCGCCGTCGCCATCCGATCCGCTCCGCGGGACTGCGCGAGTCGGTGCGCGACATTTTCGGTGACGATGATCGCCGCGTCGACCAGCAGACCGACGGCAATCGCCAGGCCGCCGAGGGTCATCGTGTTGAGGCCGACGTTCCACCAGCTCAGCAGGAGACCGGAGAGTCCGAGAGAGAGCGGAATCGTGAACGTCACGATGAGCGCCGCGCGGATGTCACCGAGGAGAGCAAAGAGGACGAGGACGACGAAAAAGCCGCCCAGGAGAACCGCGCGACCGACGCCCGAGAGGGAGGACTGCACCAGCTCCGACTGGTCGTAAACGATGCGGAGCTCCACGCCCGACGGAAGGCTCCTCCGCAACTCGGTGATCGCCTGGCGAACGCCCGCAGCAACCTTCACCGTGTCGGAATCGAACTGCTTCGAGACGCGGGCGCTCACGACCTCCCCATCGAGCCGATGAGCGATGCCGCGCCGCACGGCCGGCGCCTCGCGGACGTCCGCAACGTCGCCCAGAAGCACGGGCGTGGTGGCCCGAACGGCCACGACGGTCGCGCGGAGGTCCTCGACCGAATGCGCACGCCCGAGCGCTCGGACGTTCCACTCCATCGGCCCCTGCACGAGAAATCCCCCGGAGGCATTCCGGTTCGAGCTCTCCACGGCGTGCATCACCTCCCCGAGCGTCACTCCCCGCGCGGACATCCGGTTCGGGTCGATCTGCACTTGAAACTGCCTCAAATAGCCGCCGAGACGCTCGACCGCCGCCACACCAGGCACGGCGAGAAGGCGGTTCGTCACTTCGAACTCCGCCAGGTCGCGAAGGTCCATCGCGTCCATCACGCCGGGCTCGGCTTCGAGCGTGAACTCGAAGATCTCATTGAGGCGTCCGGTGAGGCTCGACACGAGCGGCTTGTCGGTGCCGGCCGGGAGCGTCGTCGCCACCTGTGTCACGCGCTCGGTCACGAGCTGGCGCGAAAGGTAGTAATCGGCATCAGGCTCGAACTCGACCGAGGTCGCCGCGACACCGAGCTGTGAGGAGGAGCGGATGCGCCGCACGCCCGGCAGGCCGTTGAGCGCAGACTCGAGCGGAATCGTCACCGCCGTTTCCAGTTCCTCGGCTCCCATCGAGGCGTTCTGAACGATCACATTGAAGACAGGAGAGGAAAGGTCGGGAAACACGTCGCGCCGCAGGTCCGTCAGCCAGACTGCACCGACAACCGAGCCCACGAGGACGAGCATGAGCGCGACGACCGGCTTCGCGAACGAGCTCCGAACGATCCGCTCGACGATCGAGCCGGCCTCAGTGGTCATGCTGTCCTCCCCCCTCGCCCTTCTCTGCCTCGGCCTTCAGCAGGAAGGCGCCGTCGACGACGATCTCCTCGCCCTGCTGCAGTCCTCTCAGAATTTCGACCTCGCCCTGCAGATCGCGTCCCCGACCGACGGCCCGGACCTCGAAGGTCCGCTCGCTTCGGGGGACGAAGACGACCCACTCGTCGCGGACTCGTTGAAGGGCGGCGACCGGCACTGTGACGACCTCCGCCTCTCCGTCGGATAGCTGGAGCCACGCATTTGCCGACATCCCCGGCCGGAGGATTCCGCCGGGATTCTCGAGCTCGACCCGGACCGGAATCGTCCGCGAGCTCGCATCGACCTGGTTGCCCACGTAGGTGACCCGTCCGAGAAAGGGCCGCCCGGGAAACGCGGCGAGCATCACGCGGGCGGGACTGCCGGCCGTGACGCGGACGGCGTCGCGCTCGAAGGCGTGCGCGATGAGCCAGAGGCGGGAAAGATCGGCGACGCGGAACGCGACGTGCGAGGGATCGATCATCTGCCCGAGGGCTACGTTTCGATCGAGAACCGTCCCTGCAAGCGGCGCGATGAGGGCGAACCGCGAGCCGCCGGAAGCCGAAGCGCCGAGCGATTCGAGCGCGGCGGCCGCGGATCGGAGGTCGGCTTCCGCCGCGATGAGAGCAGCTTCGGCCTCTTCCACCTCGCGCCGTGGCACGATCCGGTCCGCAAGCGAGCGCTTTCGCTCCGCCGCCGCCCGGGCAAGCCCCACCCGCGCGAGCGCTGCATCGTAATCCGCCCGGGCCCGGCCGAGCTCGACGCTCTGGGCCTCCGCAAGCACCTGGCCGGCGCGGACCGTCTCTCCCGGCTCGGCGTACAGACGCACGACGCGAGCCGTCAGCGGCGCGCCCACCTCGGCATATCGCCGCTGGTCCGCCTGCAACTCGCCAACTACGCTGACGCCCACCCCGCCCGGCCGCCGCTCGACGAGGCTCGTCGTCAGACGGAGATCGCGCAGCATCGTCTCCTCGATCTCCAGGACATCGGCGGAAACCTCTTCATGCGTCTCGGCCGCGCCTGCCTCCTCCTCGAGATGTTCTCCCTCGGAAGCTGGCCGGCCGCAGCCGAGTGCGAGAGCTGCGAGGAACAGTGCGATGAGAACGTCATTCCGTTTCATTCCCGGACTCCTGCGCGCGCGCGGAGATCGATCTCCGCGAGACGCGTTTCGATGAGTTGATCGATGAAGGCGAGGCGCGCGTCGAGTCCGTCACGGCGGACCAGGAGGAGCTCGGCGAGCCCGATCTGCCCCACCTCGTAGCTCTCGAGAGCCAGGGCCTCGTTCTCCTCGATCAGAGGCATGACGGTCTCCGCGTAGTTCGAGCTCGACGTCCGTCGCAACTCGAGAGCAGCGAGCGCCCCGCGGACTTCGGCCTCGATGGTGCGCACCAGCGCGGCTCTCTCGGCGCGCAGCCGCGACGCCCTGGCGTTTGCGATGGCCATCTCCGCCTGGCCACGATCGAAGAGCGGGAGCGTGATGCCGATGCCGCCGGTGAGGATCCGGTCACCTTCCTCCCGTTCGTACGACGCGCGCAACCCGAAATCGGGCCAGCGCAACGTCTCCGCAATCCGGCGCTCCGCCTCGGCCTCGGCGATTTCCGCGTCGAGCACGCGGACATCGGCGCGGTCCGTCGCACGCTCGGCAAGCCCGGCTGTTTTCATCGGCGGAAGCTCTCGAAGCGACCCGGAGATCGCGATCGGATCGGCCGCTCCGAGAAGCACCTGGAGCTCGGTCGTGCGTGCCCCCAGCTCCGCCTCGGCCGCTCGCTTCTCGGCCGAGGCCCGCGCGAGGGCCGTCCGGGCGAGGTTTACATCGAGCCGCGCAACGTCGCCGGCCGCGTGTCGACGCTTTGCGATCCGCAGGGCCTCTTCTGCCAGTGACATCCCGCTGCTTGCAACAGCAGCGCGCTCGCGGGCCGCCAGTCCGCCGACGAATGCCGTGGCGACCTCGCGCAGGAGCGAACGCTCGATCTCCTCGATGCGCGACTCCTCCCGTGCCATCCCGGCGCGCGAAGCGTCGATCCGTGCGCGGCGGCGCGAGGGAAGATCGAGATCCTGTTCCACGCCCACTCCGTAATCCGCGGGGGCATCCCCGTCGCGGCGTCCCGTTTCGAGCTCGATTTCAGGATTGGATGAAAGTGGAAGGGAGGCTTCGGTCACCCGCGCGCGGGCCTCGGCCAGGCGCATGCGTGCCCCGACCAGAGCGGGCGCCGACTGGCGAGCCAGCGCGAGCGCTTCTTCGAATGTGATCGAGCCGGACGGCTGAGCGGCCGCGGGAAGTGCCGACAGGAGTATCAGGCCTGCGACACGTGCAAATGTGTTCATGACGGACCTCGGGTGACTGGATGCGCGGCCTTGGTGCGCGCGCGGCTTGAGGTAAAGGACCCGGTCAGCCGAACAGCGGGACGTGGAACACTTCGCCTGCGTGATCGAAAAGAAGTGCCGGCGATTCCCCTGAACCCGATGGGTGCGAGCCGCGGAAGGGCACTCCGGCGCACGAGTCTCTCACAATCGCCTGCTGCGCGTGCGCGCAACGCGTGCAGAGCGTGCAGGTCGGCGGGCAGCTCGACCCATCGCTCTCATCCGGGCACGGATCGCCACACACGGACACGGGAGCTGCGGCACCGATCACCTGGAAGGAGATCAACGCGAGGAGCATCAGGACGAGAGCGCGGCGGAGCGGAAGCCGCAGGCAAGGCGACATACGGGAGCGTTAAACCGGGGCCGCCGCGTGATTGTTCCGCCCGCTGCCGACGGCGCAGCGTGCCCGCTTCCTCCTCGAGCTCGGAGGGTTCGTTTCACTGCTCCGCGCGCGCCGCCAGGAGGCGGTGACGGAATCGATTCGACCCCGGACGATCGGATCGATCAATTCGATCGTCCGGGAGCCATCCGGATCAGGACGACACTCTTGTTGTCGTGCGTGAGCTTGACCGAGACGCGCGTTCCAGGCGTGAGCGCATCCCGCGAGACTTTTTCCGTCCCCCGCGTGTAGCGGGTATCAGAGGTAAGCTCCGCGGTCACGACGGTTCCTTCGGTGGTGGTGACGGCGAGCGTATCTCCGTCCAGCGACGTCACCGTCCCCAGAATGGTGTGACTGTCGGTTCCATGCGCCAGAACTGCCGCTGCAGCGAGCGTGAAAAGGACGAGAAGCGTAGCGATTCTCTTCATGAAAGGTTTCTCCCGGGGTCAATGTTGGTGACCGCCGGCGGGCGGGGGTGGCGGATCCTCTCCGGCGAGGAATGCCTCCTCGGCCTGAATCCGGGCCCATTCCGCTGGCGGTTTGGGATTGAGACGTTCCATCTCCTCGATTTCTTCCCTCGTGATCTTCGGCAGGTGACGGATGAAATGGACGAGCTCCCAGCTTCCCTTGCCGGACGCGGCCGTTCCGTCGCCCCATCCTGGCATCCCGGTGAGTCGCACGCCGTTCTCGATGATCGCGAACAGCTCCCCATCCGAGAGCGACTGCGTCGCCTCGAGCGTCATGTCGGGCGCTTTCGGGTAGAGGTTCTCCCCGATCGGGGTCTCCCCCTTCCCGTCATTTCCATGGCAGACCGCACAATGGTCCGCGAAGTGCCCCCGAGCGTTCGGCAGCACCATCGGACTCATCGGCATCGGATTGCGGGCGTTCTTCAGGTTGGCCGGAACGGCCATTCCCCTCATCATCCGCGCCATCCGCTTCTCCATCCCGCTGGCGTCGGTATGGGTGCTGAATCCGGTCCGCGTCATGCTCGCCACCATCCAGAGAGCGAGCGCCGCGATCAGGGCGACGATGGCCACGACGACGAGCACTCCCCGTCTCATGATGCGGCCACGACTCCCCTGCCGCACTTGGGACACGTTCCGCGAATCGAGCTGCGGATCTCGGGATGCGCCGTGCACGTGAAACTCGCCGAGGTCCCATGCTCATGGGCGGGGGCGGCGGGGGGACGCTCCGCGGGCTGGACGCTCATCTCGGGAACCGGATAGGCCCCCGTCCCGGGGGGCTGCTGATACCACCCCGGATCGCGGTCGCCGTCGATCCTCTCGCGCACCTTCACGATCGTGAACATCCCGCCCATGTCGATCGGTCCGAACGGCCCCACGCCTCCGCGCATCGGCAGGCTGTTGCGCGGGACCGGCATCTGATGCTCGGCCATGGCGCCCATCCCCGTCTGCCCCATCACCATCGCACCCGGAACGAGCGCCTCCACGCGTGCCGGGAGGTCGCCGGTGTCGACCCCGAGAAGGTTTGGAAGATCGTGCCCCATCTGGTTCATGAGGTGATGGGTCTTGTGGCAGTGGAAGGCCCAGTCACCTGGATTGTCGGCGATGAACTCGATGTCGCGCGTTGTGCCTACGGGGACGTTGACCGCGTTCTCCGGCCACCAGGCGCTTTCCGCAATCGGGCCCGCGTCCGTTCCCGTGATGTAGAACTTGTGGCCGTGGATGTGGATCGGATGGGAGTTCATCGAGAGGTTCGCCAGGCGGATCCGCACGCGGTCGTTTCGCTCGGCGAGCATCGGCGTGGTTCCGGGAAACACCCGGCCGTTCATGGTGAAGACATTGAAGTCGAGCATCACGGTCGGGTCGGGAGTGCTCGCCCCCGGCTCGATCATCCACTCGTGGAGAAGGATCGCGTAGTCGCGATCGACGCGCCGGACCTTCTCCTCGCGCGGATGGATGACGAAGAATCCCTGGAGCCCCATCGCGATCTGAACCATCT
>JBHEPS010000109.1:0-8201 GCA_046260175.1 Thermoanaerobaculia bacterium
GCTCACCGTCGCGATGAGCGTCTACTTCTCGCAAACCAACCGCCGCAAGGCGACGGTCGTGATGCTCATCCTCACGATCATTCTGGGCCTCGCGTTTCTGGGCATCAAGGCCGTGGAGTACTCGCACCACATCCACGACAACCTCTTCCCAGGCGCGAGCTTCCAGCTTCCGGAAGCGCCTCATCTCGAGGCGCAGGCGCAGATGTTCTACGTCCTCTACTTCTTCATGACCGGGCTCCACGCCTTCCACATGATCATCGGCCTCGGCATCTACGGATGGCTGCTGATGAGGGCGCGGAGAGGGGAGTTCACCTCGGAGTACTACTCCCCGATCGAGATCGGCGGCCTTTACTGGCACTTCGTCGACATCGTCTGGATCTTTCTCTTTCCCCTGCTCTATCTCATCGGACGGCACTAGGAGACACCCCATGGAGCACCCTCATCACGAGCACAGCATCGAGCCCGGCACCGAGTCGTCGCGGATGCACCATGTGACGCCGCCTTCGATCTACTACACGATCTTCGGGGCTCTCATCGTCCTGACCGCGATCACGGTCGCCGTCGCCTACGTCGATCTCGGGTGGCTCAGCACGCCGGTCGCGATCCTCATCGCCGGCATCAAGGCCAGCCTCGTCATCCTCTATTTCATGCACGTCCGCTGGTCGACGCACCTCACCTGGGTCATCGTCATCGGCAGCGTCCTCTGGCTGGGAGTTCTCTTCGTCCTCACGTTCGCGGACTACTTCAGCCGCGGGTTCTCGCTGACTTGAAGCAGGGGCTAGGGACTAGGGGCTAGGGGTGAGGAAAAGGCAGAAGGCAGAAGGCAGAAGGCAGAAGGAAAGGCAAGATCAACAAAGAGCCCGGGCATGAGAAGATTATCGAATCGGTTTGGAAGGCCGCTTCCATGGCGACAACTCACTCTCGCCCCTCGCCCCTCTCTAGTCCCCAGGCGCCAAGCTCCTCCGCCGGCGCGGCCTTTGACTTCACTTCTGCCTTCTGCCTTCTGACTTCTGCCTTTGCCACACTCTTTCTTCACCCATGACCACAGCAATCCTCCTCCCCTGGGTCGTCTTCACGGTCTTCGTCGTGGGGATGCTCGCGCTCGATCTCGGGGTGTTCCACCGCAAGTCTCACGCGGTCTCCATCAAGGAAGCGACGATCTGGTCGATCGTCTGGGTCACGCTCTCGCTGGTCTTCAACCTCGTCATCCTCTACTGGCAGGGGAGGGAGCCCGCGCTCGAGTACCTCACGGGCTACATCATCGAGAAGTCCCTCAGCGTCGACAACATCTTCGTTTTCGTCCTGATCTTCACCGCCTTCAAAGTCCCGGCGGCGTATCAGCACCGGGTCCTCTACTGGGGCATTCTTGGGGCGTTCGTGATGAGGGCGGTCATGATCGGCGTCGGCGCGGCGCTCATCACCCGGTTCCACTGGATCATCTACGTCTTCGGGTTCTTCCTCATCTACACCGGGATCAAGATCGCCGTGCAGAAGGAAGCGGACCACGTCCACATCGACGACAACCCGATGGTCAAGCTCGTCCGGCGCCGCTTCCGGATGACCTCGCACTACGAAGGAGAGAAGTTCTACATCCGCGACGAGATGGGGAAGATCGTCCTCACCCCGCTCGTGCTGGTGCTCATCGTGATCGAGACGAGCGACCTGATATTCGCCGTCGATTCGATCCCGGCGATCTTCGCGGTCACGACCGACCCCTTCATCGTCTACACCTCGAACGTCTTCGCGATCCTCGGCCTCCGGGCGCTCTACTTCCTGCTCGCGGGGATCATCGACCGCTTCTATTACCTCCGCGCCGCCCTGGCGATCATCCTCACTTTCGTCGGCGTGAAGATGGTGATCTCGGAGTATTACAAGATCCCGATCGTGATCTCGCTCGCGGTGATTCTCGGCATCCTCGCCCTGGCGATCCTCGCCTCGGTCATCCGCGCCCGCCGTCTCGGCCCCGCCGCAGACGTCGTCCCTGACCCGAGGCATATTCCTCCAGAGGAGTAGGACGAATAGGGCCGGAGGCAGATTGAGGCTCAGGAACGGGAGCCGTGTCCGACCTCTGGTGAGGACCGACGATCGCCCCGCTGGTCGTCCAGTGCGTCCATGATCTGATCGAGCGGCAGCGAGGGCTGACGGGGAGGCTCCCCATTCGAGACCACTGGGGGAGTGACCCATCCGTTTCGCACGGCTTCGGCGAGTATCGCGTCGCGGAGAATGGGAGAGCGCCCGGCACGGGGCGGCGAGATCTCCGCGACGACACGGTCGCGGTCGGTGACAAGGACCGTCTCGCCCTGCGAGGCGAGGCGGATGTACTCGCTCAGCTTGTTCTTGAGAGTCTTGATGCTGACGAAGCGCATGCGAGCAAAGTCGCTCCCGGTGGCTACTGTGTCAATCGAAGAGGGAGGGGAGGAGGACAAATAGGACGAATAGGACGAATAGGACTGATAGGACGAGTCAGACGGTTTGCGGCGGTGGTCATTCCATCCGTCCTATTCGTCCTATTCGTCCTATTCGTCCTACCCCAGGAGTCGCAGCTGCCCGCTTCTTCGCTCTTCGAAGAAGTCGCGGATCGCTTCGACCGGCTTTTTCGACACGAGCTCTCGCGGCGACGATTCGAACCATTCAAGGGGAAAGAATCGCGTGTACTGCGGCTGCGTGAAGCGCTTGCAGAGCAGCGCGATCACGCCGATGTCGGTCTCGCTCCGGATCACCCGCCCCGCGCTCTGGATCACGCGCGTCATGCCGGGGATCAGGTAGGCGTACTCGAACCCCGCCCCGTACTGCTCGTCGAAGTATTGTTTGAGCAGCTCCTGCTCGAACGAGACGGTCGGCAGCGCCGGCCCCACCACGAAAACGCCCGAGAGCATCTCCCCCTGATAGTCGATCCCCTCCGCGTACATCCCTCCCGAAACCGCAAGCACCAGCGCCCCTCCCTCCGACGGCTCGCGCAGCGTCTGGAGGAGCCGCCGCCGCTCCCAGTCGGTCATGTCGGAGCGCTGAACGAGCGTCTCCTTTCGGATCGTCGGCATCCGGTCCGCGACCTCGCGGAGGAACGCGTAGCTCGGGAACAGCGTCAGGTAGTTCCCGCTGCTCGCCGTCGCCATCGCCGCGATCGTCTCGGCGATCGCTCCGTAGTGCTGCCCCCGTGACTTGTAGGTCGTGTCGAACTCCGGAAGGACGAGAATCTTCCGGTTCTCCTTCGGAAAGGGAGACGGCAGCGCGAGCTCCGCCGTGGTCTCCGATGGAAACCCGAGGATCTGACGGTAGAAGTCGAAAGGCTGCAAGGTCGCGGAGATGGCCACGACCGCGTGCGCCGACTCGAAGATCGGCGCGAGGAACCGCCCCGGGTTCTTGCAGAAGATCTTCAGCTTCAGCCCGTCGGAAGTCCGCTCGATGATCCGTGCGAACTCGTCTCCATCCTCCCCAACGAGGTTCGCGAGCTTGACCAGGCGGAAGTAGAAATCGATGAACGGGTCTTCCTCTTCGGCGAGCCGGTGCTGGATCTTCCAGCCCATGTAGCGGAGGAGGATCCGCTCCCAGTCCGCACGCTGGCCGTGAAACAGCCGCCGCGAAGGCTCGCATAGAGCCTGCTGCAGCCCTCCCTCGAGGACGCCGCCGAGGTCCTCGAGATGGGCGCGAAGCTCCTCGATAAGATCCTCCCACCCATCGATCGGGAAGCCGGGGCGGGAGTTGAGATGGGCCGCGAGGCGCTCCAGGTCCGTGGTCGCGAGCTCGGGCGAGTAATAGCCCCGGGCGCGGTCGACCAGGTTGTGGGCCTCGTCGATGATCAGCACCGTGTCGGACCAGTCGCCATCCTCGCTCCACGTCTTGAGCCCGATGTAAGGGTCGAAGACGTAGTTGTAATCGCCGACGATGACGTCCGCATCCTCGAGCAGCTCGAGCGAGACTTCGAACGGGCAGACGTCCTCGCTCTTCGCCATCTCGAAGACGACGTCGGGATCGAAATAGGAGAGGTCGGTGACGATCCGGTCCTTCAGCCCGCTCTTCTCCATCTTGTCCGGATAGCGCGCGGCGAAGGGGCAGAAGTCCTCGTGGCAGATGACCTCCGTGTGTGCGCACATCTTCTGCTTCGCGCGAAGCCGGAGAGTCCGGAACGAGCCGTCGTTCAGCATCCGGAGCGCATCGACCGCCATCTCCTGCTGCAGGACCTTCGGCGTGAGGTAGAAAAGCTTTTTGCCGCGGCGAAGCGCCTCGCGCAAGGCGGGATAGATCGCTCCGATCGTCTTTCCGACACCCGTCGGCGCCGAGATCAAAAGAGATTCCTTCTGCCTCACCGCGAGCGCGACGGCGTCGATCATCTCCTGCTGGAACGGCCGGAGCGCGTCGAACGGAAATGCAAGACCCTCGGCGAACGACCTCTTGGCGATGCGGAGAGCGCGATCCGTCTCGAGCTGCAGGACCAGCGCCGAGACCGCTGCCGTGAGAGCCTCCGCGACATCCCCGGCGTCGAACGGCGCGTCGATCACCCTCGCGTCGCCCGTGACCAGGTCGATCATCACCAGCTGCGGGCGGAACTCCCAGCCCGCATACTCTTCGCCCTTCTGGGTGAGCAGGAAAAGGGAGTAGAGCATCAGCTGAAAGAGATGGCGCTGGAGCCTCTCGGAGCGGAGCAGCGCATCGAGCTCGAGATCGAAGTGGAGGGACTTGACCTCCTCGACGATGATCAGCTTCCGCTCGGGGTCGACGGAAAGGCCGTCGATCCGGCCCGTGACCCTCACCGTCCACCCCTCGAGGGCCACCTCGTGGGCGACTTGGACCTCGGCGCGGTAGAACGGGTCCTCGCCAGCGCGCTCGGTCGCGCGCCGGCTGTGGATCTCCTGGCCGAGCCACATGCGGCGGAACGACTCTCCGCGGCTGGCGCCGATCTTCCGGTGCGCTGGATCCGCGACGAGATCGCCCACCGAGCAGGCGATCCGCCTCTCATCCCAGTCGATCCGCATTGTGTGGAGTTTAGCAGGGGGCGAGGGGCGAGGGGTGAGGGGTGAGGAAAGTCAGAAGGCAGAAGGCAGAAGGCAGAAGGAAGAGCAAATGCCACAGCCCGTCATCCTGAGGGAGCGCCGCGGGCATGAGGGCTTCGCGGCGAGGGCGCGCGCGACCGAAGGATCTCAAAATGCGAGGATCCCGTTGGCCAGTGCGGGGGAAACGCGCAGGTGGCCCGATCCTGCCATTCGGAGATCCTTCGGTCGCGCTCACGGCATCAGTCGTTGACCCGTTCAACGCGGCGCTCCCTTCTAATGAACCGACTTTCCCGTCGTAGTCAACAAGGGGGCGGGAGGCAGGGGACAGGGGGCAGGGAAAATCAAATGACGGCCCTGTCCCCCGCCCCCTGACTCCTGCCCCCTTGTTTCTCTTCTCGCGATCCCGCCCAACCTCGGGTCATTGAATCGACACCCGAGCCCTTGGCGCGGTTCCCGTACTCAGGATGACGGTTCCCCCCTCTCTACCAATTGTAGAGTCCTCTCGCACCTCCTTTTCCCGTAGGATTCCTCGCGGAGGCTTTCGATGCTTCAGCTGATGTTTTTCGAGGTGGGGCTGATCATGGTCCTGATCCTGGCGAATGGCGTGTTCGCGATGAGCGAGATCGCGGTCGTTTCGTCGCGTCGTGCGCGCCTGGAGCGACTCGCGAGAGGAGGGAGCCGGGGGGCCCGGGCGGCCGTCCGGCTCTCGGCCAATCCCGACCGCTTCCTCTCGACGATCCAGATCGGGATTACCACCATCGGCATTTTTGCGGGCGCCTACGGTGGCGCGACGATCGCGAAGCAGATCGACGATCATCTCGAGACCTTTCCTCTGCTGGCTCCCTACAGCGAGGCTCTCGGCGTCGGAATCGTGGTCGTCGCGATCACCTACCTCACGCTGGTGATGGGTGAGCTCGTTCCGAAGCGGCTGGCGCTGAACGCGCCGGAGCGCGTCGCCTCGATGGTCGCGCCCTTCATGGAAAGGCTCTCCCGCATCGGAGCACCCGCCGTGGCAGTTCTCGGCGGCTCGACGCGCGCCGTGCTCTTTCTCCTGCGTGTCCGGAAGTCGAACGAGCCGAGCGTCACGGAAGAGGAGCTGCGCCTGATGCTGCGGCAGGGGAGCGAAGTGGGAGCGATCGAGCGGGAGGAGCAGATCATCGTCGAGAGAGTGTTCCGGCTGAGCGACCGTTCGGTTCGCGCGCTAATGACGCCGCGCATCGAAGTGAACTGGCTCGACCTGACCCAACCTCTCGACTCGTTGCGGGAGAAGGCGGCGGCCCTGCCGCACAGCCGCTTTCCGGTCGCGCACGAGCGGATCGACCGGATCGAAGGAATCGTCACCGCCCGCGAGGTGATCACCGCTCCCGACATGGCGAGCCTGATCGCCGCGATCCAGGAGCCGCTGTTCGTTCCGCGCAACACGTCCGTCTATCGCCTCCTCGAAACGTTTCGCGAGACGCGCAACCACGTCGCGATCGTGATCGACGAATACGGCGGCATGGACGGCATCGTCACGCCGACCGACATCCTCGAGGGGCTGGTCGGCGAGCTCCCCGAGATCGGCGATTCCGAGGAGCCGCTGATCTTCCGGAGAGAGGACGGCTCGTGGTCCGTCGACGCGGCGCTCGACCTCGACGAGCTGCGGATCGCCGTCGGGATCGACCTGTTCGAGGGGCAGAAGCAGGGGGTGTTCCAGACCGTCGCGGGCTACGTGACCGAGCGTCTGGCCAGGGCCCCCGCTCTCGGTGACGTGATCGTCGCATCGGGCAGGAGGTTCGAGATCGTCGAGATGGACGGCCGGCGCATCGACCGCCTCCTGGTCCATCCCGAGCTCCCCCGGGAGGGAAAGCTGGAGTCCTAATCGAGGTGATCGCGGCGCTTCTGCGTCGCGACGTTGAGAGCCGTCACGGCCGCGAAGCCGAGCAGGACGAGCAGGGCGATGATCCAGGGGAGCTTACTTCGGGCCATTTGGACACCTCGGCGAGGATTTCTTTCCTGATTCTATGAGAAAAGGGGGGGGAGAGCCTCCTTTTCACCTCCTCCGGCATTGCGTTTGAAATGCCAACTCCTGAATCGAGGAGGACTTTATGAAGCGCTTATCGCTGGCCGCACTCATGCCGGTCATTCTGCTCACGCTCGCCTGCGCGACGAATCCTGTAACGGGAAAACGCCAGCTCGCGATGATCACCGAGGCTCAGGAAATCCAGATGGGGCAACAGGCCGCCCAGCAGGTGGCGAAGGAAATGGGCCTGGTTCAGGACCAGGCACTCCAGAATTACGTCAATCAGGTCGGCCAGAGGCTCGCGGCCGATTCCGAGCGTCCCGAGCTCCCCTGGTCTTTCGCGGTCGTCGACGACCCGATGATCAACGCCTTCGCCCTTCCGGGAGGGCCCATCTTTCTCACCCGCGGGATTCTCGCCCACTTCAACAACGAAGCCGAAATGGCCTCGGTCCTCGGCCACGAGATCGGCCACGTCACCGCGCGCCATTCCGTCGAACAGATCAGCAAGCAGCAGCTCGCCGGCCTGGGGCTCGGCATCGCGATGATCCTCAGCCCGGAGGCGGCGCAGTACGGCGACCTCGCCGGTGCGGGACTTCAGCTGTTGTTCATGAAGTTTGGCCGCGATCACGAGCGGCAGGCCGACAGTCTCGGCCTTCGCTACATGGTCCAGGAGGGGTACGACCCCAACCAGATGCCTCCCGTGTTCGACGTTCTCGACCAGATTTCGAGAATCGAGGGTGGACGCGCCATTCCGGAATGGGCTTCCACGCATCCCGATCCGGGGAATCGCGCCGCCACGATCCGCCAGGAGATTGCCGCGGCCGGCAACCCTTCGGGCGTGATCAACCGTGACGCATACCTCGCACGCCTCGACGGCATGATGTTCGGAACGAATCCGCGCGAGGGCTACACGATCGGGTCGACCTTCTATCACCCGGAGATGCGATTCAAAATGCAGTTCCCGCAGGGATGGAAAATCCAGAACACCCGTCAGGCCGTCATCGGTGTCAGCCCGAACCAGGATGCCGTGGTCATCATGACCCATGCGCAGGCGCAGACACCGGACGCAGCCGCGCGCGCCTTCTTCAGCCAGCAGGGGCTGCAGGCCGGCCAGCAGGTTCAGCAGAACGTCTATACGTTCCGGACCGCGCAGATGCAGGACGGCAACGTGCTTCAGGGCGTTGCGGGCTTCCCTCAGATCGGTGGAACCG
>JBHEPS010000011.1:0-397 GCA_046260175.1 Thermoanaerobaculia bacterium
ATGCGAAACACCGTTCCGCTCATCGGCTCACTGTTGATCGCCGCAGTCCTCGCCGGCTGCGCGATGGAAGGGGTACCTGGGGCTCGCGGGGGGGATCGTGCCGCATCCGACGATCCGTTCGTCCGAGCCCGGCAACAGATGGTTTCGGACCAGCTCATCGCCCGCGGGATCAACGATCCGGACGTGCTCGAGGCGATGCGAAAAGTGCCTCGCCACCGCTTCGTTCCCGTGGAGGTCGCACCACAGGCCTATGAGGATCACCCGATTCCCATCGGATACGATCAGACGATCTCGCAGCCGTACATTGTTGCCTACATGACGCAGGCCCTCGACCTCGTCTCTTCCGACAGGGTGCTCGAGGTCGGAAGTGGTTCCGGTTATCAGGCGGCCGTCCTCG
>JBHEPS010000011.1:407-31667 GCA_046260175.1 Thermoanaerobaculia bacterium
ATCCCGGTCGGCGACTGGTATCAGGAGTTGGTCATCGTGACGAAAACCGCGGAAGGCGTGACCGAGAGGCGGACTCTTCCCGTCCGGTTCGTTCCGATGACGGGAGAGGTCACGCGCAATCCGAACGCGCGTTGAGATCCCATCGCGATTCACGCCGGACCGGGTTACACTGTGGATCAGACGCAGTGAATTCGCGGGACAGGCACCAGCTCGGAGCCCGCACCCAAACCAGGAGAACGGCCGCTTGTCCCAGACAGACCCGAAGACCGCCAAGATCAAGGTCCTCAAGAATCTTTACGACTGCCTCCAATGTCCCGCGTACTGCTGCAGCTATACCCGCATCGACGTCACCAAGCGGGATATCGCACGGCTCGCGAAGCACTTCGACATCGAACCTGAAGTCGCGGAGAAGAAGTTCACCAAACGGGTCGACGGGCACAAGGCGCTCCGCCACCAGAAGGACAAGATCTTCGGGACGATTTGCCAGTTCATCGACAAGAAGACGCGCCGCTGCGGCGTCTATGAGGCGCGCCCGAGCGTTTGCCGCACCTATCCGGAGACGCGCCGCTGCGGCTATTTCGACTTTCTGAGCTGGGAACGCGAGCACCAGGAAGACGAGGATTTCATCCCGTACGAGCTCGGATGATCGTCCCCACCGGAGGGCGTCTGTCCTCCTCGCGTGGATAAGCGAGCTCAACCCCCCAGACCGATCGCTCCCTGCGCCTCTCACGAGGATGTGGCAACGCTGTTGCTCTTACCAAAGCGAATTTGAGCTTTCCGGAGGGCAACATGAAAAGACTTTTCGGTTCCGCCTCCCTCGCACTCGTTCTGATTCTCGCCGGGTGCTCTTCAGGCGGTGGATTCAACCTCGTCTCTCTCGAAGAGGAGTGGCAGCTCGGCAACCAGCTCGCGGCGGACATCTCGCGACAGATGCCGATCGTCAACGACTCTGCAGCCAACGCCTACATCAATCGCCTCGGCCAGCAGCTGGTCTCGAGAACGCCGATGGCGAATCTCCCGTGGAATTTCCACATCGTCGACGATCCCGACGTCAACGCCTTCAACATTCCAGGCGGTCATGTGTACGTCACGACCGGTTTGATCGGAGCGAGTGACAACGTGGCCGAGCTCGCCGGTGTCATGGCGCACGAGATCGCCCACGGAGTCGAGCGTCATGGGACGGAACAGATGACGAAGAACTACGGCCTGAGCATCCTCGCCTCGATCGCTCTCGGGCAGAATCCCGCGATGTACCAGCAGGTCCTCGCTCAGGTGGTCGGCGGGGGAACGATGGCCAGCTTCGGCCGCGACGCCGAAAGGGAAGCCGACGTCCTCGGCACTCGCTACATGTACGACGCCGGATACAACCCGAACGGCATGCTGACCATGTTCGAGGAGCTTCTTTCGCGGCGCCAGCGGGAACCGGGCCGGGTCGACAAGTTCTTCTCGACTCACCCGCTGACCGAGAACCGCATTGAGCTCGTCCGATCCGAGATCGCCAAGCTGCCGGCGCGGAGCGGGCTGGTGAGCAACTCGGCCGACTTCAACACGTTCCGGCAGCGCTACGGTCGAGGGTAGGAACAGGGCCCGGGATAGCAGACCGGGCCGTGATATAAAAACCGCCCATGATCCGCAGCATGACTGGTTTCGGGCGCTCCTCCGGCAAAGTGGGGGAGCGCCTTCTCATTTCCGTCCTCTGCCGGAGCGTCAACCACCGATATCTCGAGGTATCGGTCCGGCTTCCCGAGTCCCTCTGGGAAGTCGAGCCGACGATCCGGAATCTCGCATCAAAGACGTTCAATCGCGGCAAGCTCGACGTGACCATCCGGGCTGAGCGTCTTCAGGATCCGGAGTATGAGGTTCGCCTCTCGCGCAATATTGCCGATCGGGTCCTTCCCGGATTGCGCAGCCTCCTGGCCGAATACGATCTCGACGCCAACCTGACGGCGTCCGATCTTCTCCGGATCCCCGACCTGGTTCAGGTCCACCCACGGGAGAGTGAGCTCGAAGAGGGAGAGAAGGAGCAGGTGAGGGCCACGGTCCTCGAGGCGTTCGAAATGCTCCGTGAGATGAGGCAACTGGAAGGGGAGGCGCTCCGCGCCGACATCCAGCTCCACCTCGCCGAGACGCGCGAGGGATTCGCGCGGATCTCCGGGATGAGGTCGGAGGTTCAGGCCGAGGCGCTCGAGAGCTATCGGGGACGAATCGACGAGCTGACGCGGCTCTCCGGGGTCGCGGTCGATCCCGACCGCCTGGCTCAGGAGACCCTGATCCAGGTCGAAAAGAGCGACATCGCCGAGGAGCTGGCCAGGGCCGAAAGCCACCTCTCCCAGATGGCCTCGCTGATCGACTCGGGGGAGCCGGCCGGCAAGAAGCTCGACTTCCTCAGCCAGGAACTGCTTCGAGAGATCAACACCTCGGGCCAGAAGTCGCGCTCATCAGGAATCCGAAGCGTCGTTGTAGAATTGAAGACCGCCGTGGAGAGGATTCGCGAACAGGTCCAGAATGTCGAATGAAAGCCCGAATTTTCACCCCGACGGGACCCTGTTCATCGTCTCCGGCCCCTCTGGCGCAGGGAAGACCACACTCATCAACCGCGCCCAAACGGAGTTGAGTCGGATCGGAATCCCGCTCTATTTTTCGGTTTCACACACCACGAGGACGATCCGATCGGGGGAGACGGACGGTCGCGACTACCACTTCGTGAACCGTCCTGCTTTCGAGCAAATGGTTGTGAATGGGGAATTTATCGAATATGCCCATGTTCACGGCCAGATGTACGGGACTTCGCGGGAAGAGGTCCTCACCCGGCTCAGCCGGGGAGAGGATGTGATCCTGGACATCGACGTTCAAGGGGCCCGGCAGATCGCCGGAAACCACGACCTTAGGCCGCATTCGCTCAGCGTCTTTCTGTTTCCCCCCTCCTTTCAGGAGTTGGAAAACCGGCTGAAGCTGCGGGGGCAGAACTCGGACGAGGACATCGTCGCGCGCCTGGAGAAGGCGCTCGACGAGATCGAACAGGGGCTGCCGTTTTACGACTATGTCCTGATCAACGACGACTTCGAGGTTGCGTCGGAGAGCTTGAAGGCGGCAATACTCGCCAGAAAATTGAGATCGCGGTCGGCGATGACAGCCCTTCACGGGATGGCACGTCGGTTCAAGGAGGAGCGCAGTGGATCGTTTGCCCCCAGGAGTCGAAAGTAAATTCCGTTACGTATTGCTGATCGCGAAGAGGGCCGAGCACCTGATCGAGGGATCCCCCGCGAAATCGAAGTCGAAACACTCGAAGCCGACCCGGATCGCGATGGAAGAAGTCAACCGTCAGTCGATCAACTGGTCGCTGACCCCGCCGCCGCCGCCCGAGCAGGAGGAGCCGGCCGAGCCGATCGAAGAGTGAAGATCGTCCTCGGCATCTCCGGGGGGATCGCCGCCTACAAGACGCCGGACCTGGTCCGGCGTCTCCAGGATGCCGGCGCCGACGTTCGCGTTCTGATGACCGAGAACGCCACGCGGTTCGTCTCTCCTCTCGCGCTTGCCGTCGTTTCGAATCATGGAGTCATCCACGACCAATGGGGTGACCCGGCCCGCGGCGGCGTCGACCACATCGAGATCGCCCGCTGGGCCGATCTTCTGCTGATTGCTCCCGCCACCGCCAACATCATCGCCAAGATCGCCGCCGGCATCGCCGACGACGCGCTCACCACGTACGCGGTCGCCCACCGAACGCGCCTCATGGTCGTACCCGCGATGAACACCTTCATGTACCGGCACGTCACCGTGCAGACGAACCTCGACACTCTCCGCGCTCGCGGAGCAATCGTCCTCGATCCCGACTCGGGACTTCTCGCCTGTGGAGACGAAGGCGTCGGACGGATGCCCGACATCCCCGTAATCGTCGAGCAGGTATCCCGGCTCACCGCCCCCCGCGATCTCGAGGGACGCAGGGTCGTCATCACCGCGGGCCCGACTCAGGAGCCGATCGACCCGGTCCGTTATCTCTCGAACCGCTCGTCCGGAAAAATGGGGTACGCCCTCGCCGAGGCGGCCCGAGCCCGGGGTGCTTCCGTCGTGCTGGTGTCGGGGCCGACATCCCTCGGACCCCCGGCCGGCATCGAGGTGCGCGGTGTCGGCTCCGCACGCGAAATGGCTGAAGCAGCGCGCCAGGCCGCCGAGAATGCGGACGTCATCATCGGAGCGGCGGCGGTCGCCGACTTCACAGTGGCAACTCCGTCGCCCCTCAAGATCAGCAAGCGCGACGGAGAGAACGAGCTGACTCTCGTCCTCACGAAGACGCCCGATATCCTGGCGGACCTTGCCGCGCGGGCGCCGAAGGCCATCGTCGTCGCCTTTGCAGCCGAAACCGACGGGCACGAGCAGAACGCGAAACGCAAGCTCGAGAAGAAGGGCGCCCACCTGATCGTCCTCAATGACGTGGCCGACGCCTCGATCGGTTTCGACTCGGATCACAACGCCGTGACGATCCTCGACCGCGACGGCGGACGGGAGCTCGTGGCCCGCGACACGAAAACGCGGATCGCCGGACGCATCCTGGATCGTGTCGTATCCCTGTTGGCTGCGGAAAAAAGTCAGAAGGCAGAAGCCAGAAGCCAGAAGTAAAGGCAGAAGCAAAAGCAGGGAGCCCCCGCGGTGCGTTGCCTTTGCAGTTGCCCTTACTTCTGCCTTCTGCCTTCTGCCTTCTGACTTTACTTCTGCCTTCTGCCTTCTGACTTTCTCCCCCCCCTGATAAACTCCGCCGCCCATGCCCTCCGACTTTCGCTCCGAGCTCGAGCTTCTCCGCGATCTCGGCTTCACTCATCTCGACCTCGCCCGTGCCCGGGCCGCCAGAGCCGCCGACGTGCTGCACGATGCGCCCGAGGCGGTCGGGCGCGACGCGGGCCTCTCCGAGCGGCTCCTCAGCGGCCTTCCCGAGCCGGCCGATGTCGCCGCGATCGATTCCATGGAGGTCCTCGAGGCGGCGGCGAAGCGCTGCGTCCGCTGCCGTCTGTGGGAGACGCGGACCCAGGTCGTCTTCGGAAGCGGGAACCCGTCTGCCGACTTGATGTTCGTAGGCGAAGCGCCGGGGCGCGACGAGGACCTCGAGGGATATCCCTTCGTCGGCCGCGCCGGCAAGCTCCTGACCGACATCATCGGTGCGATGAAGCTGAGCCGCGAAGAGGTCTACATCGCCAACGTCCTCAAGTCCCGTCCTCCAGGAAACAGGAACCCCGAGCCCGACGAGATGGAGGCCTGCAGGCCCTGGCTCGACCGGCAGATCGATCTGGTGAATCCGAAGGTGATCGTGACGCTCGGCAGGTTCGCCGCCCAGGGCCTGCTCGATCGCGCGGTGGCCATCTCTTCAATCCGTGGAGAGTGGCAACCGTTCCGGAACGGGATCCGCGTGATGCCGACCTACCATCCGGCGTATCTCCTCCGGAACCCCGCCGCCAAGAAGGACGTATGGCTCGACATGAAAAAAGTCATGTCCGAGCTGGGTATCGCCGTCTGACCGCATCGGAAGGGTTCGGATACACTCCCGCCCGAATGGCTCGCGGGATCTCACCCTTCGTCGAAGTCGCGGTTCCCCTCGGCGTGCACGGGGTATTCACCTATTCCGTCCCCGAGGAGCTTCGTGACGACGTCAGGCTGGGAAGCCGCGTGGAGGTTCCCTACGGCGCCCGGATGACGACCGGCTTCGTGACCGCGCTTATCGACCAGGCTGCGATCGACCCGAAACGGATCCGGCCGATCCGCACAGTCCTCGACGAAGACGAGCCCGCGCTTCTGCCCGAGATCATCGAGCTCTGTCGTCAGGCCTCGACCTACTACCTGGCGCCGTTCGGCGAGATGTTGCGGGCTGCCTTGCCGCCGAACATGTCGTCGCGGGGCCGGAGGCGCGCGGAAGCGCCGGGAGGTCGCGCGCCGTTCGAAGCCGCCCTCGAAGCCGGCCTGATCTTCCCGAGCGACCGAGAGCTGTTCGACCGGATCGACGGCGGGGAGCACGATCCCGCGCGGGCCGGTGCTTCGCTTCGCGGCGCGCGCGCGTCGCTCGCGCGTTTACGTGAGGCGGGCGTCATCCGAGTCACCGACGACGTCACCGACGCGCGTGGGGTCCGCTACGACCGCTTCGTGGTTCTCCGCCAGGTACCGGATGCTCCGACCGCGCGGCAGCGGCAGGTTCTCGAGATGCTCGAAGCGAGCGGAGGCGAAGTGGCGCTCAAGGCCCTCGTCGCGGAGGGCGCGAGCCCCTCGTCGATCGAATCGCTCGCGAAGAGGGGAGCTCTCGAGATCGAGAGGCGGGCCCGCCGCCACACGATGGATCCTTTCCTTTCCGGCGTGGCGATGCAGCAGGTCGGCGAGCTCCACTACTCCGACCAGCAGCGCGAGGCGATCGAGCGTGTGCGAGGTTCACTCGACGGCTTCGCCCCATTTCTCCTGCAGGGAATCACCGGAAGCGGGAAAACCGAGGTCTACATCGAGCTGATGCGGGAAGTCGTTCGCCGCGGCCGCCAGGCAATCCTCCTCGTTCCCGAGATCGCCCTCACGCCGGTCTTCGCGTCGCGCCTGATGGAACGTTTCGGCGAGCGGATCGCGATCCTCCACAGCGGGTTGAGCGCGAGCGAAAAGTACGACCAGTGGTGGCGGGCGCGAAGAGGGGAGGTCGACGTCGCGATCGGCCCGCGCTCGGCAATCTTCACGCCCTTCGAGCGGCTGGGTCTTCTCGTCGTCGATGAGGAAGGCGATTCGGCCTACAAGCAGGAGGAGTCGCCCCGCTACAACGGCCGCGACCTCGCGGTGCTCCGCTCCAGCCTCATCGGCATCCCGATCATTCTCGGCTCGGCGACTCCTTCACTCGAGTCGCGCTACAACGTCGAGCGCGGACGATACGGGATGATCCGAATGGAGCGCCGCGTCGAGGAGCGCGCCCTCCCGCAGGTCGAAGTCGTCGACATCAGAAAGGAGAGGGGAGAGAAGGAGGATCGCGGTCTCGTGATCTTCAGCGAGCGGCTTCGCGAGGAGCTCGGCCGCGTGTTCGAGGCCGGGGAGCAGGCGATCATTCTCATCAACCGGCGCGGCTACGCACCCTTCCTCCTCTGCCGGGAGTGCGAGAACGACTTCCGATGCCGCGACTGCAGCGTCACGCTGACCGTGCATCGTCGGCTCGGCCAGCTGATCTGTCACTACTGCGGACTCAGGCGCCCGATCCCGGCAAACTGCCCACTCTGCAGCGGCGAGGTTCTGCAACCCATCGGGTACGGGACGGAAAAGGTCGAAGAGAGATTCCTTCGCTATTTTCCCGACGTTCCCGTGGAGGTGCTCGATCGCGACGCGATCCGGAAAAGGGGAGAGCTCGTTCGAATTCTCGGCCGCTTTCGCGCGGGCGATACCCGCGCCCTGATCGGAACGCAGATGATCAGCAAGGGCCATCATTTCCCGCGGGTCACGCTCACCGCCGTCATCAACGCGGACTCGATTCTCGGGTATCCCGACTTCCGCTCCGCAGAGAAGACGTTCTATCTCCTCACGCAGGTTGCAGGCCGCTCGGGCCGTGGCGAGTTGCCGGGCAAGGTTGTCATCCAGACCGGCTATCCCGATCACTACGCAATCCAGCATGCGATCCGGCACGATTACGAAAACTTCTTTCACGACGAGATGGAGTTTCGCGGGAAGTTCCACTACCCGCCGTCGACATCGATGATCGCGATCGTCTTCCGCGGAGAGGACCTGAGCGCGGTCGAGCGCGCAGCTGCGAAGGGTGGTGAGCTTCTCGAGGCGGCGACCCGCGGAATCGCCGGAGTGCGGATCCAGGGACCGGCACCCGCCCCTCTGGCGCGGATCAAAGGCGTCCACCGATACCAGATCCTCCTTCGCGCGCAGAACCGATCTGCGCTTCGGCGGGCGGTCGAATCGGCGATTCTCGGGGCTCGCCATCGTGGCGCCGAGGTCATCATCGACATCGACCCGATCAACATCCTGTGATCCGCGCGGCAGCCGGAGAGGGCCCGGGGGCAACGCAATTGATTGCCGTCAGGTGGCGAGATCCTGCCATTTTGAGATTCTTCGGTCGCGCTCGCGGTTTTCGCGGAGTGCACCGTTGGCGTGGCGCTCCCGGCGGGGGGCGCCGGTGCGCTCCGCTTATGTCCGCTTCCGTCGAGCGAGTTCGGGCTGCGCGGTCGGAATGACCCGGGGCGATCAGTCGATCGGGAGGTGGATCGGCAGATGCTCGCGGTTCGAGGTATCGAGAACCTCCCACCAGACCCCGGAATCGGCCTCGACGAGGATGTCGAGAGCCTGGTCGAGCGAATAGCCGGCCGCGAGAACCGCCTGCCACAGAGGCTCCCAGCGCGACACGTCGAATCGGTTCGAGGGAGCGCAAACGCCCCAGGTTGCGGTGTCGATCGACCGCAGCGTTTCGACGAGATTGTCCAGAGCAGCGAAGATGCGCGCCGACGGGGCGGACGGGGTGTGCGTTGGCCGCGCCTTCGCCAGATCTCCCGCGCGATCCAGCCAGACCGTGGCAGCTGTAACGCGGTCCTCGGCCGCCTGGCGGAGCTCGGGCGTCATCTCGGCCGTATCCAGAACGTCGAGGGCCACCGTCGCGCGCTTCCGAAGGAGGACGTCCACTCGACGGATCAACTCCTGGGGAGTGGGTATGTGACGCATCGCGCGCCTGGGCTCGGTGGTTTCCATCAGGCTTCAGAATTCGTGCAAATCATGCCGTTGCAGCATTTGACCGCTCGCCGACCGTTCTGCTAGTTTCCCCGGCGTGACGAGCGATCCGAACCAGTTCGAGCAGCCCATTCAGGAGCTGCGCCGCCAGATCGAGGAGCTCAGTTCCTCCGCTGAGCCTGCCGCGATTGCCCGGATCGATGAGCTGCAGGGTCAGCTTAACAGAATCGCCGAGGACGTCTATTCGAACCTCTCCCCCTGGCAGAAGACGCTCGTCGCAAGGAATCCGGGACGTCCCTACACGCTCGATTTCGTCGCCCATCTCTTCGAGGATTTCGTTGAGATCCATGGCGACCGGAAATTCGGGGACGACCACGCCATCGTCTCCGGCCTGGCGCGATTCGACGGAAAACCCTGCGTCGTCATCGGACACCAGAAGGGGCGCGACACGCGCGAGAAGGTCATCAGGAACTTCGGAATGCCTCGCCCGGAGGGATACCGGAAGGCGTTGCGCCTGATGCAGATGGGGGAGAAGTTCCGCCGCCCGATCTTCTGCTTCATCGACACGCCGGGAGCGTATCCGGGTCTCGGAGCCGAGGAGAGGGGACAGGCGGAGGCGATCGCGGTGAACCTGCGCGAGATGGCCGGCCTTACGGTTCCGGTGATCGTGACCGTAACCGGCGAGGGGGGAAGCGGCGGCGCGCTCGCCCTCGGAGTCGGAGACCGGATCCTGATGCTCGAGCATGCCGTCTACTCGGTGATCTCTCCCGAGGGATGCGCCGCCATTCTGTGGAAGAACCCCTCCGCCGCTCAGGACGCGGCTGCGGCGATGAAGATCACGGCCCGCGACCTCAAGGAGCTGGGAATCATCGACGAGATCGTCCCGGAGCCGAAGGGGGGGGCGCACGCCGACATCGCCCAGGCGGCGACCCTGCTGCGCCCCTATCTTCAGCGTGCCCTGAAGGAGCTGTCGAAGATCAAGCCGGCGCAGCTGCCCGAGGAGCGCTACAAGAAGTTCCGGCGCATGGGAGTCTTCGAGAAGGCTTGATCCACAGGGAGTAGAGTCACCTCTCCCGCTCATCCTTCGCTCCTTCTTCTCCTTCCGGTCCTCCGTTCCTGCCTGGGGAATCCCTGGGCTAAACTCTTCCCCAATGCCGATTCACGACCGCTGGCTCCTCGATTCGAGCGACCCGGGAGCCGCTCCGCTGCCCGTCGCGGGGCTGCTTCGCCCTCTTTTCCTGCGGCGTGGAGTCACGTCCGCGTCCGAGCTCGAGTTCTTCTGCGAGCCCCGGATCGACCAACTCCACGACCCGGCCGGGATCGCCGGAATGGACGTGGCGGCCGAACGGATCCTTCGCGCGGTCCGCGACCGTGAGTCGATCCTGATCTACGGCGACTACGACGTGGACGGCGTGACCTCGATCGTCCTCCTCCGGGCCGTGCTTCGCGCCCTCGGGGGAGAGGTTGATTTCGTCATCCCTCACAGGCTCTTCGACGGCTACGGACTCAAGAGCGAGGTGCTCGACCGCGTTCTGAAGGAGAAATCGGTGCGCCTGGTGATCACGGTCGACTGCGGCATCACGTCGGTCGAGCCGGTCGCGCGCGCGATCGAGCAGGGGATCGACGTGATCGTCACCGACCATCACCTCCCTCCGGAGATGCTTCCGGAAGCTGCTGCGGTCTTGAATCCGAGACAGCCCGGGTGCACCTATCCCTACAAGGACCTGGCGGGGGTCGGCGTCGCGTTCAAGCTCTGCTGTGAACTGCTCCGGCGGGCGGGCCACACGATGTCGATCTCTTCGCTGGTGAAGATTGCTGCGATCGGAACGATCGCGGATGTAGCCCCGCTGACGGGAGAGAACCGGGCACTCGTGAGGATGGGACTCGCCGGGCTTGCGGACCCGCGTAATCCCGGGCTCCGGGCGCTTCTTCGGGAGTTGGGGCTTCTCGGCAAGCCTCTCCGCGCGAGCGACGTCGGCTTCAAGATCGGGCCGCGCATCAACGCCGCCGGAAGACTCGCCTCCGCGAATACGGCGATTGATCTGTTCGACGCCCGCTCCGAGGCGGAAGCCGCGCCGCTCGTCGCGCAGCTCGAGCAGATGAATCGGCAGCGGCGGACGATCGAGGCCGAAGTCATGGAAGAGGCCGAGCGCTCGGTCGAGGCATTGGGGGATCTTCCCCGGATTCTCGTTCTCTGGGGCGAGGGGTGGCACAAAGGAGTCGTCGGGCTCTGCGCCGGGCGCCTGGCGAGAAAATATCACCGCCCGACCCTGGTGATCTCGAAGCAGGGCGACGAGTGCGTCGGGTCGGGCCGCAGCATTCCGGCGATCGATCTCCACAGCGAACTCTCGGCGATGGGGGATCTGTTCACCCGATTCGGCGGTCATTCGTTCGCCTGCGGCTTTTCGCTCGACGCCGGATCGCTCGGTCGGCTCCGCTCGCGTCTGGAGGAACGGCTGGAGACGGCCGACCCTGCGAGCTTCGTCCAGACCCTCCCCATCGACACCGAGTTGGAGCTCTCCGCGCTCGATTCGTCCTTCATTGAGGATCACGGCCGGCTCGAGCCTTTCGGGCAGGAGAACCGACAGCCCGCCTTCCTCGCGCGGGGGGTCACGGTGGAGGAAGTCAGGGAGTTTTCCCCCGGTTGCAATCGTTTGACGATGAAGCAGGCTTCCCGGCGGGCCGCGGCGATCAGCTGGCCGTCCACGTCGGGTGCTCTCGAGCCTATTTTTCGGAAAGGAGGCGAGCTCGATCTGGTCTTTCATCTCGAGCCCGACCGCTACGACGGGCATCGTCTCGAAATCGTCGATGCCGCTGTTTCCGGGGAGGCTCCTCTGGAGCTCACCGCCTCTACCGACCTCACATGGTTCGAAGCGTAAAAATTTTCAGGATCCTCCTGCCGATCCTCTTTCTCGGCTTCCTCGTCGTTCTCGCCGTGAATTACACGCGCGGCGAACGACGCGACCGTGGCGTGTCCGAACCGGTCACCTCCACGATCCGCGGCGATGACAGCCCGCAGCTCGTCGCCTACGCCTTTGAAGACGTCCAGACCATCGGAGGGCGGGTGGTCTCGCAGATTCGGGCACAGCGGACCATCGGCTTCATCTCGGGCTGGTACACGCTCGAAGACGTCTGGCTGACGATCTTTCAGGAGGACGGCGGCTCGTACCAGCTCCGCGCTCCTCAGGCTCAGTTTCACCACGCCACCAAGGAGGCCCGCGCGGACGGGGGGGTGCGCGTGACATCCAGTGACGGAACCGAGATCGTCACGGAATCGATCGCATTCGACGGCAACCGCCTGGTCAATCGGGTTCCAGTCCGCTTCGTGGCCGACCAGTGGAAGGGAAGAGCCGGCGGTGTCGATCTCAACCTCGAAAGCGAGCGGCTCGAGCTCACCGATTCGGTGGAGGCGACGATGCAGTCCGCTCCTCCCGCTCCGCCGATCACGATCCGCGCCGATTCGGCGACGTTCGACCGCTCCGGAAATGAAGCTCGTTTCAACGGAAGTGTGGAGATCGATCGCGCGGGCGACCGGCTCCGGACGGAGACCATCACCGCCCGCATCGACCAGGAGCGCAAAGTCCTCACCGGCCTGGAGGGGTGCTGCGGAGTCGAGTTCCGCCTCGGCGCCGGTTCATCGGTCGCGGGTAGCGCCTCGGTCGGGGACACCGTGGTCAAGGGCGAGCGCTTCTTCACCGAGATCGGACCGGCTGGAGAGGTCCGTGCCCTCTTCATCGAGGGCGGTGAGGGAGGGAACGCGACCGCCCGGATGGCGGGTCCTCCCGCGCGCTCGGTACGTGCCGGAAGATTCCGCGTGGCCTTCGCCGGCCAGGGAGTCTCGGAACTGGAAGCTGCGGGCAACGCGGTTCTCCAGGAAAGCGGAGCCACGCCCCGGACGATCTCGGCGTCGAAGCTCGTGACTTACTTCGATACGGCGAGAAGCAGGCCGACCAGCGCGAGGGGCGAAGGGAGCGTCGAGTTCCGCGACGCCACCAACCGGGCGACGGCGCAGCAGGCAACATTCGATTTCATCGCCGACAAACTCGTCCTCGCTTCCGTGCCCGGAGCTCTTCCGTCGATTTCCTCCGAGACCCAGACCCTCACCGCGCAGGAGATCCGCGTCTCTCCGAACAGCGGAGTTCTTGAAGCCGAAGGGCACGTCAAAGCGCGTTTCGAGTCCGCCAGCACCGGAAAGGGGGGGATGGAGCAGACCGGGATCTTTCCCGCGAGCGCGAGTCCCGTCTACGTCAACGCGGACAAGCTGATCCTGCAGCAGCAGAGCGGGTCAGGGCGGTTCACGGGGAACGTGCGCGCCTGGCAGGATCAGAACCTTCTGCTCTCGAAAGAGATGCGCATCGAGGATCAGGGGCAGACCCTGGTCGCCACGGGGGGCGTCAGGGCGGTGCTATACAATGCCGAGCGGGAGAGTAACGTACCCATCAAGGCCTCAGCTTCGACCCTCACGGCGCGCCGGGGAGAGCGGAGAGCGATCCTCGAGGAGAAGGTCCGCATCGAAGACAGCGGACGCGTCCTCACGGCCAGCAAGGCGGTTTTTCTGTTCGATACGACTCAAAAACTCGAAAGAGTGGAAGCCTCGGGAGGCGTTGCGATCGCCGAGAGCGCCACAGGCCGCAACGGAGAGGGTGAGAATCTCGTCTATTCGATACCGAAGCGGACGATTCAACTCGAGGGATCCCCGGCCTCGGTGGCGGATCCGCAGGGAACGGTGAAAGGCAGCGAGATCGTTTTCGACCTGGAGCGCAACAAAGTCGATGTTCTCCGAGGCGAGGGACAAACCGAGGCGACATACGTCCCGAGGAACGACAAGCCGGAATGAGTGAAGCACGTGGATTCGATCTGAGCGCGCCCCGCCTGACGGGCCCGGGGGAGCTCGCCGACAGCGAACGGCTGACCCTTTCCACCCGGAACCTGGTGAAGATCTACCGGGGACGGCGCGTGGTGCGCGACGTATCGGTCGACATCCGCCAGGGAGAGATCGTCGGCCTGCTCGGGCCGAACGGAGCCGGGAAGACCACTACCTTCTACATGGTCGTCGGTCTCACTCAGCCGGACGGCGGGAGCGTGATGCTGGGCGAAGAGGAGATCACGGCCATGCCGATGTATCTCCGGGCGCAGAAGGGGATCAGCTATCTGCCGCAGGAGGCCTCGATCTTCAGGAAGCTGACGGTCGAACAGAACTTTCTGGCGGTGTTCGAGACCATGGGGCTGGTGGCCGCGGAGCGGGATCGGCGCTCGAAGCGGTTGCTCGAAGAGTTCGGGCTCACGCATCTGGCGAGAAACCGCGGGTACTCGCTTTCCGGAGGAGAGAGGCGGCGCGTGGAGATCGCGCGGTGCCTTGCGATCAACCCGGCATTCATTTTGCTCGATGAGCCGTTTGCAGGAATCGATCCCATTGCCGTTCTCGACATCCAAAGAATCGTCTCCCAGCTCCGGGAGAAGGGGATCGGCATCCTCATCACAGATCATAACGTTCGGGAAACATTGAAGATCACCGACCGAGCCTATATCATCAAGGAAGGCGAGATCTTCCGTCAGGGAGCGCCCGAAATGCTGTCCACGGACCCCGAAGTCCGAAGAATCTACCTCGGAGAGGCCTTCAACCTACATTGAGGATGAACGGCGCGGAGACGCCGGCGCTCGATTGAGTTATTTGGAGATTGAAGAAGTCAAAACCCGCCTATGGGACTCGAACAGAAGCTGCACCTGAAGCTCTCGCAGAAGCTCATCATGACGCCTTCGCTCCAGCAGGCGATCAAGCTGCTGCAATTGAGCAAGCTCGAGCTGCAGGAAGTGATCAACCAGGAATTGCTCGAGAACCCTCTTCTCGAGGAGCTCGCCGAACAGGCCGAGCAGGAAGAAAACGCGAAAACCGAAGAGCCCGAGCAGGAAGCCTCGGAGAAAAAGGCCGAAGAAGAGAAGAAGACCGAGGAGCAGGTCGCGGAGGAGAAGGACTCCTTCGACGAGATCGATTACGACGCCTACTTCCAGGACTACCTCGAGTACGGCTACAACCCGAGGATGTCGGAGGAGTACGAGGAGTTTCCGATCGAGAACACGCTCACGCGCCCTCCCGATCTGACGGACCACCTGACCTGGCAGCTTTCGATGTCCGACGCCTCCCCGGAGGTCAAGGAGATCGGGACGTTCATCATCGGGAACATCGACGAGGACGGCTATCTGCGCGCGACGGCCGAGGAGATCGCCGAGCAGACGAAGTCGGATCCCGAGCAGGTGGCCGAGGCAGTCAGGCGGATTCAGAGCTTTGACCCGGTGGGGATCGCCGCGCGGGACCTGAGGGAATGCCTGCTGCTGCAGCTCGACGCGCTCGAGGTGGACCATCCGCTGGTCGAGAAGGTCATTCGCGACCACTGGGAAATGGTGATGAACCGGCAGTTCGTCGCGCTGGCGAAGCTGCTCGCGATCGAGCTGAAGGAGCTCGAGGCGATCATCGAGGTGATCAAGGCGCTCGACCCCAAGCCGGGGCGGCGCTACAGCACCGAGAGGGCGATCTACGTCGAGCCCGACGTCAACGTGCATAAGGTCGGCGACGAGTACGTGATTCAGCTCAACGAAGACGGCATGCCGAAGCTCCGGATCAATGGGAGCTACCGCCAGATGCTGCACCGGATGGACACCAAGCAGGACGGCGACACGGTCAATTACATCAAGGACAAGATCCGCTCGGCGGTCTGGCTCATCAAGTCGCTGGATCAGCGACAGCGGACGATTTACAAGGTTGCCGACTCGATCGTCAAGCACCAGCGTGAGTTCCTCGACAAGGGAATCGACTATCTCCGTCCGCTGGTCCTGCGCGACGTGGCCGATGACATCCAGATGCACGAATCCACCGTCTCGCGAGTGGTGTCGAACAAATACATGCACACCCCGCGCGGGCTGTTCCTGATGAAGTACTTTTTTCACAGCGGGATCGATTCCGATCATGGGGAGGACATCTCGAGCCTGACGGTCAAGCGGAAGATCCAATCGTTCATCGCGGCGGAGGATCCTCGCAAGCCGCTCTCCGACTCCAAAATCATGAAGATACTGAACGATGAGGGAATCAACATCGCCCGCCGAACGGTCGCCAAGTACAGGGACGAGCTCAACATCCCCTCCTCGACGGACCGGAAGCAGATTTTCTAGCTGGGAGGTTTTCTCATGAACGTCGAGATTTCAGGACGCAATTACGAGGTCAATGACCGTATCCGCGAGCTGATCCACACAAGGCTCGAGAAGGTCACCCGCTTCTTCTCCGACATCATCGAGATCCGTTGCGTTCTGAACGTCGAGAAGCATCGAAACATCTGCGAGATCATGATTATCGGCCGGACCTACGACGTGAAGTCCTCCCAGGAGGCCGACACCATGGAAGACGCCGTCGTCTCCACCATCGACCACCTCAAGACCCAGGCCCAGAAGAATCGCAAACGCGTCACCGAAAAGCGCAAGAAACCGGCCCCTGCTCCGGCTGGCTGGGAAGTCAGCATGATCGAGCAGTCCGACCTCAAGCGCAACGATCGCCAGGCCGCCCCCCGCATCATCCGGCAGAACGTCCACCCGATCCGTCCGATGTCGGTCGAGCAGGCGGCCCTGGTTCTCGACGACTCGAAGAACGAGTTCATCGTCTTCAGGGACCTCGACACCGACAAGGTCACGGTCATCTACCGGCGCCGGGACAATAACTTCGGTATGATTGCACCGGAGTTCTGATCGCCTGCCCGAGAGACCCGACGACCGGGAAGGGGCGTTTCGACCTTTTCTGATGAATCAGGAAGACTTCGTTCAAGCGCCCGTTCAGATCCTGCTCTCTCCCGAGCTCGAAGACCTCGAGCTCGAGCTCGTCATCGGCGGAGACGGCCTCGACAGGACCATCCTGCGCCCCCGCGTCCAGAAGCCCGGACTCGCGTTCGCCGGCTACTACGAGTACATCAAGCCGGCCCGCGTCCAGATCATCGGAGAGTCCGAGAGCAAGTACCTGCAGGGGCTCCCGGCGCGCCTGCGCGAGAAACGCATCCGTGACGTAGCCGCCCTCGACGTCTCCTGCTTCATCGTCACCAAGGGAGTCCCCCCGCTCCAGGAATTCATCCATGAGTGCGAGAACCGGTCGGTTCCACTTTTCGCGACTCGCAACATGACCTCGCATGTGATCAACCGGATCACGTACTTCCTCGAGGAGTCTATGGCTCCCCACATGACCATGCACGCGGGCCTGCTCGACGTGTACGGCATCGGGGTCCTGCTGATCGGCGACAGCGGCATCGGCAAGAGCGAATGCGCGCTCGACCTGATCTCGCGAGGCCACCGGCTCATCGCCGACGACATGGTCATCGTCCGCCGCCACCCGAACGACGTCCTTCTGGGTTACTCGTCGGAGATCCTCCCGCACCATATGGAGCTTCGAGGGATCGGCATCGTGAACATCAAGGATCTCTTCGGAGTCTCCTCGACGCGCGACATCAAGCCGATCGACATCGTGGTCAAGCTCGAACAGTGGATCGAAGGGACCGAGTACGACCGGCTCGGCGTGGAAGGGGAGACCTACGACTGTCTCGGCGTGACCAAGCCGCTCGTGCGGCTGCCGGTCGCCTCTGGGCGTAACCTCGCCCTCCTGGTCGAGATCGGAGCACGGAACCACCTGCTCAAGCTCCAGGGCTTCTATTCGGCCGAGGACTTCGCCCGCAAGCTCAACGAGTACATCGCGATGAAGGCCGAGGCGCCCGAGCCCGAGCCCGAGCCGCGGGTCCTCCCGCTCCCGACCGAAAGCGCTTCCGCGAGCTCTCAGGTACGAAGCCTTCAGAGTCGGCAGCTGATGATGCACCAGAAAAACCGCGAGATCGATCAGGCTCTCAGAAAGGGGCGCCCGAAGTGAGCCCGGCAGCCGTTTCTTCGCACCTGGTCATCATCACGGGCCTCTCCGGCGCGGGAAAGAGCTACGCCCAGACCACGCTCGAAGACCTCGGCTTCTACACGACCGACAATCTGCCGGTGCGGATGATCGAGCCGCTCATCAACGAGCTCACGGCCGAGGGATATACCCAGATCGGAATCGTCGTCGACGTCCGGACTCCGGGATTCGCCAGGGATTTCCCCACCATCTACCGGGACAGGATCCGGAAAAACTTTCCCAGCGTCATGCTGATTTTTCTCGAAGCGACGAACGAAGTGCTCGCGCGCCGCTTCTCCGAGACCCGCAGGCCCCATCCTTTCGACCCCGAAATGCCGATGCTCGAGGCGATCGACGCCGAGCGATCGACTCTCGACGAGGTCAAGACGACCGCCGACATGGTCCTCGACACCTCGCAGTTCTCCGTGCACGAGCTGAAGGCCGAGATCAGCCGCAGGTTCGGCCTGCCGGGCTATCAGCGGGAGATGCTGATCAACATCGTCACCTTCGGCTACAAGTATCCACTCCCGTACAACCTCGACCTGATGTTCGACGTGCGATTCCTGCCGAATCCGCATTTCATCGACGAATTGCGGCCAAAAACGGGGCAGGATCCGGAGATCGTCGAATACCTGGAAGCCCGGCCGGAGTATCGCGAATTCACGGCGCGGCTCATCGACTTCGTCTCGTACCTGATCCCCCAGTACGAAAAGGAGATGAAGAGCTATCTGACGATCGGAATCGGCTGCACGGGCGGACGGCACCGGTCGGTGGCGATCGGCGAGAAGCTCGGACGCGCCCTCGCCGAAAAGGGTTACTCGACCGAAGTGACCCATCGCGACAGCTCCCGCCGCTAGGGAACCTAGGTTCCATTAGGGCCGCGCCGCGGAACCTGGCAGGATCTTCGTATCTGCAGGCGGGTACCTCATGAAAGCGCGACTTCTCACCTGGGCCGAAAACCTTCGACAGAGCTTCTGGGTCGTCCCCGGCTCGATGACCGTGGCGGCAGCCCTGTTGGCGTTCGGAACCTCGTGGCTCGACCGGAAACACCTCGAAGAGGTCAATTCCGAATTCTGGTGGCTTTTCACGGCGGGCCCCGACGGGGCTCGCACCCTGCTTTCCACGATTGCGGGCTCGACGATCACCGTTGCGGGCGTCGTCTTCTCGATCACGATCGTCGCCCTTTCCCTGGCGTCACAGCAGTACGGTCCCCGGCTTCTGCGAAACTTCATGAAAGACCGCGGGACCCAGATGACCCTGGGAACCTTCACATCGGTCTTTCTCTACTCGATCATCGTCCTGCGGACGGTGAGCGCCGACAACTTCAGCCTGAACGTCCCGCACATCTCGGTGACGGTCGCGATTGCACTCTCGATTTTGGCTCTCGGGGTTTTCATCTACTTCGTTCATCACGTCTCGTCGTCGATCCAGGCCGACGTGATCATCGCGCGGGTCGGAGCCGAGCTCGATTCCTCGATCCTGGAACTGGTGAAGGCCGAAGACGACGAGAACGGAGGGGAGTTGCCCCAATCTCCGGAGAGGGCATGGGCCACCGTCCGGGCGACTCGCGACGCCTATATCCAGGCCGTCGATCACGAGACGATCGTAGAGGAGGCCGCAAGGAGGGACGCCTACGTCGAATTGTGCCGGGCGCCCGGTTCCTTCGTCTTCTGCGGTGCCCCGCTCATGAAAGTGAGTCCGCCGCCCGAAGTTGGAGATCAGGACTGGGTGCGGGACAACATCGCTCTCGGGAGCGTTCGTACCCCGACGCAGGACGTTCGCTTCTCCCTGCATCTCCTCGTGGAAATGGCCCTTCGCGCCCTCTCTCCTTCGCTGAACGACCCGTTCACGGCGATTGCCTGCATCGACCGCCTGTCGGCGGCGCTCGCGCAGGCGGGAGCGTTTCAGATCAGAAAGGGAGTGTGGCGGGACAGCGAGGGAACGGCGCGACTGGCGATCCCGCCGGTCGATTTCGAAGACCTCGTCGTGGACGCCTACACCCAGATCCGGCAGAGCTCCAGCGGCATTCACGCCGTGAGCGTCCACCTGCTCGAGAGCATCGCGGAGGTTCTCGTGGTTGTGGTCGATCCGCTCCGCCGGGCGATCCTCGTCGAGGAAGCGCGCAAAGTGATCGAAGGTCAGAACCTCGACGCGATGATCGCAGCCGACCGCCGCCGGCTCGAGTTGGCGTGGGCCGCCGTCACCCGCACTGCCGCGAAAGAGCGGGAAGAGGGCATAGACGCTTAGCGGCCAACACTGAGGATCAGGGGTGATGGCCAAGTGTTCGCGACATCTGAGTGTTTATCCAGCATATATAGGAGTGACTGCCACGAGAACATTTCCATATTCACGGGGACGTGTCCAAATTGGCGTGTGCGAGGAAGGGGCGCGGGAGGGCCGATGTTAGAATGCGCGGTCGAACCGCGAGAGCGGCCGATGTGCTCCGAAAACGAGGTGGTCTTTGATCGGTGGTCTGATCGTAACGCATGGACAACTGGCGTTTGAGCTCCTCAACGCCGCAGAGATGATCGAGGGGAAACTGGAGGGGATCGAAGCGGTTCCCCTGGAGTGGAACGAGGCGGTCGAGGATTCACGGGAGAAGATCCGTCAGGCGCTCGATCGGATCGGTGAAGACGAGGGAGTGATCATCTTCACCGACATGTTCGGAGGCACCCCGAGTAACATCAGTCTCTCCTTTCTCGATCGCGAGCGGGTGGAGATCGTAACGGGCGTGAACCTGCCGATGATCATCAAATTCGTGGCGCTGAAGGGATCGGCGGAGCCGCTCAACGCGGTCGCGCACATGATCCGCGAAAAGGGGGCGAAGTCGATTCGCGTGGCCTCGGACCTGCTGGCGGGCGAGCCGCGGGAGGGGTCGGGGGAGTGATCACCAAAGAGATCGAGATTCAGAACAAGCTGGGGCTCCATGCGCGTGCCGCCGCGAAGCTGGTCCACCTGGCGGCGCGGTTCAAGTCCGACATCAAGGTCCGCAAGGGGAGCGAAGAAGTCGACGCGAAGAGCATTCTCGGGATCCTTCTGCTGGCCGCCGGTCCAGGAACGCGGATCAGCGTGACCGCGAACGGAGAAGATGAGGGAGAAGCCGTGAGCTCGATCGAGCAATTGATCGACTCCCGATTCGACGAGGCGGAATGACCGTGATCGAGCCCAAGCAGCGAAAGGCTTCACGCGATGTACGGGCCGAGATCCGCACCTACAAGGGGACTGCGGTCTCGCCCGGTGTGGCGATTGGCCGGGCCCTGATCGTCGAGCAGATCACCTCCGTCTTCCGCGTGCCCATCAAGGAAGCCGACGTTCCGCACGAGATTCAGCGATTCGCAGATGCGCTGGAAAGGACTCGAGCCGACCTGACGGACCTCAAGCAGACCGTGTCCCGCTCGATCGGCGAGGAGTACGCATCGATCTTCGACGCTCATGCGATGATCGCCAGCGACCCGGCGTTCGCCGACAAGGTCGTCCAGAAGATCGAGCTCGACCGGGTGAACGCCGAGTGGGCCCTTCACGAGGTCCAGGAGGAACTGGAGGCCCGCTTCGAGACGTTCGACAACGAGTACCTCCGCGACCGCGGCGAGGACATCAAGGACGTCGGGATGAGCCTGCTGAACAGTCTTCAGGGGCTTTCCCGGCACGAACTCTCCGAGATCGACCACGACGTCATCATTCTCGCCGACGACCTCACACCCTCCGACGCGGTCCACTTCAACCAGAAGCCGATCGTCGGCTTCGCCACCGAGACGGGCGGACGGACCTCGCACACTTCCATCATCGCCAAGTCTCTCTTCATGCCGGCCGTGATCGGCGTGCCGCGCCTGACCCAGGTGATCGACAACGAGGAAATGGTCATCATCGACGGCTACGAGGGAACCGTCGTCGTCAACCCGAGCGAGGCTTTGATCGAGGAGTACCGCAGCAAGGTCACCCGGCACGAGGAGTACGAGAAGGAGCTGCTCGGAAACCGCGACGAGCCGGCCGTGACCCGCGACGGCCGCAAGGTCTCGCTCCAGGCGAACATCGAGCTGATCGAGGAAATGGCCGACGCGCGGAAATACGGCGCCGAGGGCGTGGGACTCTATCGCTCGGAGTTCCTCTACATTGCGACCAGCCCCCGACTGCCCGACGAGGACGAGCATTACGAGATCTATCGGAAGATCGCCCAGGATATCGAGCCGAACTGGGCGGTGATCCGCACCTTCGACCTCGGCGGCAAAAAGCTGGCGAAGGAGGTGATGGGCTCGAAAGAGGACAACCCCGTCCTTGGGCTTCGAGCCCTCCGCCTCTGCATGAGACATCGCGAGATGTTCCGCGTGCAGTTGCGCGCGCTGCTTCGGGCCTCGGCGCATGGCCGGATCAAGATCATGTTCCCGCTCGTGTCGAGCATCCAGGAGCTGCGCCAGGCCAAGGCCTTCGTCAAGGAGATCAAGGCTGAGCTCGACGCCGAGGGGATCGCCTACAACCCCGAGCTCGAGATCGGCATCATGATCGAGGTTCCCTCCGCGGCGATGACCGCCGACATACTCGCGACCGAGTCGGATTTCTTCGCGATCGGGACGAACGATCTCATTCAGTATTCACTCGCCATCGACCGCAACAACGAGCTCGTCAGTTATCTTTACGAGCCGCTTCATCCGGGCATTCTCCGGCTGGTCAAGTTCGTCATCGACTCCGGACGGCAGGCCGGCATCCCGGTCTCGATGTGCGGAGAGATGGCGGCCGATCCCCTTTACGCCACCATCCTGCTCGGGCTCGGTCTCGACATCTTCTCGATGAACCCCTCCTCGATTCCGATGATCAAGGAAGTGACGCGCTCGCTCCGCTACCGCGACTGCAGGCGAATCGCCACTCAGGCACTCCAGAAGAAGACTGCCCAGGAAATCGAGGAGTTCGTCATCGAGAGCCTCGCGATGAAGCTTCCGTCCGGATTCGCAACCCACCTCCGCTGAGAGGCTGTGAAAGCCCCTGAGGAGAATGACGGCCCGCGGGAGGGTGTTGACACCTTCAGCCTCGAGAGTCCGTGCGCCCTGTTATCATCGGAAAGGAGCCTGAGATGAAACGATCCCGTCTACTCCTCGGCCTGTTCATGGTCCTGAGCCTCACGCTCCCGCAGCCGGGCGCGGCGGAGGAGGAAAAGCCCGTCAAACGGGCAGAAGTGAAGAAGGCAGCGGGACCGACGGATGCGAAAAAGATCTCGACCGACCGACTCCCCGGCGAGTCGCCGCTGGTGAGGGCCGCGCGGCTGGCCCGGGAGAGCCGGGCAGACGGGAAGAAATCGACCATCTCGATCACCGACGAGGACGTCCGCGCGTCGACCGGAAGAATCACCGTCGGGCAGTACGCCGGGCCGGATCCGAAAACCTCCCGACAGGAGTCCGCTGGCGAGATTTTCGAGAAGATGGAAAAGGACCGCGATCGGAGCGCCCGGGAAGCGAAGGAAGCAGCGGAGCGGGTCGCTGAGCTGGAGCGTGAAGTCGCTCGGCTCGAGCGCTCGTCGGCGCTGCTCGAGGACGAGTACTACGAGCACTCCGACGGGACCGACCGCGAAGACGAGATCATGACCGCGTTCGAATCGACTCGCATAAACCTCGACACTAAACGAGACGAGCTCGCGGCCGCTCGCGAGCTGTTGAATCAGAAGCGACTCGAAGCGTCGAACGTCGTCAAACCCTGACCCATGGAAAAGTCATTCTTCATCGAAACCTGGGGATGCCAGATGAACGACCTGGACTCCCAGCGGCTGGCGGGACAGCTCAAGTTGCGGGGATATCGCCGCGCCGACAGCGCCGAGGAGGCGGACCTCATCCTGCTCAACACCTGCAGCATTCGTGAGAAGGCCGAGAACAAAGTCTACAGCCGGCTCGGGGAGCTGAGGCTGACGCGCCGCGAGGGAGCCCGGATCGGCCTTGCCGGATGCGTCGCTCAGCAGGAAGGGGAGTCGATTCTCAAGCGGGCCCCCTGGGTCGATTTCGTGATGG
Source organism: Thermoanaerobaculia bacterium (assembly GCA_046260175.1). Taxonomy (GTDB): domain Bacteria; phylum Acidobacteriota; class Thermoanaerobaculia; order Gp7-AA8; family Gp7-AA8; genus JBHEPS01. The sequence continues at coordinate 23,967 of JBHEPS010000011.1, forward strand.
GGCCGGCAAACGTCGGTGCCCTCGACGAGATTCTCGACGCCGGCCGGAAACTCGCAGTCGATTTTCCCGCCGACCGGCGCTACGACTATCTCTCGGTCGATCGCCCCTCGGCCGTCCGGGCTCAAGTCACGATCATCGAAGGGTGCAACAAGAACTGCACCTTCTGCATCGTCCCCACGACTCGCGGCCGCGAGATCTCGCGACCGATGGCCCAGATCCTGACCGAGATCCGCTGGGAGATCGAGCAGGGTAGGCGCGAGATCGAGCTTCTCGGCCAGACTGTCAACGCGTACCGCTGTCCGGTCGAAGGAAAGGATTTCGCCGACCTCCTCGAGACGGTTGCGGCGCTTCCCGGGGTCCTCCGCGTGCGATTCATGACCTCCCATCCGGCGGAAGTGAACGAACGACTCATCGAGGTGATCCGCGACAATCCGGTCATCTGCCGTTTCCTCCACCTCCCGGTTCAATCGGGATCCTCGGGAGTGCTTCGACGCATGAAGCGCCTGTACACGCGCGAGCATTACCTCGGGCTCATCAACCGTATTCGCGCGGAGGTGCCGGGGATGAACTTCTCGACCGACCTGATCGTCGGCTTTCCCGGAGAAACCGAAGACGATTTCCAGCAGACGCTGAGCCTCATGGAGGAGATTCGCTTCGGATCTCTCTTCGCGTTCCGCTACTCGCCTCGACCGGGCACGCCGTCCCTGCGGCTCGGAGCGCCGGTGGAGGACACGGTGGCTGCCGAGCGCCTCAGCCGGCTGTTCGCACTTCAGGAGCGGATTCAAAAAGAGTGGCTTCAGACCTACGTCGGCCGGACCATCCCCATCCTGGTCGAGGGCCCGAGCAGCAAGGATTCAGCAGTCCTGTCGGGAAAGAGCGAGTGCAACTGGACCGTCAATTTCACGAGCCCGCATACTCCCAGGCCCGGAACACTGCTCAACGTCCGGATCGACGAGGCGCGGCATCATTCTCTACGAGGGGAGGCCGTCGCGTGAGCACCTTGGTTCCGATGACCATCAAAGGACTGATGCTGGACCCTATCTCGAACTCGCCCATCGTGGTCCTCAAGGACGGAGATGAGAAGATCTTCCTCCCCATATGGGTCGGTATTTTCGAAGCGAATGCCATCGCGCTGCAGCTCGAGAACGTCGCAACGCCCCGGCCCATGACTCACGACCTGCTCCGGGACGTGATCGCCACCATGGAGGCGAAGGTCAATCGGGTCATCATCAGCGAGCTGCGGGACGCGACTTTCTTCGCCAGGATCGAGATGGCTCTGGGAGACAAGTCGGTCGCGATCGATGCCCGTCCAAGCGACGCAATCGCGCTCGCGCTCCGGACTGAAACCCCGATTTTCGTCGAGCAGGCCGTTCTCGATCAGGCTCAGACCATTTCTCCCGACGAGGACAGCGAGGAAAAGCTGAAGAAATGGTTCGAGAATCTCACGCCCGAGGACCTCGGGAAGTACAAGATGTGAAAGGGGCGGCGGAATAACCCTTGTGAGTTGCTCCGGCGCTCTTTAGAATTCCGTCAACGGAATGATCATCACGGTCGCCAATCAGAAGGGTGGAGTGGGAAAGACCACGACCACCATAAACCTCGCGGCAGCTGTTGCAAATAAAGGATTTAAGACCCTCCTGATCGACCTGGACCCTCAGGCGAACTCGAGCATGAGCTACGTCGACGTCCGCCAGGTCGAGCGGTCGATGTTCGACGTTCTGGTCTCCGAGGAGCTCGGCATCCGCGAGGTGATCGTCTCCACACCGGTCGAGAACCTCTCGCTGGCGCCGTCGCGCATCGCACTCGCGAAGCTCGAATCGAAGCTCATCGGCGAGATCGACGGCCATTACAGGCTGAAAGACCGGATCGCTGAAGTGATCAACGAGTACGACTACGTGTTCATCGACACGCCGCCGACCCTCGGGATGATCACGGTCAACGCGCTCGTGGCCTCCACGCACGTCCTGGTTCCGATCCAGTCTTCCTATTTCGCCCTCGAAGGGACGGACGACCTGCTCGAGACGATCGAGAAGATCAAATCGCGCCCGAACCCCAATCTCCAGCTTCTGGGCGTGGTCATCACGATGCATGACAAGCGGACGACACTGTCGAAGGACATCCACGATCAGATCCAGCAGGTGTTCGGAGACAGGCTCTTCAGGACAACGATCACGAAGTCGATCCGTCTGGAAGAGAGTCCCGCGTACAAGGAATCGATTTTCTCCTTCGCTCCGCGCTCCAGTGGCGCGATGGAGTACTACTCACTCTCCGAAGAGATCCTCTCGAGAGTGTAGGGGAGAGTCCGGGACCCCGCAGCCCCCAAAGTCGTCCGGCGGCGGAAAGGATGAGAGCACACCACATGAGCATGAAACGAGGACTGCCCGACCGCGCCCGGATGCGTCACGACGCGCATTTCGTCGATGAGCTCGCCAGGCGCTCCTCCACGCACATAGGGTCCATGATTCCGCTCGCGCTCATCGAGCCCAATCCGGAGCAGCCGCGCACCAATATCGGCAATCTCGAGGACCTGACGGCCTCGATTCGTGAAAAAGGGGTTCTCGAGCCAATTCTGGTTCGCCAGTTCGGCGCCAGCCGTTACCAGATCATTTCAGGCGAGCGGCGATTCCGGGCCGCCACGGCCGCAGGCCTCGAAGAGATTCCCGCCATTGAGCTCGACGCCGACGACCGCGAGTCGCTCGAGATCGCTCTGGTCGAGAACATCCAGCGAAAAGACCTGACGCCTTTCGAAGAGGCCGAGGGGTTCCAGTTCCTTCAGGAGAAGTTCGGTTACACCCACGAGAGGATCTCTCAGGTCATTGGAAAATCCCGGACGACGATCACCGAGACGCTTCAGCTGAACGAGATTCCCGACCGGATCCGGGTGATGTGCCGCGAGGCCGGGATCGGTAACAAGTCGGTGCTGGTCCAGATCGCCCGGGCCCGGAGCGAGGAAGAGATGGAGAGCCTCGTTGACCGCGTCGCCCGCGGGGAGATCACCCGGGAGGAAGCCCGCAAGGCTTCGGCGCGCAAGCCGGAGATCAAAAAGGCCGGACGGCCGAAGCACTACAGCTGGGACCTGAAGGACAAGGCGCTGCCGTTCTCCCTGAGCCTGAAGTTCAAGAAGTCGGAAGTCGAAAAGGGCGAGGTGATCGCAGCCCTCCGCGCGGTGCTCGAGCGCCTCGAGGCCGAGTAGAGACAAGCCAGAAGGGGCGGCTGGCCTGCCCTCGGCGAGGAGGGGGGGGCGCGCGCGGGTCGGAGATTCACCTCAATCCCCTCGCGTGACTTTACATAATATATCTTATGGGACTCTGCGGAAAAGCCTGACCTGGCCCTCTGCCCGCACCCAGCAGCCCCCCTTTTCCCGCAGTGATCTCCATAGGCTCACGCCCGAGCCATAACCTGCCTTCTGTCTTTTGACTTGTCTTCTGGCTTCTGGCTTCTGATTTCTGGCTTGTCTTTCCTTCTGGCTTTAGAATGTCCCTCCGCTTATGAACATCCTCTCCCGGTACATTTTCCGCGAGCTGCTCCCTCCAACGCTTATCGGCTTCGGGTTCTACACCTTCATCATCCTGATGAGGGACCTGTTCGACTTCGCTGAGATCATCATCAAGCGGTCCCTGCCGTTCTCAACCGTTCTCGAGCTCCTGGCTCTTTCGCTTCCGAACATCACGGTCCTGACCATCCCGATGGCCCTTCTGGTGGGCATTCTGGTCGCTGTCGGCCGCCTCTCCGCGGATTCCGAAATCATCGCGATGCAAGCCTCCGGTCAGAGCCCCCTCGCGATCTACCGCCCGGTCTTCTTCTTTTCGCTCGCCGTCTTTCTTCTCAACTTCTTCCTGATGACCTGGGTCCTCCCCGTGGGTAACGCAGCGCTCCAGCAGCGCCGCGTCGAGCTCTTCACCACGGCCATCGAGAAGGAAGTCCAGCCTCGGGTCTTCTTCAATGACGATGGCCAACGGGTCATCTACGTCAACGACATCGACAGCGGCACAGGCCGCTGGCAGGGCGTTTTCCTGGCCGAATCGAGCGGCGGTCAGCAGCGCATCGTCATCGCACAGACCGGTGAGCTGCTCACGACCGAGGGTACTCGCCAGGTCTGGCTCAATCTCGATCGCGCTCAGACTCACGTCATTTCCACGGGCCGGAGCGATCGATACGACCTCAACCGGAACGCGTCCCAACGGATCCTCCTGATCGATCCCGCTTCGATCCCCGTGGAGGCCAAATCGAGGGCCAAGTCTCTCAAGGAGCTCGATTTACGCGCGCTCTGGACGAAGCTTCAGGACGCCCGGGTCCGCGGTGACGCCCTCGATGAGCGGTACATAAAGGTCGAGCTTCACTTGAGGTTTGCGATTCCGTTCGCCTGTATCGCTTTCGGAATTATCGGCTTACCTCTCGGCATCACCAACCGGCGCGGCGGCAAAAGCTCAGGATTTTCTTTAAGTATCGGAATCATCCTTCTGTATTACATCCTGCTGAGCACAGGAGAGGATTTCGCGCGATCGGGCAAGGTTCCGCCAATCGTTGGAATGTGGCTGGCCAACGCCCTGCTGGCCGGAAGCGGCCTTTGGCTCATGGCCAAGAGCAGCGGAAGCCGCCGGCCGTCCGCCTGGCGGGCGGGTCTGGCTCGGTTGGGGACGAAGCTCGCCCGGCGTCGCCGGGTGGCCGAGGTTCCGGCCCAATCCGAGGGATCGATTCTGCAACGGCTCGACATTCCGTTTCCGAACACTCTCGACCGCTACGTGATTCGGGAGTTCCTCAAGCTCCTCCTGCTCGTGCTGGCGGCCACGGCAGTGCTCTTCATCGTCGTCGACCTCACGGACACCGTAGACGACATCAACGCCTACGAGGTCCCGTTCGAGGTCGTGGCTTCCTATTACCGATATCTTCTGCTCCAGGTGGTGAACCTCGTGCTTCCGATCTCGGTTCTCATCGCGACACTGATCACCTTCGGGGCGCTCTCGAAGAACAACGAGATCACCGCGATCAAGGCGAACGGGATTTCGCTCTACCGGATCGCGCTCCCCGTGGTTGCGATCGCGGTCGTGGTGGCGATCTTCTCGTACTTCTTCCAGGACTTCGTCCTCCCCTACTCGAATCAGCGGGTGGCGGAGCTGCGCTCGCGCATCAAGGGACGGGAAACCCCGAGTGCGGTCAGTGACGAGCGGCAGTGGGTGTTCGGCAAAGGGCGCTACATTTTCAGCTTTCTCGCCTACGAGGACAGAACCAAAACGCTCTCGGACGTCCAGGTGCTGGAGTTTCATCCGGAGGAGTTCCGGATGACGCGACGGATCGCGGCCGAGGAGGCTCGGTTCGACGGAACCGGATGGGTGTTCTTCAACGGATGGATGCGTTCGTTCGGGGACGACGGCGGTTCGTCCTATACGCCGATCGCGCGGCCGGTGCGGCTGCACTACAGCGAACGGCCCGCCTATTTCCAGGTCGAGGCGAAGCTTCCGGATCAGATGACCTGGTCCGAGTTGCGGCGCTACGTCCAGAACCTCAAGCGTCTCGGCTACGCAGCCAACGAGCCCACGGTTCGCCTGTGGGAGAAGACCTCGTGGCCCTTCATCAGCGTGATCATGGCGCTGATCGCCCTGCCGTTCTCCTTCAAGATGGGAAAACGGGGCGCGATGTACGGAATCGGCATCGCACTTTTCCTGGCTTTCGTCTACTGGGTCCTGTTCGGGCTCTTCACGAAGCTGGGAGAAGTCGGGAGCCTCCCCGCCGTCCTCGCCGCCTGGAGCGCGAACATCCTTTTCGGCCTCGCCGCCCTCTACCTGTTCCTGAGAGTGGAGACGTAGAGGTGGCATCGGATCCTCCTCTGCCACCCAATGAAAAAAGGGGAGCCCGGGCTCCCCTCTTTCGAATCCAGTTGCCGAGATCTCAGAGAGCGTCGGCGATTTGGGGATCGAGACCGGCCCACTTGTGGAGGTACTCTTTCCGCTCGCGCTTGAACTTCGCGACCAGCCCGTCGTACTCATCCGTGCGTCCCTGGCGCTCGTAAAGCTGCCGAGGCTGCAGGTAATCGGTGTCGTCGATCCCGGGCACCGCCTTCGCCACCAGGTAGCCGAAATCGGGATCCTTCTCCCACTTGATGGTCCCCTCCGCGATCGCCTTGACGACCGCGGAGGACTGCTGAATGCGGACCTTCTTCGATCGATCGTCTCCATCCTCGCCGCCGATCCGTCCGGTGTTCATCAGGTAGACATCCATGGGCGACCCCTCGAAGAGCTCGAGGAAGCGGTTTCCCTGCTGGGCATGGAGCAGCGGAAAGAACGGATTGGTTCCGGGGACGCGAAGCGACTTGCCGGCTTCCGAGGCGCCACCTGCCGAAGTTCCCTTCGTCTCTCCGAGCATGAAGAACGCCGCGGCGTGGGGTCCTTCGAGCTTGACCACCGCCGGGATGATGTTGTCGTTCTTGTTGAGAATCAGCAGGAAATCGGCCTTGTCGATCTTGCGCGCGTCGAAGCTGCCGGCGACGTCCGCCATCCGGATGACCGCGCGGCCGTTCTTGGTGTACGAAGTGTCGAAGTAATCGACTTTCCCCTGATCATTCTGGGAGACGTTCTCGAGAAAGGCGTGCTCCGAGGCGCATGCATGGTAGATCGTCGGCTCGTCTTCGGGGTTGAGGCCGAAAGTCTTCGCGAAACAGCCGTTCTCGGTGGCAACTACTTTGCCGCCGGGCATCAGGGCCACGAAGTCGTCCTGGACCGGAGAAGAGTCGTTCTGCTTGGTGAAGGTGGTCGTGGTCTTTCCGGTCCCCGAGAGGCCGACGATCAGCCCGACGCGGTTCCCGCCGTTGACGGGAATGACCTTGCACCCCGCGTGGAGACCGAGACCACCTTGATCGAAGATGATCTTGTTCCACATCCGGAGGCCGCCCTTCTTCGATTCACCGAAGTAGTCGGAGTTCAGGACGCGAGTGACATTGCCTTCGAGATCGACGGCGATCAGCCGCTCGTCCGGATAGCCAGCGGCCTCGAGGTTGGGCGTGTAGATGACCGTGACCGCCGGCTCGAAATTCTCGAGCTCCTGCTGGGTCGCCGGATAGTAGAGATGCTGCTGCATGCCGGCGATGTTCGCGTTGCGCTGCTCGATGATGAGCCGGGCCGCCACCCTGAAATCGGGATCATTTCCAATGTACCCATCAACGACGAGCATCTCCTGATCGCGAATGTAGTCGTCCTGGAGCTTCGCGATTCTTTGATACTCGTCCCGGGTGATGGTCTGGTCCGAATGACGAGCCGGGTCGTCGGTGGCGATGAATGTCGACAGCTTGGAGCGCGACACCACCCGGGTCGCCACGTTGTAGTTGTCGAACTCCGTCTTACGTGCGTTGGGCATGGAAGCCGTCATCTGTTTGAGCTCCTCGTGGGAGGGATTCCAGATGACTGATTTCGGCTGGACCGGGAGCGTCTTGGATGCCGATGCGATTTCCGTCATGATTTTCCTCTTGGTCGAGTGATGATTTTGTCGCAATCGAGGGCAGTCCGGAGGGGCCGCCCGTTGTGAGAGTCGGCAGCAGGGTCGGAGGACAGACACCAACCGCCAGTAAGCGCTAAGTTTACACGATTTAAGGCCCCGGACGCCCCGCCCCGGCGCGTGCCGCAGATTCAATTGCGAGAAGCGTTCCGAGCGGCGGGCAGGCCTCGGGAACCTCTGGGAACCTTGCCTGCTCCACCCGCATACGCCCTGCTA
>JBHEPS010000011.1:31677-35553 GCA_046260175.1 Thermoanaerobaculia bacterium
CACAGGCACTCCTTCGTTTTTCCTCCATCCGGCCGAGGCGACTCACGGAGACCTCGGAATGATCGTCAGCGGGGACGTCGTCCTCGCGATCTCGAATTCCGGAGAAACCGAGGAAATTCTTCGCGTCCTTCCATCGATCAAGCGGATCGGCGCGCAGGTGATCGCCATTACCGGCCATCCAGGGTCGACGCTCGCCCGCCACGCGGATTTTCACCTCTCAGCCGCGATCTCGCGCGAGGCCTGCCCTCTCGGGCTCGCTCCGACCGCCTCGACGACCGCGACGCTGGCCCTGGGCGATGCGCTGGCGATGTCGCTTCTCTCCGCCCGAGGGTTCAGAGAAGAGGACTTCGCCAACCTTCATCCCGGCGGAAAACTCGGCAAGCGTTTCCTCAAGGTCAAAGACCTCATGCACGGCGGAGAGCAGATTCCGCACGTCGAGCTCGATACCTCAATGCAGGACGTCATTTACGAGATGTCCCGGAAGGGCTTCGGGATTACGGCGGTCCTGGCGCCGGGAGGCGAGCTGAAGGGAGTCATTTCCGACGGTGATCTTCGCCGTCTCTTCCAGCAGGATCAGCAGACCTTGCAGCGAACGGCCGGCGAATCGATGAAGCCGCATCCCACGACCATCGACGGTGACCAACTCGCTTCGGCGGCCCTCCAGATGATGGAACAGCGTAAGATCACTTCGCTTTTCGTCATCGATCGCGAGGGGCAGCTCGACGGCATCATTCACATTCACGATCTTTGGGGGCTTGAACTGTTTTGAGCGAAACGGGGTCGTCCGGCGTTCCGGTGGTACTGCATTTTGTTGGCGGGAGGACCGAGCGGGTCTTCGCCCCTCCCGAGATCGATTCCGATCGCCAGACGGTCGTGGTCCAGCAGGAGAACGGCACTTCCGTCGAGGTCGCTTTTGGCGAGCTGAAAGCCGTCTTCTTCCTGACCCGCGCGGATACGCCTCCGGCGCCGATCCCGGGGGGAAGCACACTGGCTGTGGAGTTCGTCGATGGCGAGCTGATCCGGGGAATCACCAGCGGCTACAACCCTTCCGGCAGCGGCTTCTACCTCTTTCCCCACGATCGGAGCAAAAACGACCGCGTTTTTGTTGTCAACTCGGCAGTCGTTTCCATCGACGTCGAGAAGCTCTGACCCCCTCGTCCGAGCTTCCCCGGGAGGACACACTTTGAAATCGTTTCTCATTCTGTCGCTGGCTCTGATGGCCAGCGTTTCCTTCGCCGCCGGAAATGCGGCAATCGAGAAATCCCTCGAGGTCACTGCGGGACAGCAGGCTGATTTCGTCCAGAAGTTCACTCCGAAGGGCTTCACCCGCGAACGGGTCGAGAAGGGGTCCGTGGTCTTCGGCGAGGCCCCCCGGATGAGGTGGTCCTACACCGCCCCGGAGGAGAAAGTCTTCGTATTCGACGGGTCGACCTCGTGGCTCTACGCTCCGGCGGACCGGCAGGTCATGATCGCGCGCCTCTCGGAAGAGGACCGCAAGGGCCTGCCCTTCGTCATCCTCTCCAACTCCGAGTCTCTGCGCGCCTCGTATGAGGTCCGGGAGACCAGGGCAAACGGGATGGTGACGACGCGGCTGACACCGAGGACGACGGCCGCGCTGGTTCGCGATCTGGTCGTGATGACGGATGCACGCGATGGCCGTCCCCGGCGAATCGAGTACTCGGATCGCCAGGGCAACCGGACCGTTTTCGAGTTCACGAACTACCGCAAAGCCTCGATCGGCGCATCGACGTTCCGGTTCGATCCTCCTCCGGGAGTCGAGATCGTGCGTCAGTAAGTCCCCGGTCAAAAACAAAAATCGCGGAGAGGTAAGAGAACATGGCTCAGGAGTTTTCGTTCGACGTCGTGTCGAAAACGGACATGCAGGAAGTCGCGAACGCGATTCAGCAGGCGAAGCGCGAGCTGTCGACGCGATTCGATTTCAAGGGAAGCAAGAGCGAGATCGACTTCACCGACGAAGAGATCGTCCTTCTTTCGGACGATCAGCAGAAGCTCAAGAGCGTGCGGGACATCCTCGAGGACAAGCTGGTCAAGCGGAAAGTCTCGATCAAGGCGATGGATTACCAGAAAGTCGAAGACGCCTCGTTGGGGACGGTTCGCCAGCGCGCGAAAATCGTCCAGGGAATCGAGACGGACAAGGCGAAGGAGATCGTCCGGGCGATCAAGGACGCGAAGATCAAGGTTCAGGCCTCGATCCAGGCCGACCAGGTCCGCGTTACGGGAAAGACCAAAGACGAGCTCCAGCGGGCGATCGCCCTCGTCCGGGAGAAGGACTTCGGAATTCCCCTGCAGTTCGTGAACTATCGCGGATGAATGCGGCTTTCCACATGAGCATGAATCGGATATTCTTGGCCCCGTGAGCACGCCCGGAACGCGCGTTCCCCCGCCCGGGGCCGGCTCCCTTCGCCCCGAGCAGTTCCTCGATCTGATCGCACCGAAACTCGAGAGGGTCGAAGCCGAGTTGCGCCGGCAATTCGCCTCACCGGTTCAGACGATCCGGGAGGTGGGGGACCATATCCTCGACGGCGGCGGAAAACGCCTCCGCCCCGCCCTCCTCCTGCTCGTCTCCGACATGCTCGGCTACGAGGGTGAATTCGACATCACTCTGGCCGGAGTCGTCGAGATGATCCACACGGCGAGCCTCGTTCACGACGACATCATCGACGACGCGGAAGTCCGGCGCGGCAAGACCTCGATCAACTACCGCTGGGGCAATTACCTCACCGTCCTGGTGGGTGACTATCTCTATGTCCGCGCTCTCGACACGGCTCTCGAAGCCCGCAGCCTCGAGATCCTCAAGACCCTCTCTTCGGCGACCATCCGGATGACCGAGGGGGAGATTCTCGGCTACGAGCTGAATGGACGCCCCGACCTGACGCGAGAAGACTACTTCGACGTCATCGAGCGAAAGACGGCCGCCATGTTCGGCGCCGCCTGCCGCATCCCGGGACTGCTGGTCAAACATCCGGCGGAAGAACGCCTCGAGGAGTACGGGCGCAACCTGGGAATCTGCTTTCAGCTGATCGACGACGTCCTCGATTACACCTCGTCGACCGCGGTCCTCGGAAAGCCGGTCCTGTCGGACCTTCGCGAGGGAAAGATCACACTGCCCCTGATCCTCTCCCGTCCCCGGGCGACCGAGGCCGAGCGGCGCCTGATCGACCGCGTGGTCACCGAAAAGGACTTCGGGGCCACCGATCCGCAGGAGCTGGTCGCGATCGCGAACCGTTACGACGCCATCGAGGAAACGCGCGACATCGCTCGCGAGTACGCCTCCATGGCACGCGAGGCTCTCTCTCCATTTCCGGCCACCCCTTCCCGCCAGGCACTCGAGTTCGCGCTCGATTTCGTTCTGAGCCGCGAGCGGTGAGGGCCGTCAGGAACTTAGGGTCAAATAAGACCTTGACGGTTTCGTCGGGCATTACCTAAAATAAGCTGAGTCGGGTTCTCCTCGACAAACTTGGGAAAGGGTGGGATGGGATGCAGAGGATCCAGGTAAAGCCTTCACAATCGGCCCAACGCGGCCGGCTTCTCTCCGCAATCCGAACCTATCTTCCCGGTGCGTGGTTCAGCCCGAGCTCCGGCGAGCTCGTCTCCCTCTATCGCATCCGTTACCGGATGGCACTCGAGGAAGGGAAGTACGACGCCGCCCTCATCTTCCTGAACAAGATCCTGGAAGTCGACCCGGTCAACGCCGAGGCGAAGCTCTGCCTCGCCGAGCTGTACCACCGCCACCTGGGAGATCTCGGCCGGGCCGTCGAGCACTACAACAAAGTCATTCGCCTGACCGCCGGAATGCCTCAGGACCAGGTCCACCGCCGCGCCCGTACCAGCCTGACCGAAATCCTCGACCTGCTC
>JBHEPS010000110.1:0-445 GCA_046260175.1 Thermoanaerobaculia bacterium
GCTCTCTCGATTCGTGGAAGGTTGCGATCGCGGTGACTTCGACGCTTGCCGCTCGACTCCGGTGCTCACGGCTTTAGTTTTCGATGCTTTCTTGCCCTTGCCCTTGCCCGATTTCATCGCTCCTCCTATGCCACGCGTGGTCTGCCGTAACGAGCGGGAGGGGTGCAAAGGCCGCACCCTCCGGGTGGACTTTTCGTTCGGTATGGAGTTCGCACCGCCGCGTCGGGGGAGGAACCGATGAGGATTCAAAAAACGGCTACTCAGAAGATGACCGAGGACTTGCTCTATCAGGCGCTCGAGACCGAGATGGGCGGGGTCGAGATCTACAAGATGGCGATCCTCTGCGCGAGGAACGAAGACCTGAAGAAGGAATGGACCAAGTACCTGGGAGAAACGGAACATCACGTCGAGGTCGTGCGCGGCATCTTCGACGCTCTCTCGCTCG
>JBHEPS010000110.1:455-8100 GCA_046260175.1 Thermoanaerobaculia bacterium
GTGTAGAACTTCACGGCGAAGCCGCGGACGTCACGCGCCATGTCGGTCGACCCACGCGAGCCGACAACCGTCGACAGCCGGACGAAGACCGGGGTGCGGATGGAGGGGTCCTGAAGAAAGCCCGCCTTCGTCAACCGTGACATGTTCTCGTAGACCAGAATGCGCCGATGGCTGCTGAGGTCGTCGCGGCCGAGTGCGTGGTCGACGCCGAGACGAAGGACCACTCCAACTGGGAGCTGATCGGCGCGCTGGGGCGGAGCTCGAGCGGGACGATGAAGAAGGTCCTCACCGATGCTTATGACGAGATCGAGGACGAGGAAGACGAGCACCTCTACCACACCAGGGGGTGGGCCCGAGAGCTCTGGCACCAGTCCCTCGGCCTTCCGGCTCAGCTCCCTCCTCCCGAAGAGAAGCGGGACGTCAAGACCGCGCTGGAAGCCGCGAAGGCGGCGGACGAGAGAAAGCCGACCGGGAAGGCCCGGACCGCGAAAGTGAAGTAAAAAGTCAGGGACTAGGGGCCAGGGGCCAGGGGCCAGGAAGATCAAGAGCAACTGCTCCTGATCTTGCCGTTGTTCTTCCTAATCCCTAGTCCCCTGAGAAGATCAATAGCAACTGCGCCTGATCTTGCCGTTGTTCTTCCTAGCCCCTAGCCCCTAGTCCCTAGCCCCTGCTTCTCTGAGGAGCTGCCTCAGGATCGAGCGGTGGCAGCGCTGTTCGTCCTCGCAGTAGCAGCCGACCGAGAAGTCGGCTGTCTGCGACAGCACCGCCAGGAGCGCGAGATCATGCCTCGGGCCGGGTGCGGCCATCTCGGCTTTGTACTTCCTGGTGAAGGCGGCCCACTGCGTCGGCGTCTGCGCGTTCTGTCCGAGTTTCATCGTCTCGATGCTCGGCGCGAGGTTCGGGAACCAGACGTCGTACCAGTCCTGCTTCGCGAACTCCGCCTTCGCCACCCCTCGAGGTGGACGGCGGACGGTTCCGATCCGCGTTCCTTCTCCGCGGTCCCGCGGAGACCCGAGGCGAACGATCCGCACACTCATGAAAGACCATCCCCCTTTGCGGGTCCTTCCTGCAGCCCGGCGTTGCGGACGCCCGACCACCACAGAAGCGCGATGAACAGAAACTGAAGCGCGACGCGCGGAACCAGCGGCGTCACCGGCGCGCCCCCGAGAGTCAGGCCCGCCTGCGCGGCGTGGATGTTCGCAGGGAGGACCGCGAGCAGGAAAACGATCAGGGCGACTGCTGCGATGCGGCGCGTGCGGGGAATCAGAAGGCCAACCGCGCCGAGAATTTCGCAAAACCCGGTGAAGGTGACCATGAGCTCCGGATTAGGAATGACGGGCGGAACCATCGCGACGAGGTCGGGACGCATGCTGTTGAAGTGCGCCGCTGCGATGAAGAGGAGCATCGCGGCGAACCCGACTCGTGTGGCCGCAGACCAGGCGCGCAGGGGCCGAACACCCAATTGCCCCGCCAACCGGGCCAGCAGCGTGACGACGACAAGAACGATCAAAGGTGTCACGAGAGCCTCCACCATTTGCATTGTGAGCGCCCGGTATAGCGGGCGCGTTGCGACCTTCTATTCAGAAGCCCAGAATAGCGCAGCGACGCTCGCGAATCATGAGCGCAGGGGGTGTCGCGGCGATTCCAAATTGCGAGTCGTGCGCAGGCCTGTCGCTGGCTCCCCTCAAAGCCTGTGGAGATCACCCCCGGACACCCGCGCGTGAGAATGATCACCGCGGTGTCGCGACCGGGAGGGGTAATAGGCACCCTGGAGGGGGATCTCATGATCGGTCTCGCCGCTCGCATTCTCTTGACAACGCTGGCGCTCTTCGCTGCGCAGGTGTTCTCGGCGGCCGTGACCATGGCCGCGTTTGGATCCGACGGACTTCCATCGATGGCGCCCGGCTCGCTGCCGTTTCAGGTCGCGTCGAACCTGATCATCGTCGTCGTTCTCGCCTGGCTCGCTCAGAGGGCGCGATGGCGCGGGTGGCGGCTTGCCACAGCTCTCGCGGTCGTTCTCTACGGAATCCTCAGCTTCAACAGCATCATCGAAGCTATGTTCTTCGGATTCTTCACGGCGCGCACCGGAGCCGTCATCCTTCTGATGACCGCTCTATCCAGCGCGCTCTTCGCTCCGGCCCTGCTTCTGCTCGCGAAGAGAGATTCGAGCTCACCGGCTCGCTCCGAATGGAGCCTTTTCCTGACGGCACCGCGGTTTGCCGCGGGGGCGGCCGCCTATCTCGTCATCTACTTCGTCTTCGGGCTGATCATTTTTCCGTTCGTCGCAGACTTCTACGCGGGCTTTGGAACGCCTTCGATGGCCCGAGTGATTGGAATGGCCCTGTTGGTGCGCGGCCCCATCTTCGTCGCTCTCGCCGCGCTCATCATCGCGATGAGCGGCGCCAGCCGGAGAGAGACGATCCTGATGGTTGCCGTCAGCATGTCCGTTCTCGGCGGCGTCGCCCCCTTGATGGTGCCGAGCTCCCTCTTCCCCGACGCCGTGCGCCTGGTGCATTTCATCGAAGTCAGCTCCGAGAACCTTCTCTTCGGCTGGATCCTTGGGATGCTGCTCACACGGCCTGCATCGCCACTAAAGGATGGTCATACCTCGGGGGATGAATCGTTGCGAAGCGTGGCTTCGGTCGGCTTCACGCCGCGGTGAAGCAACACTGGACGCTCCTGACGCACCCCGCCGAGGCCGCGACCCGGTCTTGCGACTACTACTCGAGACTCTGCGGCTCCCCGCGACGCCACGTGTAGACACCGCTGATGAAACCCGCCACGGCACCGACGATGAGGAGCGTGCTCATCCAGCCGAGCCCATCGCGTGCCGTCCATACGCCGAGCCCGACGTAGATCGCACCGAACACCATCATCTCGGCGCCCAATATGCGTGGCCTGAGGGCCAGCCAGATCGTCCCTCTCGAGAAGAAGTAGATCCCGGCGAACAGAATCAGCGGAAGGACAACGGCGAAGATGATGAGAAGTGGAAGACTCATGGTCAAGATCACGGGGACTAGGGACTAGGGACTAGGGACTAGGGACTAGGATAGACGAAGGCAAAATCTCAGACTAGTCCCCAGGGAACCTCTGCGGTTCCCCTAGCCTTCGGATGCAAAAACCAGCACGTGCGCATCCGGATCGAGGCAGCAGGTCGCGACGAGATAGTGCGTGCCGTGGCCGGATTAACGGTTCGCGACCGCGATCGCTCCGTAAACCAGCGCATTCCACACGGTGATACTGATCCCCGCCGTCAGCTCCATCCGCCTCGGCATTCCTCCGGGATACACCAGCGGCGCGATGTAGTGCTCGACGAAGCCGCCTTCATATCCGGACATCGAAGCTCGGCGGCGGAGCTCCTTCTCGAGCGGTGTCTGAGGGCAAATCCAACCGGCGAAGTTCACCACCGCCGACCAGATCACCACCGGCGCATGCAGCCAGAGCCAGCGGAGGTCCGCAAATCCGAGAAACCCGCCGAGGATCGCGAAAAGGACCCAGACGAAATGAATCGCGAGAACCGCTTCCGGTGCCATCCTTCCGATCCAGGAAATGGATACGTTCGGAGTGTCCGTCATCGTGCTCCATGGTAGCCGACGCGCAGGACCGGCTCAGGTCAGCCGATGAGTCGATCGATTGCCGCTCCACAATTCCTGAGAGTGGAGAACAGGATGAACACAAGAACCACTACAAACCAGCCGTACAGCAGCTTTCGGCCTCCTGGCGTGGGACGAGAATCCCACACCCCGGGATCCTGCTTGGGCTCGACCCTGAGGTGCTCCAGAATCTTCTCGACGCGGTTCTGCTCCGACCCGGAGATCCAAACCGTGAACCAGACGCCTGGACCGGGCGCCGGACTGGCCGGCATGGCGTACTCCATCCCGCCCGAAGTCTCCAGCCGCCTGTAGTAGGGAATTCCTTCGTCGTCCAGTGTCGAGCACAATAGATCGGCCTCGAACAGCTGGCCGGTTCTCAGGATGCAGAGATCTGTCTCGCTACGCATCTGTCCTCACGCAAAGTGGGAAAACTCCAGCTTACTCGGCGTCCGGTGGCGGCGAATACTCCATCAGCGATTCAGGGCGCTGTCGATGTTGCCGGTGCTGCTTCCGTGCTGGCAGCGGACGATGGCGCAGAGCCCTGCTCCAGCCTCATTGAGAGATCGTCGATCTTGCTCTCCAGCCGGTCGATCTTCTCGTTCAGTTGTCTCACGTCATCCTTCAGTCGTGAAGAGTCACGACCGCCGGAAAAGATCATCACGATGATCGCGATGATGATCAAAGTTCCACATCCGAGCTGCGCTTTCGTTTCTGCCGGTCTCTCGGTCATATTTCCTCCGAATGCGACATCCGAATGAATGGTGGATCTACGTCCGTGACCTCGAACCCGAGCCGCTCGTAGAAACCCCTGGCTCGCGTGTTCGCCGGAACAACCGACAACACTACCGGAAGATGCTCGGCCGCGGCATCACGAATGATGCTCCGAACGACATCAGTCCCGATCCCAAGGCCCTGGTATGCCGGCAGCAACTGCAGCCCGAGAATGTACACGCAGTCCGGGCGGCGTTCGACGCACACCGTACCGACGGCGTGTTCGCGGGCCTCCACCACGAAGTACGGGCTCTTTGTGAAGCGTTTCTCGAAGTCCGCCCGTTGCCATTCCTCATCCCACCCCCAGGTACTCTCAATGACGTCGCGCATGGTCGTCACGTGGAGGCGATACAGAAAATGGCGATCATCCTCGGAAGCAGGTCGCAGTTTCCAATTCATATCTCACGAGCAGCGGTCTAACGCACGCGTTTCAGCGCCGCGAGGCGGCGTCGGCCTGGACGAGAGTGTCAGCCTGCCGATTGATTGCCGGAAGGAGCCGTCGTCCCGCCTGACCAACGTAGCGCAGGATCGATCCATTCGGATAAGGGGCGGTAAAGAAATCCGTGACTGAGTCCTGTGTCTAAGCGCAACTCCTCGAATGAACTGACGCCCGTCCTCCCTTCAACGATTGACTCGCAACTTCCGCCATAGGGATCTCCTTGCTCATAGATCGAGAGGATGTGGCCATGGAGATCGGGCCTGACTTCGTCCCGTACCCACGCATTGCACGCACCCATCAGAACGAATCGCAGTTGAGCGTGCTCGAGACTCGCCGAGGCCAGCATAGCGATAATCGACCCCTGAGAAGCACCGACGATGACAATGTCGTCGGCCGGCACTCCGGCTTCGAGCAGCCCGCGAACAAAGTCTGCGACTTGCCCTGCCGATTCTTCGTTGGAGGGCTCACCCGTTCGAATCGGCGCGTGGACGTGCGCGCCGCTTCTCCCCAGCTCCCTGACGATGTCGTCAAACAAATAGGGGCCGAACTGCGGGCTTACGGCGCTCTTGCCATGCTGTTGCACGATATTACCGTGCAGATAGATGACGTGGACCGACCGACCACCCCGTGCGACATGCGGGGGCGCAGTTGGTGGTGTCACTGCGCAAGCTTGTGAGCAAGCGGCTAGTAGCACAGTAATGCCGGCAATTGTGAACGTCCGCTTCATTCGTTAACTCCAGAGCACGCGAGGGTCAAGAATGGGATACCGCTTGAAGAGTTCGGTAGGGCTGGCTCCTTGCATCAGGTAAGCCTCCTTTCAAAGGCAAAACGGAGAGCTTCAAGAGTAAATGGCGACGTTCTGTGGCTTCAGCATGCCCGAAATCGTGCTCGTCTCCAACCTCTGCAAGCGAGTGATGGACCAGGATGTTGAACGGCCCGATGACCTCGCAATCTCGCGCCATCGCCGCAATCGGGCTCTTTTCGTGCAGAATTCTCCACCATGTGTCATCGAGTGAGATGCTCCCGATGCGGCAAAGCAAGCTGGGCAGGGTGTGGAAGGCATGTCGAGCAGGCGCTCGCCGGCGTTCCACCGGAGCAGCGCTGCACCTGCCCGCAGCCGAAATCGATCTTCGAGCGGATTCTCGGGTCCGGAAAATAGCCACCGTGATCAGTCGACTCGTTTGACCGTAACCGGGGTGCCATCGAGGTGCTCGCTCTTGCTCCCCGAGAACGAATCGTAGATCTGGCGGTGCGCCTGATACGACCACTGATCCATCCGCTCATAGTATCCCGCCACCCAGGCCTGCAGGTTTTCCAGCATCGCATCCTGAGCGTCTCTCGACGCGTACTTGTGGGGCTCCCAGGGCCGTCGCCGGTTGTTTTCCAGACACACCTCGAGACCGGGATTGAGAAAGAGCAGCTGGGTGCAGTGGCTGGACGCTGCCTCCACCAGCTCACCGTAACACCCCTCGATCACCCATCGGTCGTGCGCGCCGAGGAAGGCATCGAGTGATGCGGAGATGGCGTCCGGGTCGCGCTGCACGGCAACCTTCCCGGGCTCCCAAACGATCGAGTCGAGATCGAGGTGGGCCAGCGTATGCTGCTCCGCCAGTTGCCTGGCGACCGTGCTCTTGCCGGAGCCGGAATTACCGAAGACGAGAATTTTCATTTGCGGTCTTACGGATTGCGCTCAGCGTCCCGGCCTACGAGCATGGAGTTCCCGCGTGTCACGCCGCGGCCGAACGGCTCGTTCCGCCAGCCAGCCGAGCGCCGAGCCACGCACCGAGCCAAGCCATTGGCAGATACGCGGCGAGCAGGTCGAGCGCGATGAACCAGGCGGGCGCGGGGATCATGACGCTCGCGGCCAATCCGCCGAGCAGAAAGAAGCCACCGATGGCCATGGCAATCCCCCGCCTGTACGTGATGGCGATCGCATACGCGGCGAGCGCGCCGGCGAGCGTGCCGAGTGCATGCGCCAGGAAAGGCATGACGAAGTGACGCGGCTCGAACAAATGGATCGATCGGGCCAGGCTCTCCGCGTTGCTCGTGTCGACCCCAGCGGGTGGAGGAATGAGGGAGGGTCCGAGCACGACAATCGCCATGTTGACGACTCCTCCGATGACGATTCCGGCAATTAGCGCGAGCACGTTTTTCAGTCTGAACATTGTCACCTCCTGACCGACCCCAGCCACGTCGGCTCAGTGCGCTGGAGCGGCTGAGGGGGTGACGGCTAGCGGCTCACGAAATGGTAACGCACTCGGGGGAACGCAAGTGGGAGGCGCGAAGAGTCTCGTGGTGCGGCGGGTTCGGCTACGGGGATGTCGAGGAATTGAACAGAGCCTCGAGGAGACCCTGCAGGACCTCCCAGGTGAGCTCCTCGGGTGAGTTGGAAAGAAGCACAACCGCGATGCCTTCGTCGATGTAACGCCGCAGGCTCGAGTAGTGATCCAGTCCGGACTCCGCACCGCTGTGAGTGATCAGGCTGGTACCGCGGTTCGTCCGGCGCAGCTGCCAGCCGTAACCATAGCCCGCATTCTCCGAGTGTCGCACGTGGTAGGAGAAAGCTGCGAGCCTGGAGCTGTCTGCCAAAATCGAGTCGCTGAGAAGTGCACGGTGCCGATATCATCTGGCGGATCGTCTACGGTCTATCCGCAGACGCGGTCGTGATTCTTGAAGTCTTCTCGAAGAGGCGCGCGCGACGCCCAGGACCGTTTTGGATGTGGCGAAACGCCGCTGGAAACAATACCTGAAGCTCGTTGACGGAGCCTGATCATGCGTACGGCAAAGAGGAAAGCACTAGAGAAAGCGGGCTGGCGAGTCGGTTCGGTCGATGATTTCCTTG
>JBHEPS010000111.1:0-8087 GCA_046260175.1 Thermoanaerobaculia bacterium
CCCCATCGCCCGGCTGATCCAGTCGAAGATCAAGGAGCCTCTGGTCGACCGCGTCCTTTTCGGAAACCTCAGCGAGGGGGGCACCGTGACCGTGGACGCGCGCGACGGAGAGCTCGTCATCCTGGAGTAGGCGGGCCCTCCGTCGGCCTGCCCAAAACGATGAGCCGATTCCCGGATCCACGCCTGGCTCAGCACGACATCGTGGCGATCGGCGACGACCTCTCGCCCGACACTCTCGTCGACGCCTACACGCACGGGATCTTTCCGTGGCCCAATGATGAGATTCCCCTCCCCTGGTTCTCGCCGCGTCGGCGAGCGGTCCTGCTGTTCAAGGACCTTCACATCTCGCGAAGCCTCGCGCGCGCGGTTCGCCAATCGACATGGTCGACGACCATCGATCGCGATTTCGAAGGAGTGATCCGGGGATGCGCGTCGACTCCGAGGCCCGGACAGGCTGGGACCTGGATCTTTCCACCGATCGTCGACGCCTATCTTCGACTCCACGAGCTCGGGCACGCGCACAGCGCGGAAGTGTGGGAAGGGGACGAGCTGGTCGGCGGAATCTACGGAGTCGACATGGGAGGAGCCTTCGGAGGCGAGAGCATGTTTTTTCGCCGCCCGAACGCCTCGAAGCTCGCGCTGTTCCACCTGATCGAGCATCTTCGGTCGAGGGGTCTCGACTGGATGGACGTTCAGGTCATGACCCCGCACATGAAAACTCTCGGTGCGAAGCTGATGCGAAGGCCGAAGTTTCTCGACCTGCTCGAGGCCACGCGCCAGCGGAACCTCACTCTCTTCTCAGGATGACTGGATCCGCCGGCGGCAGATCCAGAGCAGCGGCAGGCCGAGAGCGAGAACCGCGAGCCCGACGAGGGCACCGGCTCCGGTGTAGGCGATGCTCGAGTAGAGCAGGTAGCCGCAGATGGCGGCGAACAGCAGGGGCGTGACGGGATAGAGCGGCACGGTGAACGGCCTGGGCCGATCGGGTTCGACCCGGCGCAGGCGGATCAGCGAGAGAGTCGTGAGGAGGAAAAAGAGCCAGAACACTGGCGCCGTGTACTCGACCATCGACTCGAACCCGTTCCTCCCGGCCGCACCGAAACCGATCAGGGCCAGGATGATGGCGCCCTGAATCATGAGCGCGTTGGCCGGCACGCTCCCCGCGCGCCTCCACTCCCCCATGGCCGAGAAGATCCGAAAGTCGCGGCCGAGCGCGTAGGCGCTTCTCGCTCCCGTGAAGATCATCGCGTTGATCGACGCGAGAGCTGCCGCGACGACGAGCAGGCTGACGGCCGTCGCTCCTCGCTCGCCCGCGACTTGCCGCATCAGGTCGGCACCCACTGCTCCCGAGCTCGACATCCCCACGACGCCCAGCGCGCGGATCATCGCGAGGTTGAGCAGCAGATAGATGGCGGCAATGATTCCGATGCTCACGAGCAGCACACGGATCACGTCCCTCTTCGCGTCTCGCAGCTCAGCGGAGACGAACGCCGCTTCGTTCCATCCGCCATAAGTCAGAAGGACGAAGACCATTGCGAGGCCGAACGCGGCGGGCTTCACGGGTGCGGCGAGCTCGCCGGGATCCGGCGCAGCGGGAGCGAACAGCAGGCCGCCGGCGATCAGGACGGCAAGCCCGATCAGCTGGGCGGCGACGAACCACCGCTGCCCCTGGCTCGAAAGCTTCAGCCCGGCCAGATGGAGCAGCGTCAGCGCGACGACCACGATCGCCGCCCAGATCGCCGCCGACTGCGGACCGAGCCGGAGGATCTGGGAAGCGTAGTCGCCGAACACGAATGCGATCAGCGCGATCGATCCCGTCTGGATCACAGCGATCCGCGCCCATGCGTACAGAAAACCGGCCGCGCCCCCCCAGGCCTTCGTCAGAAAGTGATAGTCGCCTCCCGCATCGGGCCACGCCGAGGCCAGCTCGGCGTAGCAGAACGCTCCGAGGACCGAGATCACGCCGCCGAGCGCCCAGACCAGGAGGATCCCGCTCGTGGAGCCGACGCTTCCGGCCACCAGAGCCGGGGTCTCGAAGACCGCCGCTCCGATCACCACACCGATCACGAGCGCGACGCCGTCGACGACCGACAGGAGCGGCCGGGGCCGCTCCTGAACGACTCGTAGACTCGGCGGCGCGAGCGTGGCGGGGGCTTCACTCATGCAGTGCCGACCATCGGACCTCTGTCCGGTCCGCCTTCTCGACGGTGCCTGTGATCTTGTTTCCGTCGACGCGGCCGCGGTAGCGCTCAACGACCCCATCCGACGAGGGGCCGACGAGGGCGAACTCGATCTCCTCACCGTTCAGGCGGCCGTTTACGAGTTGCAGCCCATCGGCGCTCGTGCCGGAGAATTTCTGGAACTCCTGCTTCAGGTTGACGCGGCGCTTCGTCCCGTCTGGGCCGGTCCAGCTCCAGACTCCGTCCACCTGTGCGGGGATAATCCAGAGAAAGAGGCGATCCAGGCCGATCTGCTTCTCGTCGTCGGGCTCCCATTCGCTCATCGAGAAGTCGTGCGAGACGACCGGTATCCCGGGTCGGAGCTGCGCCAGGAGCTGCGGGCGCAGCTTCACGTTGACGGCCGGCAGCAGATAGAGAGTCACCGCCGTGGCTTCGCTGAAGTCCGCCTCGAAGAGGTCTCCCTCGATGAACCTGACGCGGTCGCCCACCCCTGCCTTCTCAGCATTCTCGTTGGCCTCGGCGATGCGCTCCGGATCGATGTCGATCCCGACTCCCCGCGCTCCGTGGTTGCGTGCGGCGCTGATGACGATGCGGCCGTCTCCGCAGCCGAGGTCGTAGACGACGTCGTCGGCATCGACGCGGGCCATCCGGAGCATTTCGTCGACGGTCTCCTGCCGCGTCGGAACGTAGGGAACGTCTTTCTTGACGGAGGCATCGAAAGCCGACTGGGCGGACTCTCCGATGAAGAATGTGAATCCACCTGCGATCAGGAGAGAAAGGCCGGCTGACACGAGCAGTTTCATGAGTTGGATCCTCCGGCAGCCCGTGAATCGCGGGAAGGGCGGCACCTTCGGCTATTCATGCGACGTTCCAAGAAGCGAGGGGCTAGGGGCTGGGAGGCAAAGAGCAAGTCCAAACTCTGCTTGCTCCTGATCTTGCCGTTGTTCCTCCTAGTCCCTAGCCCCTAGCCCTTAGCCCCTGCCTTAAAATGGCGGCATGGTGGAGCAGGCCGTTGAATTCCGGGAGCTCTCGTCGGCGGTCGCGGCACTGAGTGCGATGCTGACGCCGGCTCTGTTTCTTCTCGCCACCGGGTCGATCCTCGCGACGACCTCGGGACGCGTGGGGCGCGTGATCGATCGCGTGCGGGTCCTGGCGCGGCGCGTCGAGGAGCTCGACCGGGTCGAGCCTTCTCCCGACGCGGCCCGCCGTCGCGCGCACGTCCATGCTCTGATGGCCGTCGCCGCAAACCGCACGCGCCTTCTGCAGAGAGCGATGACCTGGCTCTACCTCTCCGTGGCGGGCTTCGTTCTGACGAGCGTCACCATCGGCGTGCTCGAAGTCACGCGCCTCGACCTCGGGTGGATCGCACTCCTTCTCGGCCTGGCCAGCGCGGGGCTCCTTCTCGGCGCCGGCATTCTCCTGCTCGCCGAGTCGCGCCAGGCGCTCGCATCCGTCTACGCCGAGATGGACTTCGTGATGAAGCGGGAGAAGGGGACACCGTCGGGAGAGAGAGCGACGCCCTCCTCGTCATCCTGAGGGAGCGCCGGTGAGATCGTGACGGTTGCGCTGCTGGTGGGCGCGAACGAAGGATCTCCAGATGCGAAGATCGTGTTCAGGCGGGGCGGCAGGGGGCACGATCCTGCCATTTTGAGATCCTTCACTCGCGCACACGGCCGTCGTGCATCGAACTCTCGGCGCGGCGCTCGCTCAGGATGACCGGGGTTTCCGTTGCTCTTCCTAGCCCCTGACCCCTAGTCCCTAGCCCCTGCTTCCCTAGTCCCTCGCCCCTGATCTACCGCCTCACTGCTCGGCGTCGGGCGGGTGCCTGAAGCTCGAAGCGGGTCGATTCGCCGCGCGCGACGACCACGTCGACGGTCGTGGAGTCATTGCTGGCCGCGACGATGGTCGCGCCCGATCCTCTCTTGAGCGACCAGACTCCGTCGAACGTCACCCGCACGCGCGGGGTCGAGCGCGAAGGGTCGCTCACCGCCACTTTGAGCGAGCGGCCGTCCGTCTCGAGCCACACAAGGGCTGGGCGATCGGCGTGAACATCGGCCGCTCGGGTCGCAGACCAGAAGACGATGCCCGTGGCGCCGGTCCGCCGGTCGCGCACCGCCGCGGCGAGATCTCCGTTCTCGAGAATCTCGATCGGCGCCTCGTTCGCCCACTGCTCCATCTCCGCCGCGCTGCGGCCAGGCACCATCACGTACTCGACCGACGCGGATCGGGGCTGAACGCCGTGATCGATCCGGATGGTCCGAATCCGCCGCGACACCCAGTCGGCCGACGCGGTCCCGAGGCTCGCCCACGATCCGGAGCGCACCTCGTCTTCGACGCGGACTTCCTGCGGCCGCGGAAACCAGTAGCCGACGTCATCGCCCGCCGCCCATCGTACGGATTTTCCGTCCACCCCGGTCGCGATACCGTTGATCACGAGCGGCTCGTCCGCGTGAACCGGGCGCTGATCGACGATCGTTTCGACCGGAAACGGCGAGGTCGAGCCGATTCTCGAGCCGAGGAAGACGACCGCGTCGGGAAAGAACATCCACGACTTCTTCGCACGCACGCTCGAGTCGAGCGGCGCGAGATCCATCGCGGCGACGCCTCCTCGATCCGACCCGGCGGCGCCAACGAACTTGCCTCCCCCGTTGCCGTAGAAATTGCTCGCCGCGCCGGCGTGCCGCTCGACCGTGATGCCGGGGAGACGAGTCCAGTCCATGGCCGCCCATGCACCGTCCCAGTACTCATCCCCGGCAACCGTCAGATGCATCCTTCCATCGGCCTGCCGCGATCCGAGGAGCCCCTCCCCATTCGTCGACTCCCCCGATTTCGTCCGAGTCGAGAGCATCCTGATGGAAGCAAACCAATCGGAGGTCCGGAAAGCGACGTAATCCGACTCGGGATAGATGCGGAACCCGCTCGGTGCGCTGGGCGCCACATCGAGATCGATCGCGAGCGCGGTGAGCTCGACCGGAAGCGACCATGGCCACCTCGCCGAAGCCTCGGCAGCCGCTGCGGCGATCTCGCCTCTTCGCGGCCCGTCCGTCGCGGCCGCGTGGAGCAGCGCGGAAACGCCGTTGTACCCGCTCGCCCACGGTTTCGAGATCTCACGCCCGATGACGGACGGATCGAACCACGCGCCGTAGAGCGAGAACGCGATGCCGTCGAGCATGAAGTCGTCGAACAGCGCGCCGGCAGTCGCGGGAAGCTCATAGCTCGTCTGCTGAGTGAACAGCTGATATCGCGAGACGTCGTAGGCGAACGAGCTTCCGTATCCACCCGTATAGAGCTGTTTGCCGTGCTGATGAAACGAGCGATCCCACTGAATCCCGTCGCTCGAGGTGACGCGGACGTTCGCGGCCATCCGGTCACGCGCCTGGAACAGCTTCTGGGAATCGGACGTCAGGACGGCGAGCATCAGATGGTTCATCGAAGACCAGACGGCATTCTGACCGTAGAGAACGGACCAGGACGAGCTGATTCCGGGAAAGGGGCCGATCCGTCGCCTGAGGATCGAGATGCCGGTCTCGAGCACGCTTTGCGAAACGCCATCGGAGACGAGCACCAGGGTCGGCCCGAGGTCGAGAGCCGGCCCGATCGTCCAGAACCACCAGTTCCCCTCCGCGACCACGCCCGAACCATAGAAGGTCTCGGTGAATAGGATCGCCGACTCGATGCGCGCGAGAAGCTGCGGATCGCGGTGAAGCGCCTGTCCCGGCGTCGCCCACGCCCGCGCGAGCGTGGTCATGCGGCGGAAGTGATCCCAGGCCGGCCATTCGCCCGCGGGGATCGCTGAATAGTCGATATCCGCCCACCGTCCGTCCGAAAGCAAGAAGCCGTCGCGGGAGATCTCGCGTGCCTGCCGCTCGAGCTCGCCGAGGGCGGAGACCATCGCGGGATGCGTGGGGTCGGCCGCAGCGCCGGTGTAGTAACCGACGATCCTCCCCTGAACCAGCGCCACCTCGTCCGCCGAAACCGACGAAGTAGACAGCAGGAGCGGAAGAATGACGAGAAGCGACTTTCGGAGCATTAAGAAATGTAAATAACTTCCAAGAAGGGGATATTTCGGTAGGCGAAGCTTTTAGCTTCGCTCACAGGAATCGCGGCTTTCAGCCGCGTGGCCCGAGCGGGCCTGGAGACTCCGAGGCCGAAGCTGGAAGCTTCGGCTCCTGTGAGCGAAGCTGAAAGCTTCGCCTACACTTTCCCGATGATCGATTTGCTCGACGTTGCTCTGGCCCTGCTTCCTCCGCGCGGGAGCGATGGACTCACGCCGCTTCAACTCAAGGCGCTCTCCGCCATCGAGAGGTCTCCCGGATCGGGAGTCGTCGAGCTCGCGTCTTTCCTGCAGGTCGACAAGGCGGCGGCCTCGCGCATGGTGGCGAGCCTTCGTCAGCGGGAGCTCGTCTCGGGGTCGAAAGTCACGCGCGATCGGCGGAGGTTCGAGCTGGCGCTCACCTCGCGGGGCCGCGCCGAGCTGCATGCGACCCGCCGGGCGAGCGCGCGGATCGCCGACGAGCTCGTCGGCTCAGTTGCCCCAAGGGACCGCGAGAGGGTTCGCGCCGGCTTTGCCGTCCTGGCGAAAGCGCTTCAAGACGCCCGGCAGATCCCGCCGAGAGCGGTCTTGTCACAAAGCGATGGCGGGTGAATCGTGCTGGCTCTCGCTTCGGGCAGGTAGCCCGATGAGCTCGGCCAGCACCTCGCGGAGGATGCGCGCGTCGAACGGCTTCGCGAGGAAGTCGT
This sequence comes from Thermoanaerobaculia bacterium, assembly GCA_046260175.1. GTDB lineage: Bacteria > Acidobacteriota > Thermoanaerobaculia > Gp7-AA8 > Gp7-AA8 > JBHEPS01. The sequence continues at coordinate 6,921 of JBHEPS010000111.1, forward strand.
CCGCGCCGTACCGGACCACCGCCTCGCTCTGGTACCGCTGCGCCGTGTAGACCGCCGACATCACGACCACTCGCGTCTGCTGGAGCTCGGGCGTCGCCTTGATGACCCGGCAGAGCTCGCGCCCATCCAGTTTCGGCATCAACGCATCGGTCAGCACCATGTCGGGCCGAAGCTCGCGGGCGAGGCGAAGTCCTTCCCCCCCGTCCGAAGCGACCACCACACCGTAGCCCAGCCTGCGCAGCATGGCGCTTGCGAGCAGCCTCATCGCGGCGACGTCGTCGACGACGAGAACCAGCGGTCGCAGCATCGCGGCCGGACCGGTCTCGGCTTCCGTGCGATAGGGATTTCGCCTGACGAAGTCAGCCGGAGCACCTGCCCAGAAGTCGAGCTTGTAGCCGTGCGGGGCGCTGCAGAAGCAGGCGCGGCAGAAGGAGCAGACCAGCGTCGGCGTGCGGGCCATGCAGGCGCACCATTCCGCGGCAACCGCGTCGAATTTCTCCGCGCAGTGAAAGCAGCGGATCAGATACCGGGTGCGATGATCATTGAACGAGTAAACGGCCATTGGGCTCTCCAAGGAACTCCCTCGACCGTGTGTCGCCGGGAGTCGCAGGAAAATACGCCCCCCGTAACTCCGTCACGAGGCGGGCCGCGCACCGACGGCAAACGCGAGCTCGACTGCCCGATCGAGCAGCTGACCCTCGCCCCCCTAGCCCCTGGCCCCTGGTTCTCCGAACGAATCGAGGCGCTCTTCAGCTCCCTCGACAAGTATGATTCCGGCACGGGCTGGCCGAGCTTCACCAGGCCGCTCGTCGCGGACAATGTCACGACGAAGACGGACAGAAAGTTCTTCATGGCCCGGACCGAGGTCCGTTCCAGGCATGCGGACTCGCACCTGGGACACCTGTTCGACGACGGGCCGGCGCCGACCGGACAGCGATACTGCATGAACTCCGCGGCGATGCGGTTCATCCCGGCGGACAAACTCGAGGAGGAGGGTTACGGCGAGTTCGCCGCCCTCTTCAAAGGAGCGACGAAGAAGTGACTGAACACGGATTGAAGATGGCTACTCTCGCGGGCGGGTGCTTCTGGGGTGTCGAGGAGTTGATCCGGAATCTCGACGGAGTTGTCGACACGGAAGTCGGATACACCGGCGGAGACCTTCGCAAC
>JBHEPS010000112.1:0-8012 GCA_046260175.1 Thermoanaerobaculia bacterium
TGGGCGACGGTGGCCCCGAGATCGGCAAAGGTGTCGCGTGTGCCGATGGCGACGGGGCGAATGCGCTGGCCAGCGGCCAGAAACGGCACGTACTCCCGCGTGTGATCGGTGGAGACGTCGGTCGGGTCGCACCCGTGGTCGGCGGTCAGAAAAAGGATGTCGTCCCGGCCGAGCGCGTCGAGCAGGTGGGGGATGCGCGCGTCGAGCTCCTCGAGCGCGCGGGCGTATCCCGGCGCGTCGTTGCGATGCCCGTACTTGGAGTCGAAGTCGACGAGGTTCGTGAAGATCAGGGCCGCATCCGACTCGCGGGAGAGCGCGATCGTCTTGCTCATGCCATCCGCGTTCGACTCGCTCCGGATCTCTTCGTCGATCCCTCTGCGATCGAAGATGTCGGCGATCTTGCCGACGCCCACCACGCGGCCTCCGCTCCGGCGGATCGAATCGAGGAAGGTCGGCCCGGAGGGGCTGACCGAGAGGTCCTTCCGGTTGGCGGTGCGCTTGAACTTCCCCTTGCCGGGGCCGACGAAGGGGCGCGCGATGATCCGCCCGACGTTGTACTCCCCGCGCATGATCTCGCGCGCGATCGCGCAGATCCGCCACAGCTCCTCGATCGGGATGATCTCTTCGTGGGCCGCGACCTGGAAGACCGAGTCCCCAGAGGTGTAGACAATCGGCTTTCCGGTCCGCATGTGCTCTTCGCCGAGCTCGTCGAGGATGACGGTCCCCGACGCCGGCTTGTTGCCCAGCGTTCTCCGGCCGATGAGCCGCTCGAACTCGCCGATGACCTCGGGTGGGAACCCGTCGGGCCACGTCCGGAACGGCTCGTCGACGATCAATCCCATCATCTCCCAGTGGCCGGTCGTGGTGTCCTTCCCGGCGGACTTCTCGGCCATCTTTCCCCATGCGGCGGCCGGCGCGATTCGACTCGCAGGGGTGGCGAGCGTGTGGAGAAGTCCCAGCCGTTCCAGATTGGGAAGCGAGGGATTGGCGTCCCGTAGGACGTGCCCGAGAGTGTCGCTTCCCTCGTCGCCCCACTCGGCGGCGTCGGGAAGCTCTCCGACTCCGAGTGAGTCGCAAACGAGCACGATGGCCCTGTTACGCGGCATCCGTTTCCTCCGTCATGATCTCGTGAACGAGGGGGGCGGGGAGAGGGGGATCGTCCGTGATGGCGACCGCTTCCAGGTACCGCGCCGCGAGCTCCTCGCCGTCGACGGACGGACGCGACCAGAGAAGGCGCGCGATCGGCGCCCCCTTCTCGACCGGGTCGCCCGTGTTCGCAAGGAGCTCGATTCCGGCGGTCGGATCGACCTCGTCCTCCTGGCGCCTTCGCCCGGCGCCGAGCTCGATACCGATCATGCCGAGTCGCCAGGAATCGATCGTGTCGATCGATCCGCCGCGCGGCGCCTTCACCTCGAGCGAATGGCTCGCGCGGCCGAGCTTCGAAGGATCATCGATGAAGGAAGGATCGCCCCCCTGCGCCTCGATCCACTCGGCGGCTTTCTCGACGGCGCTTCCTGACGAGATCGCCCGGTCGATCCGGGCCCGCGCGTCCGCCTCGGAGATCCCCGCGGCGAGCAGGATCCTCTCGGCCTGGGCCCGGGTGAGGGCGAGAATGTCTCCCGGACCGCGTCCAGCGAGCACGCGGATCGCCTCGGTCACCTCGATGGCGTTGCCGATGGTGGCGCCGAGCGGGCGGTCCATGTTCGTGATCATCGCTTCGATCTTCATTCCGGAGCCGCTGGCCGCTTCCATGAGAGAGCGGGCGAGGCGCCAGGCGCTCTCGCGGCTGGCCATGAATGCTCCGCTGCCCGTCTTGACGTCAAGGAGCAGAAACGACGCGCCGAATGCGAGCTTCTTCGACATGATCGACGCCGTGATGAGGGGGACCGACTCGACGGTCCCGGTGACGTCGCGCAGTGCGTACATCCTCCGATCGGCTGGGGCGATCTCGGCGGTCGAGGTTCCGATGGCGCAGCCGCAGCGGCGGACGCAGTCGACCAGCTCCGCGCGCGAGAGCCCGGCGCGAAATCCCGGAATCGACTCGAGCTTGTCGAGCGTTCCGCCGGTATGCCCGAGTCCGCGGCCGGACAGCATGCCGATGGGGACGCCGCAGGCGGCGACCAGCGGCGCGAGAGCCAGCGAGATCTTGTCGCCAACGCCCCCAGTCGAATGTTTGTCCGCGATGAATTCGAACTCTTCGCGGATCTGCCACATCTCCCCGGAGCGCGTCACCGCCGAGGTGAGGGCGGTCATCTCGGCGGGAGTCATGCCCTGGATGGCGGTGGCCATCAGGAAGGCGCTCATCTGATAATCGGCGATCTCCCCGGCGGTGAACTGCGCGATGAACTGGTCGATCAGCGCGGGGGGGAGCTCTTTTCCCCCTCTTTTCCGGTTGAGGATCTCGTAGGTTGAGGTCATGGACGACATATCTTATTAGACGGCGAGCCCGATGAAAGGGCTCATTCGAAATCAGTCGCGGTCCTGAAGGCCGCATGCAAGGACACTTCTTGAACGAGATTACACGCGAAAACGATCGGGCCGAGCGCGCCGTCATCCTGCTGAGCGGCGGGCTCGATTCGGCCACGGTGCTCGCAATGGCGCGCGCCGAAGGGCGCGAAGTCTACGCTCTTTCATTTGATTATGGACAGCGGCATCGTCAGGAGGTGGAAGCGGCGCGACTTCTCGCTCGCTCGGCCGGCGCGATGGAGCACCTCGTCATCCCGATCGACCTGAGGCCCTTCGGCGGGAGCGCGCTCACGGGCGATCTCGCCGTCCCCAAGGACGCCCTCGGCGGGACGTCGATTCCCGTGACCTACGTTCCGGCGCGCAACACGATCTTTCTCGCCATCGCCGTCGGCTTCGCCGAGACGCGCGCCGCCAGGGAGATCTGGCTCGGAGTCAACGCCGTCGACTTCAGCGGCTATCCCGATTGCCGGCCCGAGTTCATCGAGGCGTTCCAGAAGGTGATCTTCACGGGCACCCGCAGCGGGGTCGAGCAGGGATACCCCCGCATTCGCACGCCCCTGATGAAAATGTCCAAGGCGGAGATCATCACCGCCGGAACCGCGCTGGGGGTCGACTACGCGGCGACCCGCTCCTGCTACGATCCCGACCGGTACGGCGCCGCCTGCGGGCATTGCGATTCCTGTCTTCTCAGAAAGGAAGGGTTCGAGGCCGCCGGAGTCGCCGATCCCACCCGATACCGATGATCCGCATCACCGAAATCTTTCATTCGATCCAGGGGGAGTCGACGCACGTCGGGCGCCCCTGCATCTTCATCCGCCTGGCCGGATGCAACCTCCGCTGCGTCTGGTGCGATTCGGAGTACACGTTCACGGGTGGAGAGAAGATGTCGGTCGAGGAGATTCTCGAGAAGATCCGCCCCTGGCCGACGCGCCTGGTCGAAGTCACGGGCGGCGAGCCGCTGGCGCAGAAGGAGTCCTTCGACCTGATCGCCCGCCTCTGCGACGAAGGGTACGAGGTGCTGATCGAGACGTCGGGTTCGATCGACACGGAGCCGGTCGATCCGCGCGCGAAGATCATCCTCGACGTGAAATGCCCCGGCTCGGGGGAGGAGTCGAAGAACTACTGGCCGAACCTCGAGAGGCTGCGCTCCCACGACGAGGTGAAGTTCGTGATCGCGGACCGGGTGGATTACGAGTACGCCCGGGACCTCACGCGCGAGAGACTCGCGGGCCGCACCGTCATTTTTTCGCCGGTATGGGGAGCGTTGCCGCTTGCCGACCTCGCCGCCTGGATGCTCGAGGATGGGGTCGAAGCGCGCATGCAGGTGCAACTGCACAAGCTGATCTGGGGAGCGGAAGCGCGGGGGGTGTGATGTCATCCACGTTCGGGATGACATAATCACCACCATGAAGCCCACCCTCGATCACATTGGAATCGCGGTTCGCTCGCTGGGGACCGCGCGGATCTACGAAGACCTGGGACTCGAGGTCGACCATGTCGAGACGGTCGCGAGCCAGGGAGTGAAGACGGCCTTCCTTTCGGTCGGAGACTCCCGCCTCGAGCTCCTCGAGCCGACGGGGGAGTCGTCGCCCGTCGCGAAGTTCATCGAAAAGCGCGGCGAGGGAGTTCATCATCTCTGTTTCCGCGTCGACGACATCGACGCGGAGCTCGAGAAATTGAAGGCGAGGGGGTACCGGCTGATCAACGAATCGCCGGTCCCGGGGGCCCACGGGTGCCGCGTCGCCTTCCTTCATCCGTCAGCGGGAAGCGGAGTGCTGATCGAGCTGAGCCAGCCGGAGAAATCATGAGCCCGAGCCGCGTCGGTGAGAAGGCGATCGAAACGCGCGCCGGGGACATGCTCGAGGGGTTCGAGCGCGGATCGATCGTGATCGTGAACCTGGTGAATCCGAAAGAGAAGTTCTGGGGCGTGCTTCGCTCTCTGTCGGCAGTCGGCATGACGGTCCGCGGAATCAATCTCGATACGTTCGAGGACTGGGTCCGCCAGTGCGCCCGCGGCGAAGAGGGAGAGCAGACGCTCGATCTGTCGACGATGTTCGTGCCTCTGTTCCGGCTCGAGCGACTCTTTCTCGACGAGGAGGTCGGCTCGGTGCAGTCCTACTCCGACTTCTTCAGACAGGTCGTCGGGCGGACCCCCCAGAGCTGGCTCGGGATGGAGGAGTAATTGAAGAAGCTGGCGATGCTCGCCCTCGTGCTACTGCTCGCGGGATGCCGGGAGAAAAGCCTCGAGCCGATGACCGCTTCGGAGTCGGCGGATCTGCAGGCGAAGGTCTACGGTTTTCAGGTCTACCCCGGCGCGAGGTTTCTCGAGGAGCAGACCGACCTGCTCAGGCGGGCGCATTTCGTGATGCAGCCGGATGCGGTCGAGGCCCCTCCGATGGCGATGTACTCGACCACCGCGTCGCTCGAACAGGTCGCAAGTTTCTACGCCCGGAAGTATGGCTACGAGCGGATCGCCGCCGACGAGGTGAACGACTTCAGCTCGGTCAAGCCTGCCGCGTATTACACGACCGGCGATCTCGCGGCGGACGCCATGGCCGTCGAGCCGATTCTCCAGCAGCTCGACCGCAGGCTCTCGCATGGTGCGTTCCACGGCGAGTGGAGAGGGGCGCACATTTCCGCGCGGGACGATCTACCGCGCGTGACTCTGCAGCGACCATTCGTCGATATGGTCAACGACCGCATCGTGGACGAAACCCTGATCCTGATGGTGCGGGAGTGAACGCTCCGCGGGAAAACGGAAAGCGACCGTGACGCCGCAGTCGATCGACGAGCTTCGCGACCAGCTCCGCAGTCTCGGGTACCTCACCCATGGGCTCGAGCGGTGGTTCGCGCTCGACCCGTGGAGCTCGCGCACTTTCTGGCAGGAGCTCCTCGCGGTCGCAGCAAAGTCGGGGGTGCTGATCGCCCCGTTCGTCGCCGCCCCGATGATCGCGGCGATGGCGATCCGGAACGCGCCCGTCGGCATCATGCCGGCGGTCGTTCTGGGCGCCTCCTGGCTGGCCATCGTGCTCCTGGCGATCGTCGGGCTCGTGGTAGCGAGCGCCCTCGTGATGAAGATCAGGCCGATGGCCGTCATCGAGCGCCCCGGTCTTCTCACGCTCGCCTCGCTTTCGCTTTCGACGCTCCTGGCAGCCGGGGTTGCCTTCTGGTGGTCCGGCTTCGAATCGCGCGCTTCGAACCTCGAGACCTTTCTCGTCGCCGGGCTCGTCCTCGCTCTCGTCGCCGCCGGCGCCACCGTCTTCGCGGCCGCTCTCCTCTCCTTCTCGATCCACGAAACGCGGCAGATCCCCGCAATCGCGCGCCGGTCGCGATCTCGCGCGATCCTCCTCGCGGGCGCCGTGATCCTCGCGGGACTCGTCGCCCTTCCCGCGCTCACGGCGAAACCGGCGCAGCCCCTCCCGCCCGAGAGTGTGCTCGTGACGCCGACGGGTGCGAGAGTGGCTCTGATTGCGGTCGACGGATTGACCCTGCAGCTGTTCCGCGCGCACGAGGGACTGCGGGGCGCTTTCGCCGACGTCCGCCCCCTCCACTTTCCCCCTGCCTCCTCCGTTCCGGAACTGTGGGCATCCCTCGGCACCGGCACCAGGCGCGATCTCCATGCCGTCCGGTCGATCGAGGGAATCCGGGTCGGCGGGGAAATTCTCCAGGAGGTCTCGCGCTACGAGCCGCTCCGCGCACTCCCTCTCATCGCGCGGACCGAGCCGCTCCCGAGCAACGTCCGAATGCGCCATTACGCCTGGGAGCTGCTGGCCGACCGCGGTGTCCCGGTCGTGGCGACCAACTGGTGGCTCACACCCTCCCTCGAGGCCGGCGCTCTACGGACCCGGGGACAGGAAGCGATCTTTGCCGCAGCCCGCTCGCCCCAGCCAGGGGCGCGCGCGTTGGAGATCGATCGCACTGCGGTGGCGGCGCTTCTCGAGTCGATCGAGGCCAGACGTCCGGGGTTTGCGACGGTCTATCTCCCGGCGGTCGACATCGCGATGAACCGGCTCGAGCTTCCGGCCGGAAGGCGTCCAGCCCTGGTCGTCGAGGCGATCGGCTCGATCGCCAGCGTTGCGCGCGCGCTTCGTGGAGACGGCTTCGAGGTCCTTCTGGTCGGAGCCCCAGGAGTGGGAGCGGAAGGAGAGGGAGTCCTCGCGTCGACGATCGCGCTCAGCGAGCGGGATGCAGCGGCCGACGATGTCGCGCCGACGTTGCTCGCCCTCTTCGGCTTTCCCGCATCGGAGGAGATGCCGGGAACGTCGCTGCTGCCGGATGGGGAGCAGGCGCGGATCGGATCGTTCGGCGTCCGGGGAGGCCCGCGAGCCCGCCGCGAGACGTTTGACCGTGAGTACCACGAAGCGCTCCGGTCTTTAGGTTACGTGCAGTAGGGCACGCCCTTCGGCGACCTCGCTGATCAACAAGGGGCCAGGGGCCAGGGGTCAGGAAAAGCGAAAGCAGAATCAGCTCCTGGTGTTGTTTTTCCCTGGCCCCTGGCCCCTGGCCCCTGGTCCCCGGCCCCTGCCTCTGAAATATCGCCCTTCGCCCGGCGTTGTGGATGAGCGACGAACCCATCCATGTCGAGCGTTCCCTCCGTCGCCAGCTCAGAACCCGCCGCGTCTCCGGAGGGGGACTCTTCCGCCCGGCTCTCCAGCCCTGCAAACCCGTGGAAGGTAGTTGCCGGCTCGATCGCCATCCTCGGTCTGCTCGCTTTCAAGTTGAAAGGGCTCTTGTTTCTCGCAGCCACGAAGGTGAAGCCGTTTTTCGCGAACCCGTTCGAGGGGTTCGGCGTCACGCAATTCGCCTGGGCCGCCGGGTCGATGATCGTCAGCCTCGGCGCTTACGCGTTCCAGATGGGTTTTCCCTTCGCTCTCGGTTTCATCATCATCCTCGTCGTGCACGAGGTGGGGCACGCGTTGACGATCCGAGCTCGCGGCCTGCGCACCGGCGCGATGGTCTTCATTCCCTTCATCGGCGGAGCGGTGACGCTGCGGCATCAGCCGCGCTCGGCGTATGTGGATGCCCAGATCGGACTGGGCGGACCGATTGCGGGCACGGCCGCCTCCGTTGGAAGCTTCCTGATCTGGCGGGCTACCGACGAGCCGCTCTTTCTCGCGCTCGCGTTCGGCGGCTTCATCATCAATCTGTTCAACCTCACTCCGGTCGGCCCTCTCGATGGGGGGCGAATCGCAGGGGCCATCACGAAGTGGATGTGGATGTTCGGCGCCGCGATCATCGCCGTGGCGCTGGTCGTCTGGCGGAACCCGCTGCTGCTCCCGATCCTGCTGCTCGGCATCTGGCAGGTGTGGGTGTCGGTCGTGGAGGAGCGACGCCGGAGGTTCTACGACGTGACGCTGATCCAGCGCGCGAAGATCGCCGTCACCTACTTCGCGCTCGTCTTCTTTCTCGCGTGGCAGGCGGTGGTGAGTCATCGCGAGCTACAGGCCCTCCGGGCGCTCGTGTCATCGTGAGGGAGCGCGATCGCCAGCCTCCCGGTCATCCTGAGGGAGCGCCGCGCTGAAGGCTCATTTCACGAAAACCGTGGG
>JBHEPS010000113.1:0-8009 GCA_046260175.1 Thermoanaerobaculia bacterium
CCGCAAGTGTCACCACCCGATTCTCGAACAGCGACAGCGGAACGATCGGCTCTGCGGCGCGCCGCTCGACGGCGATGAAGGCAGCGAGGAGGGTGACGGCGAGGATGAACAGCGCCAGATTTCCTGCGCTCACCAGGCGCTCCAGGCTCTCTCCTCCCTCAACCAGCGCGAGCAGAAGCATGGTGACCGAAGTCGTCAGAAGGATCGCGCCGGCGTAATCGATCGAGCGCTTTCCGTGGCGCTCCGGCTCCTTGAGTGCGATCCCGATGATCACCGCCGAGGCGATCCCGAAGGGAATGTTGACGAAGAACACCCAGCGCCACGAGATCCAGCGAGGAACATTCCCGTGATGATCCCGGCGGTGACCGCCATGCGTCGTCGCGGTGTCAGGGAAAGGACCGCGGTCGTCATTCTGCTCCGCACTCGATCACGATTCGTGTCTCAATCCTATTCTCCGCGGTCGTCGATTGCATCCTGAATCCGTACGCCATCCTCTCACTCCTCCGCAATTTGATTACGTCGATGCCGAGAGGCAACGGCCTTTTCGAGAACACGAGCCCCGAACCGATTTCTACTCCTGGTATTGGTGATTGACCTCGACTTGCGACCGAGGGAACCTCGGGTTCAGGAGGTCGACGAACAATGCGACGCAAACGCTCTTCATCATCACTTCAGGCCCGCCTTCGCAGCACAACCGCCAGGGTGGAAAGGCTCGGCGTTAAGGTCTTCGTGGGACCAGGCGTCCCCGATCAGATCCTCGAGCTCTTCCTCGACGAGATCGACGACTGCCCTCTCTGCCGGGAGGCGGCCGAAGCCGCGGACCCAATGCGGAAGCCGCGAAGCCGCCCCGGCCATTAGTAGGGACTGCCTGCGGCGGTCCGGCGAGCCGTGGCCGCGGCTTTCCAGCCGCGGCTCGTGCCAGCTTCCGACCGATTTTGGCCTCTCGAAATGGGAATGCCGTTCCAGGCGTTCCGACCTTCGTGACCGATCTGTCGTCCATCCAATCGATGGTGCCCGAGGCCGTGCGCCAGCGCGGAGAAGCGTACTTCCGCCAGCGGCACGTCGACGCCGTCCGCCCTGTCGAAGACGGGGTCATCGGTGTGGTCCACAACAACGCCGGGAGTCGCTACCGGGTCGAGCTGAGGATCGAGGACGACGTTCTCTACTATTCGTGCAGCTGCCCTCACTTCGACGGCTCGGGGGCCTTCTGCAAGCACGCATGGGCGCTCGTTCTCTCGTCCGCCAATCGAGAGCTGCTCCCCTTTCACGAGATTCACGATCTTCTGCCGGGAGAGGAGGTCGACGACCTCGAGCTTCCCGCGCCGATCCCCTTTCGCCCGGCTCTCCCCTCATCCCGCGCCGCCGACTGGCGCAGCCGCATCCGAAGCGTTCACGCGGCGCCGCTTCACGAGGAGCCGGAGGAAGTTCCGGAGCAGATCGTCTACCTGATTGCAGGCCTCGGGAACTCGCTCTTTCTCTCCGTGCGCGGGAGGAGTCGCACCCGGACCGGCGGTTGGAAGAAGGCCCGCCGAATCGATCTCTCCGACGATCTGCTGCCGCACCTCGAGCCCGAGGACCGCGAGATTCTCTCCCTGGTCTTCGGAAGGAGCTATGGCGGATTCGAGAATCTGGACCGGGTCCAGATACGCCCCTCGGCCGCGCCGCCGGTCGTGCGCCGGCTCGCGGCGACCGGAAGGCTCTTTCTCGAGGCGGGAGCGGGAGCACCTGGAGAGCAGTTGACGTGGGGTGGAGATGAGCCGTGGCGCCTGTCGATCCGGGTGCTGCCGGTCGAGGGTCGCGACTCGGTGACTCTCGCCGGCGCTTTCATGCGCGACGGAGAGTCGCTTTCGCTCGAGGGTGCGCAGCTGCTCGCGAGCACGATCCTCGTGCGCGACGGTCTGATCGCTCCGCTTCATCCGGCCGGGCTCGAGTGGCTTTCCCTCCTTCGAACCAGGCCTCCGCTCGAAGTCCCGAACAAAGACCGGCAGGAGTTCGCGACGACGCTGCTGGAGCGCAGTTCGGCGCAGGTCGAGCTTCCTCCGGAGCTCCAGTGGAAAGAACAGCTGGCCACGGCGCTTCCGATTCTCCGGCTGCGCTCCGGCGCCGATCGCGAGGGGGAAGGGTGGAGCGGCCGGTTGACCGTGGGTTACGGCGAGTTCGAGGTCGAACCGGGCACCGGCCCGCCGCGAATCGTCAGCGAAAAGACCGTGATCGAACGAGACCTGGCGAAGGAATCAGGGTTCGTCGAGCGACTCACCGCGCTCCGGCTCGCACGCGATTACTGGGGCATGTGGAAGATCCGGCCCGCGCTCGCCACCGACGTCCTGATGGCCCTCCTGGGCGCCGGCTGGATGATCGAGATCGACGACCGCGCAATCCGTCTCTCGGATGGGATCGAAGCCGAAGTCGAGTCCGGGATCGACTGGCTCGATCTTTCCGCTGGAGCCAGGTTCGGAAATGAGGTCGTCCCTCTCCCGCGCCTGCTCGCGGACCGCGCGCGCGGCAGATCGCTCGTCACGCTCTCCGATGGCTCGATCGGCCTGGTGACCGGAGCCCAGCTCGAGCGTTTCGCAGCGCTCGAAGGCATTGAAGCGACTCGCGAGGGACGATATCGCTTTCACAGAAACCAGGCGCTTCTGATCGACGCGATGCTCGCGCTTCGTGGGCCGCTCCGCGGAGATCAGGGTTTCGCCGAACTGCGGGAGCGGCTCATCTCCGCAGCGGAAGCGCGACCGGTGCGGGAGTCTTCGCGCTTCCGCGGAGAGTTGCGCCCGTATCAGCGGGAAGGACTCGGCTGGATGCTCCATCTTCGCGAGCTCGGCACCGCAGGATGCCTCGCCGATGACATGGGGCTCGGCAAGACCGTCCAGCTTCTCGCCCTTCTCGACACCGTCGCCAGCAAGAAGCCCTCGATCGTCGTCGCTCCACGCTCGCTTCTCTTCAACTGGAAGGAGGAAGCGGCTCGATTTACGCCCCACCTTCGCGTTCTCGAGTATCACGGCACCGGACGCCAGAGTGAGAAGCTCGAGGATTACGACCTGATCCTCACGACCTACGGCACACTGCGAGCCGACATCGAGGAGCTTTCGCAGCAGGATTTCGCCTATGCCGTTCTCGACGAGGCGCAGGCGATCAAGAACGCCGGCAGCCAGACAGCGAAGGCGGTCCGCCTTCTTCACTCGGACCACCGCCTCGCGCTCTCGGGAACGCCGATCGAGAACCACATCGGCGAGCTCTGGAGCCTCTTCGAGTTCCTGATCCCGGGCGCGCTCGGATCCGCGCGCTGGTTTCGACAGCACTTCGGCGGCAAGTCGGTCTCCGATGCGAGGCGCGACGCGCTTGGAAGAGCTCTGCGCCCGCTGATTCTTCGGCGCACGAAGGAACAGGTCGCTCCCGATCTTCCCGAAAAAATCGAGCAGACGCTCTGGTGCGAGCTCGAGCCGGACCAGCGAAAGACCTACGAGGAACTCCGGGTCTTCTACCGCCAGACGCTTCTCGGCGACGTGGCCGAGAAGGGTGTGGGACGCTCCACGATGCAGATCCTCGAGGCGCTACTGCGGCTGCGCCAGGCCGCGTGTCACCCGGGCCTGATCAGCGGCGACGCCCAGGCGATGAGTGCGAAGCTCGATCTGCTGATGATCGAGCTCGAGGAGATTCTCGACAGCGGTCACCGCGTGCTCGTCTTTTCCCAGTTCACCACGCTCCTCGGCTTCGTCGCCCAGCGCCTGAAGAAGGAGAAGACGGCGTATCTCTATCTCGACGGGCAGACCCGAGATCGAAAGAACGTCGTCGACCAGTTCCAGTCCGAGAACGGACCGCCTGTCTTTCTGATCAGCCTCAAGGCGGGAGGGACCGGCCTCAATCTCACCAATGCCGACTATGTCTTCCTGCTCGATCCATGGTGGAACCCGGCCGTCGAATCGCAGGCGATCGACCGCACGCACCGGATCGGCCAGAAGAATAAGGTCTTCGCCTACCGGATCATCGCCAGGGACACGATCGAGGAGAAGATCCTCGAGCTCCAGCAGTCGAAGCGCGAACTGGCCGACGCGATTCTCACCGAGGAGAACGGGCTGCTGCAGAAGCTCGACCTCGCGGACCTCGACAGGCTGCTGTCGTGAGAAGCGCGGGGTCGTGTCCGCCGTCATCCTGAGAGGCTGTGAGGGAGCGCCGCGTGTAACGGTCATCCTCACGCTAACCGTGCGCGCGACCGAAGGATCTCGAAATGGCAGGATCGCGTTGGCCCGGGGCGGGGGACACCCGCAGGTGAAGGACATCCTGCAATTTTGAGATCCTTCGGTCGCGCTCGCGGTTCTTGCGGAGCGACCATCCGTGCGGCGCTCCCTCAGGATGACGGCGGGCGGCCGTGCCGTCCCGCGGTCTGAGCTGGCGTCGCGAGGCGCTCTCTGAGCTTGCCGCAGCGCACACGGGACGCTGCGTTTCTCACGGCGAGCTGGATCGCGCTCTTCTGCCCCACGACGATGACCAGACTCCGCCCCCGCGTGATCGCGGTATAGAGAAGGCTGCGCTGCAGCATGATGGAGTGCTCCTTGAGCAGCGCAATGATGACCGCCGGATACTCCGTCCCCTGCGACTTGTGAATGGTCGTCGCCCAGGCGAGCGAGATGGCGTCGAGGTCGGCGCCTTCGCACTCGACCAGCCGTCCGTCGAACTCGACGCCCATCTTCTTCTCGCGCGCCCTGACCCTTCGGACGATTCCGAGATCGCCGTTGAAGATATCCCGCTCGTAATCGTTCTCGGTCTGCATCACCTTGTCGCCCGGCGCCAGGATCACTCCCCCGCGCTCGAGCCGATCGGATGATCGCGCAAGGGGATTCAAGGCCGCCTGAATGGCAGCGTTGAGGCTCTGCACCCCGGCTTCTCCGCGATGCATCGGCGCGAGCACATGGATCTCGCGGAGCGGATCGAACCCAAAACGATCCGGAATGCGGCGCGAGATCAGCTCGACGATCTTTTCACGGGCGGCAGCGCCGTCCGCGGCTTCGACGACGTAGAAGTCGGAGTCGCTTCCGCGCTCGGGCACGATCGGCAGCTCGCCCCGATTGATGCGGTGGGCGTTCACCACGATCCGGCTCCCGATCGCCTGCCGGTGAATCTCCTCCAGCCTGCTGACCGGAATCGCCCCCGATCCGATGATGTCCGCCAGCGCCTGTCCCGGTCCGACGGATGGAAGCTGATCGGAATCGCCGACGAAAAGCAGTCCTGAGCGGGTTCTCACGGCCCTCAAAAGCGAGTCGAGCAGCGGGATGTCGATCATCGACGACTCGTCGACGATCAGCAGATCGCAGTCGATCGGATTCAGCTCGTTTCTCTGAAACTCGCGAGTGCGGGGATCGGGCTCGAGGAGGCGGTGGATCGTGCGAGCCTCCCTTCCCGTCGATTCGGCGAGGCGCTTTGCGGCCCGCCCCGTCGGTGCCGCAAGCATGACCGTCATCTTCTTCGCTTCGACGATCTCCACCACGGCACGGACGATGGTCGTCTTTCCGACTCCCGGACCGCCGGTGATCACCGAGACCTTCGAGCCCAGCACGCCGGCGATCGCAACTCGCTGAGAAGGCGAGAGCTGAATCCCGAACTTCGGCTCGACCCACTCGATCGCTCTGCCTGCCTGGATCTTCCACGGCGGCGGCCCCGCGTTCAGAGCGATGAGCCGCGTCGCAGCGCTCGATTCGGCGTGATGGAGGCGCCTCAGAAAAACCGCGGGCTTTCCTCCGATCGGCTCGGTGATGAGCTGCCCTCCGGCGAGCTCCTCGTCGAGGGCCTGGGCGACGAGCGTGTCGGGGACCCCTAGAAGGCTGGAAGCGAGCGCGATCAGCTTTTCGCGCGGCGCGGCGCAATGGCCGCTCTGCGCCTCCTTCTCGAGCGCGTACTGCAGCCCGGCCCTCAGCCTGGGCATCGAGTCCATCGCCAGCCCGAGTCTCTGCGCCAGCGCATCGGCCGACACGAAACCGATGCCCCGTATCTCGTCCGCCAGCCGGTAGGGGTTCTCCCGGATCCGATGGATCGCATCCGCGCCGTACTGCTTGTAGATCCGCATGGCGCGCGCGGGGGGAACCCCATGCTCGTGGAGAAAGATCATCAGCTCGCGCGAGGCCTTCTGCTCCCCCCAGCTCTCGCGGATTGCCTTCAGTTTCTTCTTACCGATGCCGGGAACCGACAGGAGCTTCTGCGGCTCCCGATCCATGACCTCGAACACCTGCTCGCCGAACTTCGCGAAGATCTCCGACGCCAGATGCCCACCGACCCCGCGGATCGCCCCGGAAGCGAGCCATGCCTCGATCGCCGCCCGGCCGCTGGGAGGCGAGACCCGGATCGCGCTCGCCTGAAACTGCCTTCCTCTTTCCGGGTCTTTGAACCACTCTCCCTGGGCAACGACGCGCTCACCCTGCAGGACGTCCGGCGCGATTCCGACGATGCGCGCCGTCTCGATCCCGCCGTCGACGCGGATCCTCATCACCGTGAAGCCGTTCTCCGGATTCCGGAACGTGATCCGCTCCACTGTGCCGCGCAGCTCCGCCATTCGTTCGCCTCGGATTCTATCCTCGCCCGACCCTCACGTGATTGCCACGGCTGATGAGGCTGAGCCGTGGCCACATTGGCCACGGCTGCCGCAACGCCGGTATTCGTTCCGGTCCTGACCGGCTACCATGAAGATCCCAGGAAGGACGACGCATGCAACGTTCGCTCGACCAGCTCCTCCAGGAGCTCATCCGCCGCGAGCCGGTCGCGGCCCTCCTCGCCGGCAAGGTCGGTGATCTCGCCGGACAACGATACGAGTGGGAGGTTTCCGAGGAGCTTCGACTCGGCACCACCAGTCATCAACTCGTTCTTCCGACCGGGGCCACTCTATTCATTGAGATCGACGGCGAGGGCGCGCTCTTCGACGGATCGTTCACGTTCGATGCGGACCTCGAAGTGTTTCTGATCATCGGGATGACGGCGACGATCGACGGACGCGTTGGCATTCCCGCGCCGTTTGACGCTCCTTCCGGACGAGCGGCCTTCGCAGCCGGCGCCGATGTGGTCTTCACCAACGGCTTTCTTCATGCGAGAGAGGAAACATTCCGCGAGGCCCTCGAGAGAGACCTCGCCGACCTCATCGTTCCCGGCGAGCTAGGCGAGCGCCGGCCCCGTATCGCCTCGACCGGGGACCCATCCCACTACGTCCACCTCGGCGGCTCCGGCGTCATCACTCTCTCCGGGTCTCTTCGCTGGCGCTCGGTTCTCCTCGAGACCGGGACGGTGAGCGCGGACGACTTGAAGCTCGACAGCGCTCTGCTCGAGGCCAGCGCCGGAGCCGACCTCTCATGGAGGGGCTCGCTCGAGGGGACCTTCGATCTGATCGTCTTCTCGGCCGGTGAGGGCCGGCTGGAAGCACGACTTTCGAAGAGCCGGGTCTCGCAGCGCCGCAATTCGTTCAACGCCGACGCAGCGATCGCGGTGGCGGGTTCGGAAGCGGTGGCCGAGGCCGTTCTGGAGCCGTTGTTCGGTCCTGCTGAAGATCTGGTCCGACACCTCGAGAGGGATCTGCTGGCAATCACCGATCTGCGCGCCTTCTTTCGAAACGAGGCGGAGGAGGAGCTCGAGAGCCTGCTCGAAGACGCTCGCGTCGTCGAGAATGTGAGGCGCTGGCTTGCGAAGGTTGGAATCGACATCGACCTTCGCAGGCGTCTGCGCGCTCTGCTCGCCGACGCCATCGGGATCGCGGCCGCCCGGGCGATCGATAAGATCGAGGTGAGCTCCGCTCCGGCGGTCGATGCCGTGCGCGAGCTCCTCAAGGAGTATCGGCAAGCCATCCGGCGGCTCGAGAGCGAGCTTCGGGATGCAGCCCGAGTCGAGATCGGTCTCGCCCTCTCCCGCACCTCGACGACGAGGTTGAAATCGACCGACGTTCTGATCGCCCGATTCGATGCTCGCCGTTCCGATCTACTCACTCCTCTCCTCCACGGCGATTGGGGCTCGGCGCTCGCCCTCGCCCGGAATGATGA
>JBHEPS010000114.1:0-527 GCA_046260175.1 Thermoanaerobaculia bacterium
GACGAGCCGCTCGCCGCAGGCCGAGTGGTAGCCGGCAGCCAGCCTCTCGACGAAAAGCTTCATCTCCGACCGGCCGTAGGGATGCGAGACGTCCTTGAGCAGGTAGTTCTGGTTTCCACGGATCGGCACGAGCAGTCCCGCCCGGACGAACTTCTGGACATGGGTCCTGTTCTTGAGAACCGTGTAATTGTGCTGCTGCGCGACTTTCTGCTGTTGCAGCAGAGAAGCTCTCGAGCCCTTGAGGGTCGCACCGTGGAGAGTGGGGACCGCGAGCAGGGCGAGGGCGATCAGGGCGACGGGTAAGACCGCACGGGCCTCGGAGTGGTGGTGCATCAGGGGGAAAGGGCCTCCGATTTTGGAATCTGGTCGGTGAAACGCGGAGTCTCCCGGTCGGATTCCTCCGCTGGCCGTTACCTCAGGCTTCGGGTTTCACGCTGAGTTCACGCCGGCCAGGGATCATTGTGCACGAAAGCGCGGTCTTCCGCGAGTCAGTGGAGAGGAATCGGTCTTGTCGAGCTCGGGACGAG
>JBHEPS010000114.1:537-7745 GCA_046260175.1 Thermoanaerobaculia bacterium
CTGCAGGGCCTCATCGCGGCCCATCCCGGGCAAGAGGATCTGGTGGAAAGGCTCATGCGGGTCGCCGAGTCGTTTCGCGAGTCCGTCTACCGAGAGAACTTCAGCCGCGGCGACGTGCCGGTCGTGACGGTGGGTCTGGAGGCGCTTTCTCACCTGAGGCTGGACCAGACCGACGGTTTCATTCTGTCTCGGATCGACGGGCGCCTGGCGGTCCAGGAGATTTTACGCATCGTCCCGGTGCGCGAGTTCGAAGCGCTTCGCTCGTTCAAGCGTTTGCTGGATTCGAAAGTCATCGATTTCCCGCTTCGCGCGACGGCCCCGGAGCAAAGCGCGGTTGCCGGCAAGAGGGCCCAGCTTTCCTGAATCTCGTTCCATGCGGAGGGTCTCGACGGCGATGACCCGTTTGAACGGGTGAGCCCGGGACGAGGTTGGCATGGATCATGGTATCTCCCAGGAGACGGTTCACCCGGGGGCAGCTGGCCCTCTATCAGCGTCTGATGGGAATGGAGCCCGCCTTGACGAGGAAGATCCGTGGCGAGTGAGCAGATACCTTTCGACCGCGAACGGCGAACGCGCCTGAACGCCGCCGAGTCCTCCGAGAGGGGCGATCTTGCGATCGTCCTGACCGGAGGCGGTGCCCGGGCCGCCTATCAGGTGGGCGTCCTGCGGGCGATTGCGAGGCGCTATCCCGATCTGCAGCCTCAGATCGTGACCGGCGTCTCCGCCGGTGCGATCAACGCCGTCTACCTCTGCAGCAGGGATGTGGGGTTCGAGCGCACCGTCGAGGAGCTCGAGGAGCACTGGAGCCGGCTCGAGATCGATCGCGTCGTCCGCTCCGACTCTTCATCGCTGGGCGCGAACGCGCTTCGGTGGGGAGCGAAACTCCTGTCTGGCGGCAGCCTCTTGCGGCCCGATGCCCGGGGGATGGTGGACACCTCCCCGCTCGGAGAGTTCCTCAAACAGATTCTCTGCCGCGACGGAGAAGAGATCTCCGGCCTTACGGAAAATCTTTCACGCGGCGCGATGAAGGCGCTCGCCGTGACCACGCTCAATTACACGACCGGCCAGACCGTCACATGGGTGATGGGGCGCGGAATCGAGATGTGGGAGCGGCCCAACCGTCGAAGCATCCACGCGCGCATCACCATCCCTCACATCATGGCCTCCTCCGCTCTTCCGTTCATTTTTCCCGCGATCAACATTGCGGAAGCCTGGCACGGGGACGGCGGCGTCAGGCTCGTCGCCCCCCTCTCGCCTGCGCTCCATCTCGGGGCGAAGCGCATCATCGCCATGACGACCCGGTACCAGCAGACTTTCGAGGAGGCCGACCAGCCGGAGTCGAGCGGCTATCCTCCTCCCGTCCAGATCGCGGGTCACCTGATGAGCGCCATTTTCCTCGATGTCATCGATCAGGACGCGCTCCGGCTCGAACGACTCAACTCGGTCCTCCGCAAGCTTCCCGAGGAGCAGAGAGAAGGGATGAACGTCATCGATCTGCTCGTCATTCGTCCCTCGGTTGATCTCGGCCGCCTCGCGGGCGAGTACGAGCCGAAGATCCCTCCGTCACTGCGCTTCTTCCTCCGAGGCCTCGGCAGCAAGGAGACCAGCCGCTCCGACTTCCTCAGCATGCTCATGTTCCAGCCTGACTACGTCCGCAGGCTTCTCGAGATTGGCGAAGCCGACGGAGAGGCGAGGATGGACGAGATCGCGGCAATTCTCGACGAGGCTCCCGAGAGACAGGAAGCGAGCTAGGGACCAGAGAACTTAATACAGGCGGTAACGACGAGGAAAAAATGTCGGCGGCGTGAGGCGGACGAGGGCATCGTCCATCACATCGAGAATCTTCAGTGCTGCCTCGAAGTTTTCCGAAAGCCACTCGATGGCCTCGATCACCGTTTCCGAGGGGAGGGCGTCCGAGCGAAGGCTCTCGATCTCGATTCCGATCAGGAAGAGCGTTCCGTCGGTCTCCTCAAACGCTTTCATCTGAGCGGGATACTTCCCGAATGATCGGGGAGTCAGCCGCGGCCCCGGAAAACGCGCCAGGTGGATCGTCCCTCCCGGCGCACCCGTGATGACGGAATCGATGATCACGACCTGGTTCCGGAACTCGAGCTCGGGCAGGGACGGACTCTGACCTTCGAGCCAGATATCGGCGCTCACTGCGCCGCTCTCGCTCAGGCGATGCGCCACCAGGAGCCCGGCCATGTCGTCGGCGCGCGCAGGATCCCCGAAGCCGGCGACGAGAAGCGAGGCGGGTTCCAGCGCGATTGTGAGAGCGGAGAATGCGTTCAATGGGGAGCCTTGGGGTGGGCGGCAGCAACGATCGACCGCACGTTGCGAGTATCGCAACGGCTCGAAGAGCGACTGGTGACGGATGGCACCACGCGGTGTGAACCATTCAAGCCGCAAATGGTGAGTGGTCCTCGTCTCGAAATCAGGCAAGTGATGATGTTAGAGACAGTTGAGCGGCTCGGGGGGAAGCAGCGCCAGCTCGCCACGCTGAAGGTGGCTGAACAGTTGTTCCGCTTTTGTGACCGCGAGCTCGATTCCCGCCAGCACCTCAGGCGTAACGCCGAGGCCCGCTTCGAGCGTGGCCGGCTCGATTCCCAGGATCGCGACCGGGCAATCGGGGCAGCCGAGCGCCTGACGGAGCCCGAGCCACTGGACGGCTCTCCAGCGGTGCGAACCCGCGTCGCCGGGCGAATTCGTGGGCGCCGCGCGAAAGAGATGGACGGTGCCGGGCGAGGCTCCGAGGCGGACCGCGTCGAGTACGAGAACGAGCTCGCGCGTCGAGCCGTCGAGCAGTTCCACCGGAGGGCCGGGCGAGACGACGACGTCGACCTCTGGAAGGCCTCGGCGGGCGATCGCCTGGGCCAAGAGAAGACCCGCCGCGTCGTCGGAGTTTCCCCACGACCCGATTCCCACGGCGAGAACGGGCGCAGTCATCGTTCGATCTCGACCCGGATCGCGTGCGTCGAGCATGAGATGCATGGATCGAAGGCTCGCACGAGCCTCTCGCAGAGATGCCCGAGCTCATCGTCCTCTAAATGAACGTGCGCGTTTGCCAGGCGATGGAGATCGTCGTCCATGCGCCGGAGGTTCTGCGCCGTCGGAGGGGTGATCCGCGCGCTTTCGATCAGGCCCCGCTCGCTCACCGAATAGCGGTGATAGAGAAGGCCGCGGGGTGCTTCAGTCGCCGAGCACCCGCTTCCCGGAGCCGATTCGACCGGCATGTGGTCGACCGGCGGCTCGCTCCAGGAATCGATGATGGCCAGAGACTCTTCACACGCGAAGACCATCTCGATCGCGCGGGCGACGATTCCGTGAAAAGGATTCGCGGAGGGCCAGCGGATTCCGCAGTGAATGGCCAGGTCGGCGGCAGCCGGCGTCAGACGGTCGAGATTGATCGCGAGCCGTGCGAGCGGGCCGACCATGTACGCCCTGCCGTCCCGCGATCGGACCGAGTGCAGCGCGGTGGAGTGGCTCACCTGTTGCTCGCCGAAGTGTTCCTCGAACTCCTCGACCGGAAATTCCTCGCCGCGCGAGGTCGCGATCACGCCCTGGCCGATTGCGTAGTCGTGCGAGCGGAGGGCGACGAACTCCGGCTCCGACGCGAACGATGGGAAATCGAGTCCCGCGAGGAACATCCCCGCATCGACCGAGGCTTCCAGTGCCCACGCGAGCTCCGCGCGCAGGGTCTCGAGCTCGCTCCGCTCCGGGGTCTTCGAGAATCCTCCCACGCGGATGGAGACGGGATGCGTGGCGCGGCCGCCCAGAAGCTCGACGACGGCCGAGCCGGCGCGCTTGATCCGAAGCCCGCGCGAAACGAGCTCGGGATGCTCCGCCGCCATGGCGATCGCGCTGTCGAATCCGAGGAAATCGGGAAGATTCAGCAGAAACACGTGCAGAGCGTGGCTCTCGAGCCACTCCGCGCAGTACATGAGGCGTCTGAGCCGGATCAGCTGAGAAGGGAGCGCGGCTCCGAGAGCTCGCTCGAGAGCCTGCGCGGAGGTCATCTGATGGGCGACCGGGCAGATGCCGCAGATCCGCGCGGTCAGGTCCGGGATCTCGGAAAAATGCCGCCCGCGGACGAACGCTTCGAAGAAGCGCGGAGGCTCGAGGATGTTGAGAGCGATCTCGCTCACCTGATCCCCTTCGATCTTCATTCGAATGGCCCCCGACCCCTCGACCCGGGTCATGGGAGAGAGCGCGAGCAGGCGTGTGGTGACGCTGGTCATCAGAGGTTCCTTTCCCCGGCTCCGGCGTGACCCCTGAACGGGAGTGCCCATCCGCTCACGCCGTGAAGCTGCCGTCGGAGCGCGGCAGGGTCGTGGCCGAGGGTTTCCATGCGGGTCAGCCACGCGTCGGCTCTCGAGACTTCAGAGGGGCCGGCGCAGCCGTAACAACCGCGAAGATACGAAGGGCAGATCGCCCCGCAACCCGCTCTGGTGATCGGTCCGAGGCACGGGGTCGCATGCTCGATCAGCACGCACGGATTTCCTTCCCGTTTGCACTCGATGCAGACGGAATGGGTGGGGAACTGGGGAGGACGGCCGATCAGAATCGATCCGATCAGCTCCTTCATCTGTTTTCTGCTGACCGGGCACCCGGCCACCTCATAATCGACGGTGACGTGCTCGGAGACGGGCGTGGAGCGGTCGAGCGTCTCGACCATCTCGGGCGCGGGATAGACGGCGCGGCGGTACTCCTCGACGCTCGCACGGTTACGCAGCGCCTGAATGCCGCCGCTGGTCGCGCACGCGCCGATGGCGACCAGCATCCGCGCGTCGTGCCGGATCTCGCGAACGAGATCGGCCTCCTCGCGCGTCGTTACCGACCCCTCGATCAGCGCGACGTCCCAGGGTGGAGTTCCGATGGCGGAGCTGGCTTCGAGAAAGAAGCCGATCTCGATCCTGTCGGCGATCGCCAGCAGGTCTTCCTCGAGCCGGAGTATGGCGAGCTGGCATCCGTCACAGGAGGAGAGTTTGAAGACGGCGAGTTTGGGGCGCGGCTTCATGTCAGAACTCCTCTCTGGTGAAGAACGGCTCGATCTCGGAGTAGCGGAACACGGGGCCGTCGCGGCAGACGAACACGGGCCCGAGCTGGCAGTGTCCACAGAGCCCGATCGCGCACTTCATGTTTCGCTCGAGCGAGACCCAGATCGCATCGTTCCGCACAGTCCGCGCGAGAGCGGCGTAGGCGACGAAACGGATCATCACCTCGGGACCGCACGTGAAAAATAGCGTTCTCGCCGGATCGAGTCCCAGTCTATCGATCAGGGCCGGGACGACTCCCACGCGCCCGGTCCATTCCGCGTCGGCGCGGTCGACCGTCGGCAGCAGCTCGATCCCTCCCTTGCGCCATTCGTCCAGCTCGTCGCGGTAGAGCAGGTCACGCGGCGTTCGCGCGCCGTAGAGCAACGTCACCTTCCCGAAGTCCGAGCGGCTGCGGAGAACTTCGTAGATCACGGGACGCACGGGAGCCATCCCGATCCCGCCTGCGACGAGCACCAGGTCGTTGCCGCGGGCGAGGTCGACCGGCCAGGGGCGCCCGAAGGGGCCGCGGATTCCGAGCCGTCCGCCCGTCCGGAGCTGGCCGATGGCCCGCGTCACCGAGCCCGCAAAGCGGATCGTGTGCTCGACGGTCTCCGGCTGGCCCGGGTCGGAGCTCATCGAGATCGCGCATTCGCCGAATCCCGGGATCCAGAGCATGTTGAACTGCCCTGATTTCCAGCGGTAGCGAGCGGCGCGGACCGGATCGTCGAAGCGGATCTGGTACGTCGCGATGCCGGCAGCTTCACTTCGCACCGAAACGATCGTCGCCGGCTCTGGGATCATGCCGGCCGGTTGGGGAGCGTGACGTTCGCGAATGGCCAGAGTCATCGTGCCGCTCCTTTCCGGATCGCGGCCAGGTCCTCGACCGGATCAATTCCGGCCGGGCAGAATGTGATGCAGCGCCCGCAGCCGACGCAGCCGGGCTGGCCGAACTGGTATTGCCACGAGGCGAATTTATGGGTGATGCGCTGGCGATAGCGCGCGCTCAGGGACGGGCGGATGTTGCCGCCGTGGACGTGAGAGAACGCCGTGGTGAAGCAGGAGTCCCAGAGGCGGACGCGGCGCGTGGCCGAGCCGGTCGCATCGATCTCGTCGTCGACCGTGCTGCAGAAGCAGGTCGGGCAGACCATGGTGCAGTTGCCGCAGCCGAGACACCGTATCGCGGTTTCTCCCCATCGTGGATGCTCGAGGCTTCGGAAGAGGACCTCGCCGATGTCCTCCATGTCGACCTTCCGCTGGATGCGGCGCCGCGAGCGATCGGCCAGTTGGCGGGTGCGGTCGAGATCGCGCGGGGAGGCGGGGCGGAAGCCCGTGCCGTCCAGCGTCTTCGCTCCTCGGTCGGATCCGATCTCGACGACGATCGTCTCGCCCGTTTCCCACACGGCCAGGTCGAAGCCCGCAGCGGCGACCGGCCCCGTTCCGAGGGAATCGCAGAAGCAGGAATCTGCCGGTGAGTCGCACTGCGCGACCAGTGTGAACAGATCATGCCTCCGCGCGGCGTAGTGGCGATCGGGTTGGCTTCCGTCGAAGACGCGGTCGAGAATTCCGATGGCTGCGAGGTCGCACGGACGAATGCCGATGAACGCGAGCCTGCGAGTTTCGACCGGCTCCGGTTCGATCGTCCATCGCTCCTCGCTCCGCGCGGAGCTGAAAAGGGGCTGGGCCGGAGGATTGAGAACGCGCTTCCACGAGTCGGGTGGGACGGTGTGGCCGAACCATCGCGATCCGTCCCCGTCCTGTTCGAGCCTGTAGCGGCCCGGCGCCCGGTCGTCCCTCCAACCCCCGGGGAGATCGCTGGCGGAATCGATCTCCTTGAGGCTGATCCGTCCGCGATGCGGGGACGGACCGATGAGAGTGAACCCCGCGGCGCGGAGATTCGTGAGGACTCTGTCGAACTGCGACCGTGAGATGGCGACGGCCGAATGAGCGGACGGCATGGGACTCCCTTCCCGCTGGAGTCATCGCCGGTCTCGATAGGCTCCCGTGTGCCTCGAGTATCCCGCCGCGGCGTGGAGGCAGACGTGACTGACATCACTCCCCGGGCGGCTGTTCCGCCACCCGCAAGGTGTGTACGCGTCAGCAGATGCGCGGCAGCTGCTCGCCCGAGAGCATATCGATGATCCGTCCGGTGCCGATGGTGGTTCGGAGCGTGAC